>JANTHG010000043.1 GCA_024762535.1 Calditrichaceae bacterium
GTCAAAAAGAAAACCGTTAAATCTGCCAAGAAAAAAATCAAAAAAGCCAAGGCTAAGTCACATTCTAAAAAAACGAAAACTGTTAAAAAAGTAAAAACAACCCAAATGAAAACAGCAAAAAATGTGAAATCCGGAGTTAAGAAGTCTAAAAAAATAAAGAGAATAAATTCTAATAAGATTACTACAAACAAATCTAAAATAAAAACCAAAGTGACCGGATCAAAACGTAAAAACATAAAAAAATCTACGCGGCAATGTGCGGCCATTACTCAGGACGGAATGCGCTGTAAACGGCTTGCGGCCCCGGGTTCCAAATACTGTTGGCAACATAAGAATTATCGTAAAAAGTAGTTTGTCTTTTAATTTAAAATCCCCTTACAACGACAACCCGTTTGTTTAATTTGGTTTCAGCCATTTTTTCGAACGGGTTTTTTGTTTTCTTGACTTTTTCGAACCATTTTTTCTATATTACATTCTTGTATTCGGTTGGGCTGTACAGGCCTGAATATAAAAAATAAATTATTTTTATAAACGCATTATCTGGAGGAAATCATGTCTCATAAATATGTTTATCTGTTTGGTGACGGTAAAGCCGATGGCAAAGCCGAAATGAAAGAATTGCTGGGTGGGAAAGGAGCAAATCTGGCCGAAATGTCCGGATTGGGTATTCCTGTTCCGGCCGGGTTTACTATTTCTACTGAAGTGTGTAGTGATTATTACGCAAATGACGGTCAGTATAAGGACGAAGTAAAAGAGCAGGTTGCCGAAGGCATGAAGCACATTGAAAAAATCATGGGCAAAACCTTTGGAGACTCCGATAATCCGTTGTTGGTTTCTGTTCGGTCCGGTGCTCCGGCTTCCATGCCCGGTATGATGGATACGGTTTTGAACCTCGGCTTAAATGATATAACCGTTCAGGGAATTATCAAACAATCCGGTAATGCACGTTTTGGCTGGGATTCTTACCGACGGTTTGTTCAGATGTACGGTGATGTGGTATTGGGAATGAAGCCCGAATCCAAGGAAGAAGAAGACCCTTTTGAAATTATTATTGATGCTATGAAAGAAAAACGGGGTGTTTCGCTGGATACGGAATTGACCGCCGACGATTTAAAGGAATTGGTAGAACAGTTTAAAGCAGAAATCAAAAAACGTACGGGCCGCGATTTTCCAACCGACCCGCAGGAACAGCTATGGGGCGCTATCAGTGCCGTGTTTGGTTCCTGGAATAATCCGCGAGCTATCATCTACCGTAAAATTAACAATATTCCAGCGCATTGGGGCACGGCTGTAAACGTACAGTCCATGGTATTCGGAAATATGGGTGACGACTGCGCTACCGGTGTGGCCTTCTCTCGTAATCCGGCCACCGGAGAAAAAATATTTTACGGCGAATACCTGGTAAATGCTCAGGGTGAAGATGTGGTAGCAGGCGTTCGTACACCGCAACCGGTTAACAGCAACACCAAAAGCGATCCTTCTCATAAAACATTAGAAGAAGTAATGCCCGAAGCCTATGCGGATTTGGAAGCCATCTACAAAAAATTAGAAGCCCATTACAAAGATATGCAGGACATCGAGTTCACTATTCAGAATGGTAAACTGTGGATGCTGCAAACCCGTAACGGAAAACGAACCGCTGCTGCGGCTGTTCGCATTGCTGTAGAAATGGTCGAAGAAGGTATGATTGATAAGGAAACCGCTGTGATGCGTGTAGAACCGGAACAGCTGGATCAGTTACTGCATCCTATGTTCGATCCTAAAGCGGATAAGACTGTGTTTGCCAAAGGACTCCCGGCTTCACCTGGCGCTGCTACCGGACGCATCGTATTTCATGCGGATGACGCCGAAGAATGGGCTGCCAAAGGGGAAGATGTGATTTTAGTGCGTATCGAAACCTCGCCCGAAGATATCGGCGGAATGAATGTAGCCAAAGGTATTTTAACCCAGCGCGGCGGAATGACTTCGCACGCAGCAGTAGTAGCACGCGGTATGGGTATTTGCTGTGTGGCCGGTTGCGGTGTTTTGGATATCGATTATAAATCGAAAAAAATGTCCGTAGATGGCAAAGACTATAAAGAAGGTGACTGGATTTCACTCGACGGCACTGCCGGTGCAGTGATTGAAGGTAAGGTGCCCACAATCGAGCCACAGCTTTCCGGAAATTTTGGCAAGCTTATGGGATGGGCCGATGAAATGCGTAAATTGAATGTACGGACCAATGCGGATACCCCGCACGATTCCACTGTTGCTCGTAATTTTGGCGCAGAAGGTATCGGGCTGTGCCGAACGGAACATATGTTCTTTGAAGGCGACCGTATCAAGGCCGTTCGCGAAATGATTTTAGCGGATGATGAAGCCGGTCGTCGTAGCGCGCTGGAAAAGCTTCTGCCTTATCAGCGGGATGATTTTTATGGCATTTTTAAAGCCATGCACGATTTGCCTGTAACCATCCGTACGCTGGATCCGCCGTTGCATGAATTTTTGCCTCACGATGATGATAATCAGCAGGAAATGGCTGACGAAATGGGCATCTCTCTGGCCGAGGTTAAAGCCAAAGTGGAAGCCTTGCATGAATTCAATCCCATGCTGGGACACCGTGGCTGCCGTTTGGGTATTACTTATCCGGAAATTACCGAAATGCAGGCCCGTGCTATTATGGAAGCTGCCTGTCAGTTAACCAAAGAAGGCGTTAATGTGTATCCGGAAATTATGATTCCGCTGGTTGGTACCAAAGCTGAATTGGCGAATCAGAAAAAGGTGGTTGTGGATGTAGCCGAAAAAGTTCAGAAGGAAACAGGTGTGAATGTAAAATATATGGTGGGAACTATGATTGAAATCCCGCGCGCTGCTCTAACGGCCAACGAAATTGCCGAAGAAGCGGAATTCTTTTCATTTGGAACCAATGATCTGACCCAGATGACATTTGGTTACAGTCGTGACGATGCCGGTAAATTCCTGAAAGAGTATGATGATAAAGGTATTTTACCGGACGATCCTTTCCAGAGTCTGGATCAAACCGGTGTGGGGCAACTGGTTGAAATGGGTATTCAGAAAGGCCGTTCAACTAAGCCCAATTTAAAAGTGGGTATCTGTGGCGAACATGGCGGCGATCCGCGTTCCGTTGGATTTTGCCACCGTGTTGGAATGAATTACGTGAGTTGTTCACCTTACCGCGTACCGATTGCCCGCCTTGCTGCGGCACAGGAAGCCCTTCGCGAAAAAAACAGTTAGAATAAATCTGTAAACGAAATAAGGCCTTGCGGATTTTAATCAGCAAGGCCTTTTTAAATTGAAAAAAGCCGCGGTTAAGCGGCTCTATATCGTCGAGGAAGCTTTCAGGTGACAGGGAAAATCGGAACTTTGTCTGCACCTGAAAATTTCCTCTTTTTTTTCGAAATATGTTTAAAATACGTATATTGTTTAAAACGTGTGTGATGCAAAACAAATTCGATTGAAAGAAATGAAAAAAATACTATTAATCCATACAGGCGGCACGTTTGGCATGATGCCGCTAAAACCCAGTGAAGTGCTGGCCCCGGGCGATTTTCAGGATCAGATCCTGACTTTAGTACCCGAAATTACCGGGTTGGCGGATATTGATGTGAAAATTATTTTTAATGTGGATAGCTCTGATATCGGGATTCCACAGTGGAATGATTTGACGCAAGTGATTTTTGAAAACCTCGATACATATGACGGTTTTGTGATTGTACACGGTACCGATACCATGGTCTACACCGCTGCTGCGCTTTCATTTTCACTTCGTAATCTGAATAAACCGGTTATCCTTACCGGCGCCCAGCGACCTCTTTCCAAATTACGCAATGACGCGCGTTCTAATCTGATTGATGCCCTGGAAACAGCTACCAAAGAAATACCTGAAGTTTTAATTGTATTTGGGCAGCGCATCCTGCGGGGCAACCGGGCTAAAAAACTCAGCATCAGTCGGTACGATGCTTTTGATACACCTAATTACCCCTATCTGGGGCGGATTGGTGTGGATATTCAATTGTACGAAAATATGCTTAAGCCGCCTACGGATCCTTGTCGGTATATTGAGGGGTTTAGCGATGAAGTGGCAGTGATCAGCGTTCATCCTTCATTAAATCCCTCGATTTACCTCCCCCTTTTAAAAGGAAATACCAGGGCATTTATTGTGTTGGGCTTTGGCGCCGGTAATTTACCCAATTTAAATTCGGATTGGGTCCCGTTCATAGAAAAAGCCGTGCTGAGCGGGCGCACGGTGGCACTGGCTAGCCATTCCGCATGGGGACGGGTTAATCTTGAATTGTATGCCAGCGCGAAAAGGGCGCAGGATGTAGGCGCTGTGGGGATCGGTTCTATGACCGTAGAAGCAGCTTACGTAAAACTACAAAAAATATTGTTTTCTCTGTCGGATGCAGAGGCGGTCAAGCAGGCCTTTGAGGAAAACTGGGCGGGCGAATTGTAATCATGTGGAATCCTTTTAAAAAAGAATATGCTAAAATTGTATTCTCTGTGGATTATATTTATGGATTGTCCTCTGTAGGTGAACACCAAACATTTGATATCATGCGCTTTAAAAAAATACGTGATCAGTTAGTGGCAGATAAATTATTGAAACGGCGAAATATACTTCGCCCCGATCCCTGCACCACAGACGATTTACGCCTGGTTCATACCAATTCTTATATTAAGCGCATTCAGGATCCCCAATATGTGAATCGTATGCTTAAACTTGATGAAACCAATTTGTTTTATAATTCCATTCTTGAATATTTTAAAGCGGTTACGGGCGGAACATTACTCGCCTCGGCCTATGCGCTTAAATGGAATATACCTGTATTTAATCTGGGAGGCGGTTATCATCATGCCCATGCAGACAAAGGGGAAGGATTTTGCCTGGTCAATGATGTAGCGATCGCTATACAGAAATTCCGTAAACTGGGTTGGGGGCAGAGATATATGATCATAGACCTGGATTATCACCAGGGTAACGGTAATCTGCTTTATTTTCAAAATGACCCGGATGTGTACACTTTTTCCATGCATGCAGATACCTGGGTAGAAATTGAACGACCGCAAAACAGGGATATATTATTACCATCGAATTGTGGTGATAAAGAGTATCTTTCCGTTTTAGAACAGGAAATGAACCATTCATGTATGGATTTTAAACCGGATATGGTGTTTTATATTGCCGGTTCGGATACATATGAAAAAGATACTTTAGGTGATATGAACCTTTCTCGAGAAGGCATGTTAAAACGTAATATGTTTGTTTTTCGAAAAGTACGCAAGAAAAAGTTGCCACTGGTCATTCTAGCCGGTGGTGGATACGGATTAGACAGCTGGCAGGTTTATTATGATTTTATTGCACAATGCTTAAGCAGGAAACAATAAATGGCCATACAAATTAGCAAACGGTATTGGCAAATCGCCAAACGGCTTACAACCGAGCAATTACAACGGGATAGCTATGACGGCGCTTATATCACGGATATGGACCTCTTTAATGTGGATGTTGGCCGCAGGGGGCATAATTTCTTTTTGGGATACTATTCCAAAAAGGGACTTGGTGTTATAATTGAAAAGTATGGTTTGAAAGAAGCGCTGAAATCCAGAGGTTTTAGCAATGTAAACTACGAACTGGATACGACAGATCCCTATGTTCATAAACTAACTTTATATAACAATAAACGTATGATCATAGAAGCTGTGCTTAAGCGGGAATTGTTTTCCGTTAATATGCCGTTTGAGAGCAGAGTAAATGGCAGGCGATTCAATACACTTTCTATAGAGTGGCTGTGTTTGCAAAATCCGGATGCTTCTTTTTCCCCTGAACGTCCCCGGCTTCCGGGGCAAGAGTATCCCGGGCTCGGATTTGCATCCAAGGCAGTGGAATTACTGATGATCGCCGCCTGGCGGTTAAAACTTACTGGCTTGCTTAATACGCCACAGCGCTATCATAATGCATTTTTATATTCCAAAATATTTTTTTATATTGACCCGATACATCAAGCTATGTTGCAGGCTTTGGCGCGGGATACTAAAAATTCCCCCCTGCATAAAGTAGCCTGGGCTCTGGAATGGGAGGCCATAATTGATGAGACAACCGGGAAACCGTTGAAATGGCCAGCTGCTAAACAGGTGGTACCACTCGATCCCGATTTAAAAAAAGTTTTTAATTCCTGGGATTACAGGAAATATGTCCATCAATTGAAAAAAGATTTTAAATATAAACTTGACGAAGAAAAATACAGAGCAAATAAGATAATACAGGAGGATGAATGAAGATAAAAGCCATACAGTTACGAAAAGGAAATGTGATCAGTTTTAAAGACGGTTTGTATGCGGTAACCGATTTTCAGCATGTTACACCGGGAAAAGGACCGGCATTTTTTCAAACAAAGCTCAAAAACATTAAAACCGGATCCAATGCTGAAAACCGTTTTCGTCCAGATGAAAGTGTGGAAAAAATTGATCTGGAAACCCGAAAAATGGAATTTTTATACGAAGATGGTGGTGAATACTATTTTATGGATTTAGAAACCTATGACCAGTTTCCCATTAGTAATGAATTGCTTGGAGATGCGCCTTTATATATGTTGCCCAATACCGAAGTGGATGTGAGTTTTCATGAAAAAGAACCCATTGGCGTAGAATTACCGCTTACAGTAGATTTAAAAGTAACTGAAACAGAGCCTAATTTAAAAACGGCTACAGTTTCCTCTTCGTATAAACCGGCAACATTGGAAACAGGCTTAAAGGTACAAATTCCACCTTTTATTGAAGAAGGTGAAGTTATCCGTATCGATACCAGAGATGGGAAATATCTGGAACGGGCTAAGTAAATATACAGTTAAGGGCTTTGCCTGGCCAAAGCCCTTATTATCGTTCAGACCCGGTTTCCTTTGGGTAGTTTTTAATGCTAACAGTTACAATGGATCAATATAAAACTATAAAACGGTTGGTGATACTATTTGTACCTATTAAACATATTAAATAATCCCTAAGTCCCGTGATGCCAATTAGCTTTAATCTAAAGGGAATTCTATTTCCACATTAAAGTCTGTATAACCACAACGTTAAGATTTAGTAAAATTGAACGAATGTGAACAGGAAAAAAGCTTGGTTTATGACACCCCTTCTAAAAAAAATATTTGGACAGATTCAAATAGCCCAAATGGTTTTCGTGCTGAATATACTGTTCAATATATCTCTTTTCATTTTTGTTCCTTATATTATCGAGGATACTCAAGCCCATAAAATAATTTGGATTATTTGTATTTTAAGCTGGTTTTTTTATCTATTATTCTATTTTGTATTACGGATTAATTATTCAATTCCCCTGAAACGGCTTGCTAATAATATAAAACTCGTAGCTTCCGGTCAAAGATATATACCATACCAGAGTCAGATAAGAACTGAGTTTCGTTCCGTTTATTTACAATTTAATAAATTATCAAAAAAAATTCAGTGGTTATTAAATGAAAACAGACAATTGGAGTTATCATACCAAAAGACACTGTCTGATAAATCTTATGCAGAAATGCAAGTTCAAAAGCAACAGGATACAACTCATATTTTATTAAATATTGCCGCGTTAATAAATAGAATATCAGATCCTGAACAAATTTGGAATCGAATTGCCCCGGATTTAATTGAAAACCTCGAATATGATATTTGTCTGATTTTTCGAATGAAAGAACAACAACTAAATTTTTTCGACCTTGGATTCAAAGGTTTGATTACAACGACAGAAAGATTAAAAGAGCAGATGCGTGGCTATATTCTACCCAGAGAAAACGCAGAATATGAATTACTGGGAAAACAGGGTGTATTGGGGATTAAGCAACCCCATTTTAATTTTTTGCTTGAAAAAATGCACTTAAAAGTGAATTTTATGGTGTTTTCAGTTGAAGAAAAATCTTTGGTTTTTGCCGGCCATATTCAAACCGGTTTGGCTCATTCTTCTGATAATGGGGAATTGTTGGAAGTTTATGCAGAATTAGTGCAATCCGTATTTAAGAGATTTGGAAAGAAAAAACAGAATACTACGGATGAAAACGTCTATACCCATGTGCTTAATGCAACAAATAGTTTGTTAACTCGTTTTGTAAACAATGACAAAGAATTTAATAAGAAAATTGGTCATGATTTCTTGGCCCCCATTCGTAACATTGAAGGCTTGCTTTCATCGGTATATCGTAAATATAGCCAGGACTTAAACGATGATATTAAAAATCGTTTGCAGCGTATTGAAAGCAATGTCAATAAAGAGCGAGAACTGTTGGAAGGCTTGCGTTTATCGGAAATAAAGGGGACGGATGAAAAATTAGATTTTATGGAATTACTTCAAAGCGTTCAGAATCAATTATCAAATACATGTTTCCGGGTCAACGTTAAACAACCGATTTCACAATTTAGGGGCAGACCGAAACCGATACAAGCTGCATTACTTTTATTGTTTTACAATTTCAATATATGGTGTTTAAAGAATGATACATTAGATATAAATATCAGCGCTATTGAAGATGGCAATCAGATTGAGATTCGTTGCTCAGTAAGGACGCCATCCGAATATTTAACCAAATCCGGAATAGTTGAAGCGCTTAATCTGGATCTTTGTAATAACTTAGTATATAGTGGGGGTGGGGATCTAAAATTACACACAAACACAATAGGAAGTGTGGACTTGTTTTTAAATTTTAAACTGGGAAAAAAATGAACGAAATTAGAATCTTAATAATTGAAGATGACGAAGATCATGCTTTTTTGGAAGAAGATATCTTAACCGAAGAGCTGGATTGTACGGTTCAGATTGTAAAATCCAAAGGGGCCTTAACCGAAAGTCATATCCATTCAGCGCAGATTGTATTATTGGATTTTAATTTGCCGGATGCAAAGGGAACAGAGGTGTTGCAATATATTCGCAAAATTTCTGACGTGCCGGTATTAATTATAACAGGCAATGATCAGTTAAATACAGCGGTGGAAACTCTAAAAGAAGGGGCAACGGATTTTCTGATTAAATCGCCCCAAAGTATTCAACAATTGCCCCAGTTAGTACTTAAGATATTAACTGCTCATAGTCAAAAAACGCAAAACCAGTATGAAGAAAATAAAAAAAAGAAACATGAAATAAAGGTTGAAACCATCAAACAAATGCTGACCACTTTAGCCCATTATATCAACAATTCAACCACGACCATTTATGGATATGCTCAGCTCTGTCAACAAAATCCGGAAGACAGTAGAAGGTGTCAAAAATTATCAGAAGTCAGTATAAAAGAAACTCAAAAAATATCATTTGTCCTTCAGGAATTAGAATCCTTTGTGAATGCAACGGAAATTAAAACTACCAACTATGTAAATATTCCAGAAGCTATGTTTGAAATCGAAGAAAATATTAAACGCAAAATGGACAGTTAATTCCATTTTCCGGGCCCAATTACTTGATAGCCCTTCATAAAATGGTTATATTCCCGTTTTTCTAAAAATATTGAAGCAGGAGGAAATGGTGAAACGTCTTAGTACTATTTTGTTATTAGTTGTATTTGCATTGCAATTGGGTTTAGCACAAGATAAAACGGCTCGTAAGCCAGAAGCAGGACAGGCCTATAACGAAGGACTGAATCTTGCCCGTAAAGGAAAGTTTGATCAGGCCATCCCGAAATTTGAAAAAGCTACTAAAGTTGATGATAATTTTCCTCAGGCTGAATATATGTTGGGCTATTGCCTGAAAAAAACGAATGATTTCAATAAAGCGGAAAAACATTTTCGTCAGGCTATAAAATTAAACAGCAAATTCGAAAAAGCTTATGTGGCGCTGGGTAATTTACAGGCAGCGGCTGACCGGAAAAACGAAGCAATCAATACCTTTAACGCCGTATTGGCGATTAATCCTAAAAATGCCAAAGCTAATTTTGGTATTGGTAAAATATATTATGACCAGAAAAAATTTAAAAAAGCAGCTAAAAATTTGCAAAAAGCGGTGGACGCCAAAGCAAAATATGTTTTAGCGCATCATATTTTAGGCCTTACTTACAAAGAACTCAAACAGTATGGTAAAGCAGCCGATGAATTTAATAAAGCCATAAAATACGAACGGAAAAATAGTAAAAAAGGTACATACTACTTTCAGTTAGGCCAGGTACTGATTGCCGCCAAAAAATATAAAGCAGCCGAAAAAGCCTTAAATAGTGCTTTAAAACTTTCCCGTAAAAACAGTATTGTGGCTGGCGCTAATTTTTATATGGGGGAATTATACAAGTTGACCAACCGGAAACAAAAGGCCCTCCGTTACTACCAAAAAGCAACCAAAAGCCGGAGTTGGAAACAATCGGCTGAGTATGAAATGGATTTGATTAGAAATCCGGATAAATACGTTAATTAAATAAATAGTTTTAAAATTAAACTGAACATTTAAATAGAGTTATGAAAGGGAAACATGATAACAGTTAAAATTCGTGACAACGAACCATTTGAAAAAGCATTTAAACGTTTTACCAAAGCATGTGAAAAATCCGGCTTAATGGCCGATATCAAACGCCATCAGCATTTTGAAAAACCCAGTGAACAGCGCAAACGCCGTTTAAACCAGGCACGTCGTAAAATGCGTAAACTCATGGCAGAAATGAATCGCTAATATCCCAGGAAAACTATGTCTCTGGAAACAACCATTCAGGCAGATATGAAAGCCGCTATGAAAAGCGGTAATACAGCCGAAACAGGCACTCTGCGAAACCTGTTGTCTAAATTAAAAGACGAACGTATTAAACTCCGTCCCAAGCGTGAGATGACCGATGAAGATGCTTTACGTGTTTTAATGACAGCCGCTAAACAGCGGAAAGAATCCATAGAGCTCTATCAAAAAGGCGGACGGCAGGATTTAGTGGATCAGGAAGAAGCGGAATTAAAAATAGTGCAACGCTATTTGCCTGAACAGATGTCCGAAACGGAAGTATCCAAAATTATAGATGAAATAATTTCGACTTCTGGCGCTGCCTCTATGAAGGATATGGGCAAAGTAATGGGGCAGGCCATGGGCCGGTTACAGGGAAAAGCCGATGGCAAGCTGGTACAAAATCTGGTTCGTCAACGGCTGGCCTGATTGCTATCATGAATTCATTTGATTCCATCCTCATCGTTATTATTGCTGTATTTGCGGTCCGTGGGATTTTTCGCGGCCTGATTACCGAATTAACCGTTCTCATTGCCCTTATAGCCGGTTATGTGCTTGCTTTCCTTTATTTGGATGCAGCAGTTAAGATACTGCAGAATTACTTTCCGCATTTGCAGGAATTTGCAGCTAAAACCATCGCTTTTATTCTGATATTTTTAATTGTAAATATTGGTTTACGACTGGTTGCCAAAGCATTAAATAAATTTGCCAGCTTCACATTTATGCAGTCTGTTAACAAGATTGCCGGAGGGCTGTTTGCCACTGCCAAAGCAACCCTGATCGTCAGCATTGTTTTTTTGATAGTTGAATTTTTACCATTCAGTAATACGGTTAAAAAAGCAAGTGGTGCCCAGGAAAGTGCACTCTATCAGCCCATATTGGAATTTGCACCCTGGATGTACAAGACAATTACCTACATTATCCCTGAAAAATACGGCATCGAAGAAACCTTTGAACGTAACTTACAAAAAGTCGATTCCACAGCCCAACATTTAGTCCCAACCTTAAAATAGCCGGATTTTTAATGCATGGATTTGAAAAGAGCGGCGCAGCCCTTGAATTCCCTAAAATAATAGCTCATATCGCTCAGAATTGTGTTTCCGATGTGGGACGCTCCCGTCTGCTTGCCAGCCGTCCGTTCACTTCGGATTCTCTTTTGGAAGAAACACTGCGCCAGGTACAGGAAATGCGCATGGTGTATTTGAGTGAAGGCGGATTCCCCATTTGGGATTTTGTGGATGTTCGGCGTCTGTTTGCCCGTATTGAGCCGGAAGAGAGCTACCTGGAAATTGCCGATTTTGTGCGTCTGCAGGATTCTTTGGAACTGGTGGCAGAACTGAAACAGTTTTCCGCAAAACACCAGGAAAAATATCCCGCATTACAAATCCTGTTAAAACGTTTGGAACCCATACAAGCACTACTGAACCAGTTTCGTTTTACCTTTGAATCATCCGAACGGGTGTTTGATAATGCCAGCCCGGAGCTTAAAGCGCTTCGCAAAGAGATGAACCGTTTAGATGGTGAAATTCATACACGCCTCGAACGGATAATGCGTAAAAACACGGATCACATTCAGGAAGAATATTTTACGTTGCGTGATGGCCGTTTGGTTTTGCCTGTACGGGAGTTTTCCGTCAGTAAGGTGCCCGGCATTGTGCATGGACAATCCGGTTCCGGCGCAACCTATTTTGTGGAACCCATGTCTGTAGTACAACTGAATAATGAAATGCTGCGCCTGGCTGCTGCCGAGCGCAAAGAAATCATTAAAATATTAAAACGGCTTACCAGGCAAACCCGTATTGAAGAGGCTTCTTTTGTACAAAATTTACAGGTGCTCATCGAACTGGATGTGCTGCAGGCCAAAGCGCGGGATGCCAACCAATTTGATTGTGTACAGCCGGAAATCAGTTCTTCCTTTACCTGGAAGCTGGTAAATGCCAAACATCCTCTGTTGCTGAAACGGCACCCCAAAGAGACGGTTCCGCTTAATTTGGAAACGTCGGAATCCATTCATCAAATCGTTATTTCCGGACCCAATGCCGGTGGAAAGACCGTAGCCCTTAAAACCGTGGGGCTTCTTCAGCTTCTGTTTCAGAGCGGATTTCATATTCCGGCAGATGAAGGTACGGCCCTGCCTGTTTGCAACGAAATGTTTGCCGTAATTGGCGACGACCAATCTATTGAAGATGATTTAAGCACCTTTTCCTCCCATTTGCAGGCTCTTCAGGAAATTTTGAACGAAGCGGGTAAGGGCAGTCTGATTTTGATTGATGAAATTGGCAGCGGAACCGAACCGGGCGGCGGCGCGGCGCTGGCCATTGCTGTGTTGGAAGAGCTGAACCGCGAAGGATGCTTAACCATTGCAACCACGCATCAGAATCAGCTAAAATATTACGCATCCGAAGCGGATGGCGTGCAAAACGCTGCAATGCAGTTCGATGGAAAGGAACTGCGTCCTTTGTTCACTTTGGAGTGGGGCATCCCGGGAAGCAGCTACACCTTCGAGATTTGCCGCAGGCTGGGTCTGGACGAAACCATTCTGAATCGCGCCATTGAGCTTAGCGGTAAAGAACATTTTAAATTAGACCGACTCCTGGCCGAAGTGTCCGAGAGCAGCCAAAAATACAACCAATTACGCCAAAAACTGAGTGTGGAAGAATCCCGTTTAAACGGTTTGATTCAACTCTACCAGGTAAAATCCGATACGCTCAGCCAAAAGCGTAAGCAGTATGAAAAAGAAGCGAAGGAACAAGCGCGCCAGATTCTGGAATCTGTTAACAGGGAAGTGGAAAAGACCATTCGTGAAATTCGCGAGGCTCAGGCAGATAAGCAGGTGGTTAAAAAAGCCCGGGCGCGATTAGAGACCCTTAAAAACAAGGTAAGCGGTTCCAAAAAGCCCGTTTCTAAACCTTCGTTTAGCATCAAAGACCTTAACGTAGGGCAGCGCGCCCGTTCCATCCAGTTTGAAATTAGCGGTGTGATTTCTAAAATATTTCAAAATCGCGGTGAAGTAGAATTGGAACAAAACGGCCTGAAGATTACCGTGACCCTAACCGATTTGGAAGTGCTGTCCGAAAACGGAACAGTGAAACGGGTGGAAAACAGCGCGGAGGAACCGTCTTCCGAAAGCGCAAGCGTTAATATTCACAACGAGCTTGACCTGCGCGGCCTGACCACGGACGAAGCCATCAGCGAAACCGAACGATATATCGATTTAGCACTACTTAGTAACTGGGATGAAGTTCGGCTGGTGCACGGAAAAGGAACCGGCGCTCTGCGTCAGGCGGTACACGCCTATTTGCGCGGCCTGACTACTATCAAAAATTTTCGCCTCGGCAAATGGGGCGAAGGCGACACCGGTGTAACCGTAGTGGAATTATAGTTTTTTTGTTTAGGAGGCTGTGATGGCAGAAAAAATGTTTTTAATCGACGGCTCAGCGTTGTATTACCGCAGTTATTTTGCTTTCAGCCGCAATCCGCTGATTAATTCCAAAGGCGAAAACACCTCCGCCACCTACGGCTTTTTGATGGCTCTGGTTCGGCTAATCGAATTGGAGCGACCGGAATATCTTGCTGTGGTTTTCGATACCAAAGAACCCACCTTTCGTCATAAAATTTACGAAGAATACAAAGCCACCCGCGAAAAAATGCCGGAAGAAATGTCGGCCCAGTTCCCGCGCCTGGTGAACACGCTCCACACCCTCGGTTTACCCGTGCTGGATAAAGCCGGATATGAAGCAGATGACATCATTGGAACGCTCTCAGCCGCAAATGGCAAACCGGATTTGGATGTGTACATTGTATCCGGGGATAAGGATATGGCCCAGTTGGTAAATGACTATGTGTTTTTATACGCGTTGCCCAAGGCTGGCAAAGAACCGGAAAAAGAAGACGCGCAAAAAGTATTCGAAAAAATGGGTGTACGACCGAATCAGATTGTGGACTTTTTAGCGCTGATGGGTGATAGCTCGGATAATATTCCCGGTGTGCCCAAAGTGGGAAAGAAGACGGCCGCCACATTGCTGAAAGACTGGGATTCCTTAGACGGTATATACTCCCATATCGAAGCCCTTAAAGAAGGGGTTGTCAAACGGAATTTGATTAAATTCCGTGAACAGGCCGAACTGTCACAATTGCTGGCAACCATCGATACCAAGGCGCCTGTGGATATAGAACCGGACAACCTGCGGTTTTCCATCTGGGATATGGAAGCCGTGGAACCGGTACTAAAAGAACTGGAATTTAGAAGTTTGGCTGAACGTATGAAAAAACTGGCAGTGGAGTACGGCAGCGCCGAGGCTTTTGAAACCAAAGATGAAACAAAAGTGAGTTATCGGCTTATCAGTGATTCTGAGGCATTTGCCCAGTTTGTAACGGAACTCAAAAAGCAGAAGGAATTTGTGTTCGATTTAGAAACGGATTCCTTAGATTTTATCAGCGCCGAAATAGCAGGCATCGCTTTTGCCTGGCAGGAAAACAGCGCCTGGTACGTACCATTAAATCACCCGGATGTGTATCTGAAAAAAAAGGAAGTGCTCGATTCATTAAAGCCTGTATTTGCCGATGCGCAGATAAAAAAAATAGCCCAGAATGGTAAATTTGACGCCGGCATTTTACAGGAACACGGTATAGAGGTAAACGGTCTCTATTTTGACACTATGATTGCCGCTTACTTGATTAATCCTTCCGGGCAGCATAAACTGGACAAACTGTCCGAACAGTATCTCAATTACGAAATGATTCATATTGAAGAGCTGATTGGCAGCGGTAAAAAACAAAAGAAAATGACCGAAATCTTCGCCACGGAAGTAGCGCCCTATGCCGCAGAAGACGCGGACATTACACTGAAGCTGTATCATATCTTAAAACCGAAAATTTCCGAAAACCAGATGGATGATTTACTGTATCAGCTGGAAATGCCTTTGGTGTACACACTAATGCGTATGGAACGGAACGGTGTAAAGTTAGACACGACCATATTGAAGAAACTTTCGGAGCAGACGGCCAAAGAAAGCGCGGCCTTACAGCAAGAGGTTTTCGAAACCGCTGGCGAAACATTTAATCTTAATTCACCGCAGCAACTCGGTAAAGTCCTGTTTGACCGGCTGAATATTCATCAGGATTTAGGGCTGAAGAAACCGCCCAAAACCAAATCCGGCCAATACTCAACTTCCGAAAAAATCATGGAACGCTATCTCGGTCATCCGGTGGTGCAAAAAATAATGGACTACCGTAAACTGACCAAACTGAAAAACACCTATCTGGATGCCTTGCCGGAGCTGATTCATCCTAAAACGGGTAAAGTGCACACATCCTTTAATCAGGCTGTGGCAGCTACAGGCCGGCTTTCGAGCAGCAATCCCAATTTACAAAACATCCCCATTCGCACCGAAATTGGCCGGGAAATTCGGCGGGCTTTTATTCCTTCGGAAGAAGATTATGTGATTTTAAGCGCCGATTATTCCCAAATTGAACTGCGTATTATGGCACATCTCTCACAGGACCCGGCTATGATGGACAGTTTTAAACAAAATCTGGATATTCATACGGCCACTGCCGCTTTGATATTTGGCATCGAAGCGGAAGAGGTAACCACAGACCATCGGCGCAAAGCCAAGGAAATCAATTTCGGAATTATTTACGGCATGAGCCGATACGGCCTGGCGAGCCGTTTGCATATTACAGTGGATGAGGCGGAAGAATTCATTCGCGATTATTTTGCCACTTATCCCGGCGTGGCCGATTACATGAAACAGAGTGTGGAACAAGCAGCTAAATCCGGATATGTGGAAACCATGCTCCATCGCCGGCGCTATCTGCCGGAAATCAAAAGTTCCAATCGCCAGGTGCGGGAATTTGCGGAACGCACGGCCATCAACACGCCCATTCAGGGCTCTGCAGCCGACCTGATTAAAAAGGCAATGAATCAGATGCACGAAGTACTGGAAGACAGCAACTGGCCGGCGCGGATGTTGCTGCAGGTGCATGATGAACTGGTGTTCGAAGTTCAGAAAGAGGCGGTAGAAGCATTTTCCGAAAAGGTGCAAGAGGTGATGGAACACGCTTTTGATCTGCGCGTTCCCATTCGTGTGGACAGTGGTTTTGGGGCGAACTGGTTAGAAGCCCATTAAAGAGCGATTTCCAGCCCCTCCTGAGCCGCTATGATGTTCAGACTTTTGTCACTGTTATGGACACGCTGGCGGGCGCTTTCCAAAATGGTGTCAACCGCATTGTCGTCATGTAGCGGGTCGTGGTGAAACAACACTAATTGTCCCACATTGGCTTGGAGTGCCACATCTACGGTAAACGTAAAGGGTGAATGGCCCCAGGTGCGGTGCTTTTCGTATTCTTCCTGTGTATATTGCGCGTCATGAATTAAAATGTCGCAATCCTTCACAAAGTCAATCAATTTCTGATTGCCATCTTCGCCCAGCATTTCTTCGGAAGCAACCGCTGATGTGTCAAAAGGCTCATTATCACTAATGTACACAACCGAAGTATCCTTTAGGTAAAACTTGTAACCAAGCGCATTTCCTGGATGGTTTACATACAGGGTTTCAAATCGAATATCATTGATAGTATAGGTATCTTCGCTCAGATTGCGGAAGTTCAATTCCGCACCCATATCGTCCAGTTCAATGGGGAAATAGGTTGGGTCCATCTGACCGGAAATAATGGATTGAAGACTGCGGTCCGCTTCGTCTGCGCCTAGAAACGTGATAGAATTACCCGGAATATAGGCCGGAGTGAAGAACGGGATGCCCTGAATGTGGTCCCAGTGCATATGGGTGATAAAAACATGTGCCTGAATAGCCTGCCCTTTACCCATTAAAGCATTGCCGAGATTGCGCAATCCGGAGCCCGCATCTAAAATAAGTAGTTTGTCATCACATTGTATTTCCAAACAGGAAGTGTTACCACCGTAGCGCATGGTTGACGGACCCGGTGTGGGGATGGAACCACGAACCCCCCAAAATTTTAAGTATCCCATCCTGACTCCTATATGTGTTTTTTTATTTCACTAATCAAATCCCGGCTGTTTACCGGTTTGGTTAAATATTCTTTCGCACCTAACGCCAGAGCTTTTCGTTTATCCGGCGAAAACTGTTTCCCGCTCAATATAATCACCGGAATATCTGTAAATTGTGGTAGCTCTTTTATGGATTTTAACAAGTGGAACCCGTCCATGCCCGGCATCATGATATCCAGAATGATTACGCGAGGATTAATTACAGGCAAAAGTTCCAGGGATTGCACAGGGTCGGAAAGAGTCTCTACTGAAAAACCATAATTTTGTAAAATTCTTCTCGTAGTTTGCAGATGAATTTCATTATCATCAATCAATACAATATCTGTTGACAATGCCCGGTACCTCCGGTTCAGTATTTCGTTTTTAGGTTTGATTAATACGGAATGATAAAAATATATTAAGTCTAATAAGAATAATATGTTGTGACCACTGTCACATGGCTAAAAATAAATGAAAAGGCTATTCCCAAAAAAATGAGAAATTATAGATTTTGAATTTTAAAAGATAGTATCGGCCAAATGTGCTTGTTTTTGTTGCAGGGTGTGTTTCAGTATCTGTCTTTTATTATACAGGTTAAGGTCCTGCATTCTCAATGCGTGGTTTTGCGATTTCTTTTTGGGTTATATAATGATTTACAATTGCAAACAATAAAAGTATGCTCCCGGTATAATAGGCACAATAATGGAAATTATCAGTCATAATAAAACCAAATAAACTCCCGCCAACAACCAATAAAGCGGCAAGTATCCAATATATATTCAATTTATATGCGTAAACGAAAGGTAAATAATGAGCTCCTATGATTATAGTCAATGCCGGAAAAAACAGGTTTGTATTTTCCTTTGTAAGCAGAAATATTAACGGGAAAGAAAAGGGTATTATTA
>JANTHG010000044.1 GCA_024762535.1 Calditrichaceae bacterium
GCCGTTGATGCCTGCCGGTGTTAAAACCGACATTCCAAGCAACACAAAACCCATATGCGAAACCGAAGAATAAGCCACCAGTTTCTTCAAATCTTTCTGGGCCATGGCCACAAATGCGCCATAGAGAATGTTAATTACACCAAGAACAGCAAGTGCGTAAGAGGTGTATTTGGCCATATCCGGTAAAATGGGGTAGCTGATTCGCAACAGACCGTAGGTACCCATCTTCAGCAGGATACCGGCCAGGATAACACTGATGGCGGTTGGCGCTTCCACGTGCGCATCGGGCAGCCAAGTATGAAACGGAAAAACCGGTACTTTGATGGCAAAGCCGATAAACAGAGCGACATATAACCAAAAACGACCGTCAAAGGATTTAAGCAAGCCGATATGGTTGCTCTGATCGAACATATGAAGCATGTTAAAAGTATGTCCGCCGGTAACAGGATCCTGAACATTGAAATAGAAGGCTAACATAGCCAACAGCATTAAAACGGAACCGGCCAATGTGTACAGGAAGAATTTAATCGCCGCATATTCACGCCGCGGTCCGCCCCATATACCGATAAGGAAGTACATAGGTAACAACATCACTTCCCAGAATACATAGAACAGGAAGAAATCCAAAGAGATGAACACACCCATCATAGAGGTGGCTAACAGAAGAAAGAGTGAGAAATAACCCTTCTGTGCTTTGGGAATATTCCAGGAAGCAATGATGGCGAGGAAGCTGAGCAGGCTGGATAACCAAACCATAGGGAAACTCAAGCCGTCTACGCCAACAAAATATTCAATGTGGTAAGCAGAAATCCATGAAAAATGTTCCACAAACTGGAACTGATTTTCAGCATTAATGCCGTGCAGACCGTAATTGTACTGCGACCACATATAAGAAGTAAGCAAAAGCGACAAAAAGGTTGTCACCAGTGCAACGATTTTAATGGCATTTAAATTCTTCTTTGGAATAAAAAGAATGATCACCATACCAATAAGAGGAAAAAAAGTAGCAAGACTTAACAAGCCCATGATCACATCTCCCAAATTAACTCGATGGAATTAAATCAATGTCAATATTATTATGATAGCCGTACCCAGTACAGCGCCTAATACGTAATTTTGAACCTGACCGGTCTGTATGCGGCGCAGGCCTTTCCCAAACCCGGAAATCAATAAGCCTACTCCGTTAACCAAACCGTCTACAACATATTTATCGAACAAACCGTCCAGAACCGAGAAGTTGCGTACAATCCAGGCGGTACTGTTAACAATCCCGTCGATCACTGCAGCGTCAAACCAGGCCAAGAGGTCATTCCAAAGTAAAAGGCCACGGATAACGGTCGCTTCATATATTTCGTCGACATAGTATTTATTCAATGATAGTAAGTACAAAGGTTTTATCTTTTCTGTCAATGCTTCCACATTAATTTTTTTCCAGAAGTAGAAAGCAAAAGCCAGCAGAATACCAGTAAGCGCCAATACAATGGAAATCATCAATCCGCTTACATGCGCTAAATGTTCGGCGTGTTCGGTCATCTGATATACAGCATGCCCTAATTGCAACTGAACGGCGGAAACCGGTTTTTCAATAAGATGGTAGAACCAACCGCCTTCTCCCGTTACCGGGTTGAGGGATGGAATAGTGTACACAAAATACAAACTCAGGAAAGCCAGTGTCAGCAAAGGCACAGTCATGGTTTTGGGACTTTCATGAATATGCTCGAATAATTTTGGTTTTTTAGGTTCGCCGTAAAAGGTCATGATAATCAAACGGAACATATAAAAAGCCGTAATGGCCGCTGCCAGAAAGCCAAATGTTGGCAGCAGATAGTGAATCGGATTCGATTGTGCTATAGCAAAGGCCAGAGAGCCGCCCAGAATGGCGTCTTTGCTTAGGAAACCGGAAAAGAAAGGAATCCCGGAAAGGGCCAGTGAAAAAACCACAAAAACCAGGTGGGTAATGGGCATTTTAGACTTAAAGCCGCCCATATTGCGCATATCATTGGGGTCGCCATGTTCACCCGTTTTATCCATGGCGTGATGAACCGCGTGAATCACTGAACCGGAAGCAAGAAAAAGACCGGCTTTAAACATAGCGTGCGTAACCAAATGGAAAAATCCGGCAGTGTAAGCGCCCACGCCTATGGCCATAATCATATAACCAAGCTGGCTAATGGTGGAATATGCGAGTACACGTTTGATATCGTTTTGGGTAATAGCGATGGTCGCGGAAAAAAGCGCGGTAAAACCACCCACATACGCTACTACCAGCATAGCGTCAAAGGAAAGCATAAAACTTAGGCGAGCCATTAAATACACACCGGCTGCAACCATCGTAGCCGCATGAATAAGCGCACTAACCGGCGTAGGACCTTCCATAGCATCCGGTAACCAAACATGCAGAGGGAACTGGGCAGATTTACCCACAGCGCCGGCAAAGAGTAAAATACCTGCGGCAGTCAGTAAGCCACCGCTTAACACACCCTGGCTGATACTCTGATGAATGTCGCTTAAATTAAAAGTGCCAAGCGTTGTAAAGACGATCAGGAGTCCAATTAAGAACCCAAAGTCACCCACACGATTTGTAATAAAGGCCTTTTTACCCGCATTGGCAGCAGAATCTTTTTCAAAGTAAAATCCAATCAGCAGGTAGGAACAAATTCCAACCAATTCCCACATGATATAGATACCAAAAAGATTGTCCCATAAAACAAGTCCCAGCATAGAAAAACTGAACAGGGATAAGTAGGCATAGAATCGGTTGTAATAATTTTCCCCCTTCATATAGCCGAGAGAATAAATGTGCACCAGGAAACTGATGGTGGTAACAACCATGAGCATGATGATGGACAGATTATCTAAATAAATACCCATGTTTATTTTGAATGAGCCTAAATCTATCCAGGGAATGCTAGCAGTAACCACAAATTCCGGATCGAAATGCGTAAGCGCCTGAATTAAAAGGCGGATTGCCAGTACAAACGAAATTCCGATGGCCGTAATGGAAACCCAGTCTCCTTTACGCGGCAGTCGTTTTCCCAAAAAAATCTGTATGGTAAAGGCCGCGAGAGGGAGTAACCAGATGAATAATGCTGTTTGAATCATGATTTCCTCTGTAAGGGTATTTTAATGTTTCATTTCATCCAATTGCGTTACGTCAACAGACGCGCGATTACGGTAAATATTTAAAATGATAGCCAAGGCGATAGCTGCTTCGGAAGCAGCAAGAATGATAATAAAAATAGCCATCAACTGCCCGTTAATGTGTGCGTCTACATATTTTGAAAAAGCGACAAAATTAAGATTTACCGAGTTTAAGATCAGTTCCACCCCCATTAGAATGCCAACGGCATTTTTTTTATAAATAACGGTGAACAGACCTAAAGAAAAAACAATGGCGCTGATGATTAAAAAACTCTCTAACTGAATCATGTTTACTTATCCTCCGCGCGTGCAATGTAAATAGCCCCGATTAGAGCACCTAAGAGCAGAACCGAAATGATTTCAAAGGGTAGCAGATAACCGGTTAAAATTTCTTTACCGATAATAGCGGTTGTCGGGTTAAATCCTTTTGCAAGTAAAGGAGCCCAGGGCGCCTTTGAAATGATAAAGAGAATCAGACCGGCCGACAATATACCGCCCAACAAGCTGACGATTAGGGAATTATGAGCTGTTTTCTTAGTGGTGCTGTAAATTTTATGCGTCATCAACACACCAAAGAGAATCAGGATCAGGATACCACCCACATAAACCACAATTT
The DNA here is from genome assembly GCA_024762535.1 of Calditrichaceae bacterium. GTDB lineage: Bacteria > Calditrichota > Calditrichia > Calditrichales > Calditrichaceae > JANTHG01. The sequence goes on from JANTHG010000044.1 coordinate 3,758, forward strand.
GGGTTACCGCTAAAAAATCGGCGCTTAAATAGACGTATAGCATGGCAAAGCCGGTAAAAGTAGCCAGCAATGCGAAGGCCGAATGAATCAATTTATTGGAAAAAGCGACCATTGCGGCAGAAAGAACCGTTAGCAGGGCGATGGCAATAAAAAGTATTTGATTTGCTTCCATCCCTTTTAATCTCCAATTATCTTAAATAAAATATTATTCCGATTTACTTTCATCTTTTTGGGCAGCAGCCGTTTTTTTAGCTTCTTCCGCTGCTTTTAAGCGCGCAGCTTTTGCCGCTGCCTGGGCTTCTTTTTCTTTTCGTTCCCGTTCTTCCAGAGCAGCCCGTTCCTCATCCGAATATTGGGAAAAGTTGATAAGCAGACTGGAACGGTCATAAGTAATAAATTCGTATTCCGGTGTCATCCGAATAGCGCCTGTGGGACAGGGGAACACACAATCCGCACAATAGCAGCATTTGGCCATGTCAATATAAAACTGAACCACATGTAATTTTTTCTTGGTACCATTTCCCGCTTCACCAAGATCTTCTTCTTTGCCTGCACGAATGGTTTTAATGTCAATACAATCCACCGGACAGGCTCGTTGGCACTGCATACAACCGATACAATCATCCATGTCAACAAAAAGTTGCATACGGGAACGTTCGGGCAGTTCTCGTTTTACATGGGGGTATTGAACCGTTACTGCGCGTGTAAATAAATGCCGCCAGGTAACACCCATACCGACCAGAATGGTTGCAATGGCTTCGTATATATTTTTAAAATATTGTTTCATAGGTCATCACCATATTAATATTAAATAACTTTCCACAAGCCTATAAGCAAAATGATTGCAAATGAAAAAGGTGTCAGCACTTTCCAGCAAGTGTACATCAACTGATCTACACGCAGGCGCGGAAGGGTCCAGCGCAGCCACATCTGAATAAATACCATTGTCATAGCTTTCCCAACAAACCAGATGGGACCCGGAATAAAACTTAAAAATTCAAACGGTGGCAGCCAGCCGCCCAGAAATACAGTGGTGGCAATGGCTGATACCACATACATGTTGGCGTATTCACCCAAAAAGAAAAAAGCAAAACGCATGCCGCTGTATTCTGTATGGAAACCACCCACCAGCTCTGATTCGCCCTCTGGTAGGTCAAAGGGGGTTCGGTTTACTTCGGCCAAAGAGGCTACAAAATAAATGATAAAGGCAACGGCTGTTAAAGGAAAGAAGTTGAAAACATTCCAGTCCAAAATATTTCCACTCTGAGCCATAACCAGATGCCGCATACTCAGGGTACCGGCGTTCATTACCACAGCCAAAAGTGCCAGAGCCACCGGTATTTCGTAAGAAACCATCTGTGAAGCCGAGCGCATGGCTCCGTAAAGCGACCATTTATTGTTGGAAGCCCAACCGCCCATTAAAATACCAATCACGGCAAAAGAGGAAACGGACAGGATATAAAGCAGACCGACATTTAAATCAGCCGGAATAAAATCCTGCGTCCACGGCAAAACAGCAAAACCGGCCAAAGCAGCGGTAAAAACAATTGCCGGCGCCAGCTTAAACAGAATACGGTCTGCATTTTCCGGTACAATATCTTCTTTAACCAATAGTTTAATGGTATCGGCTATTGTCTGAGCCCATCCATGCCATCCACCAACTTCCATCGGGCCGATGCGATCCTGCATATGAGCCGATACTTTTCGTTCCAGCCAGATCGCAAACAAGGCAAATATCGCAACAAAGCCAAACATGAGCAATGCTGCTACAATACCGATTACTGTGAGTGCCAGCCATTCAGGCCAGTCACGCAGGAACGGGAGCAGAATGTAAAAAAACTGAACAAGCGGTTCCATAATAACCCCAAAATAATTTTTAAATAATCCGGAAAGTTCTAAGACTTTTACCGGTCTACTTCACCGAGAACTATATCCAAACTACCAATAATGGCCACCAGGTCGGCAATCATAACACCCGGTGCAATGGCCGGTAACACACTTAAATTACAGAAGGCCGGAGAGCGGACTTTTACACGGTTTGGCATTTTACCGCCATCAGAAATAATGTAATAGCCCAATTCACCCCTTGGTGTTTCCGTACGCATATAATATTCACCGGCAGGTACTTTAATATTTCGCGGAATGGTCTCTTTGGCATCACCTTCGGGCAATTGTTCTGCAGCCTGGCGAATAATTTTTGCAGATTCGTACATTTCGGCTACGCGTACCCAATAGCGATCCCAGGTATCACCAATAGTACCCATTTCACCTTTGCCGGTAATCACATCAAATTCAAAACGGTCGTAAACGGAATAGGGATCGTCTTTTCGCAGATCGAAATTGACGCCGGATCCACGTAAAGAGGGACCGCTAACACCATAGCTAATGCCAACATCCGCGGGAATAACGCCCACATTGGCGGTCCGTTCGATGAATATTTTATTGTACGTTAAAATGTCATTGTACTCTTTAATTTTTGGTTCAAAATAATCTACAAATTCCAAAACCTTTTCACGCCAGCCTTCCGGGGCATCATAAGCTACGCCGCCAACCCATACATAATTGTATAAAAGGCGCGCGCCGCAGATTTCTTCGAACAGATCCAGAATCTTTTCACGATCGCGGAATACATACAGAAAAGGTGTGAAGGCGCCAATATCCAAGCCATACGTTCCCAAGGCGATTAGATGGCTGGCAATACGATTAAGCTCGGCTACGATAACGCGTAAATATTCGGCGCGCTCGTTTACTTCCAGATTCATCATACGCTCAACACCGATCGCATAACCGAGATTGTTGTTCATAGAGGCAATGTAGTCTAACCGATCCGTAAATGGAATTACTTGATGCCAGGTGATATTTTCCGCATGCTTTTCGAAACAGCGGTGCAGATAACCGATTTGTGGCCTGGCACTGTTAACAATTTCGCCATCCGTTTTTAAAATAACCTGTAAAACACCGTGTGTACTGGGATGCTGAGGCCCCATACTCAGTGTCATTTCATCGGTTCTCAGCGGATCGGGTATTTGTAACTCAAATTGAGATTCAGGGAAATTACTTTTCTTCATCTGAATTACCTTTCATATCGGGATGTGCTATCTCTATTCCATTATAAAACTGAGGCTGCACATAATCTTTGCGCAGGGGATAGCCTTCCCAGTCGTCCGGAAGTAAAATGCGACGCATATCCGGATGGTTTATAAAATTAATGCCATAAAGGTCAAATATTTCGCGTTCATGCCAATCGGCTGTGCGCCAGATATCGGCCACGGTCGGAATCTCGGCATTTTCGCGAGTCACATTTACTTTTAATACAATTTTATGGCGATGGGTCATGGAATAGAGGTGATAAACCACTCCTAACTCTTCGCCATAATCCACACCGGAACAATTCATCAAAGCGTCAAAGTTCAATTCTTCTTCATCACGCAGGAATTGACACACTTCGTTAAATTGGTTGGGTGTACATTTAATATAAGGTTGTAACACGGAATCGTTAAATTCAATAATTACATCAGGGAATTTCCCCTGGATAGTGTCATGGATTTCTTGTGCAGTCATACAGCGTTCCTTATTTACCTGCTTTTCCACTTTTAATTTTTTCTTTTAATTGAATAAGGCCGTCGATCAGCGCTTCGGGGCGGGGAGGACAACCTGGCACATAAACATCCACCGGTACAATCTGATCTACACCTTTTAGTACATGGTACCCATAGCGCCAGTATGGACCGCCGCAATTGGCACAACTGCCCATGGAAATAACATATTTGGGCTCGGGCATTTGTTCATATAAACGCCGTAACAGCGGAGCCATTTTTAAGGTAACGGTTCCGGCTACAATCATTACATCCGACTGGCGGGGGCTGGGACGAAAAAAAGTACCGAAGCGGTCCAGATCGTAATGAGAAGCACCGGTGGCCATCATTTCAATAGCGCAACAAGCCAGGCCAAAACCAATGGGCCAGGGAGAGCCGGCACGACCCCAATTAAAAACTTCTTCTAATTTACCAAAAAATATATTGTTTTCATTATGAGTGTCAAACCAACCCATATTATTCTCCTTTCCCTTTGGCCAGATGCTCTAACCTGGGCTTTGGTTTAATCCAGTCCAAGTCGCCCTTAACCCATACATAGGCATAACCAACCAAAAGAACAACAATAAATATAAACATTTCTACAAAAGCGAGCAGCCCCATATCATTAAATACAACCGCCCAAGGAAAAAGGAACATCACTTCCACGTCAAAAATAAGGAAAATTAATGCTACAATGTAAAAACGGTTATTAAACTGAATCCAGGCATCACCCTGTGGCAGATCACCACATTCATACGGAATGAGTTTTTCGGGATATTGTTTGGTGGGGGCAAAAAAACGGGACAGCGCCACGGTAAACGATACCAAAAACGCTCCGGTAAAGATGAACAATAAAACAGTATAGAAGCCAACCATTGATTTAACTCCTGATTATCTTGTGCCATCAATTATTGATAATAATTAAGATGTTAATTTAGCACTTTCAGAATTTAAAATCAAAAGAAATGAAACTATTTTTAAGTTTCAGAGTAAAATAATATTTTTATTTTTTTTCTATTGCATAAAACCCTAATTCTCAATATGTTAAAAAAGTGGTTCAAAAAACATTTGTGATAAAATTGTGATTTTTTGGATCAACCTGGAATATTTTTTATAGCTTGGAAGTTGTTAAATTTGTTCTATTTGCTAAAAAGATTAGTGTTTCTATTATAAAAAGTATAACATAATTCAACCGGAGAGGTTTCGATTTGGCTCAGATTTTTCCAAAATGGACAAACGCTTTGCCCACTATACTTTTGATTGTGGTTTTGGCAGGTGGCGGAGCAATTACGGGTTTTTTCTGGTATTTTGGTTCGCCGGAATATACAGACGTGGGTTACCAACCGGTTCAACCTGTTGATTACAGCCACAAACTACACGCAGGTGAACTGGGTATGGATTGCAGATACTGTCACACCGGAGTCGAAACCGGTCCTATTGCAGGCGTGCCCCCCACGCAAACCTGTATGAACTGTCATACGCTTGTTAAAACAGATAGCAAAAAACTGGAACGTATCCGGGATAGCTGGGCAACCGGTAAACCTGTGAAATGGGTGCGGGTAAATAAAATACCGGATTACGCCTATTTTGACCACAGTCCGCATATAGCTGCCGGAGTCGGTTGCGAAACCTGTCATGGCGATGTGCGCAATATGGAAAAAATTACTCAGGTAGAACCCCTTAGTATGGGATGGTGTCTGGACTGTCATCGCAACCCTGCCCCAAATTTAAGACCCGCTTCCGAAATCACCACCATGAATTACATACCTCCTGCCAATCAGGCAACCTTTGCAGCGCAACGTATCAAAGATAAAAAAATTAAACCACCAATCACTTGTTCAGGATGTCACCGATGAAATTGGAACAGAAAATACAAGGAAAAGAATATTGGCGTAGTCTGGATCAATTGGCAGATACGTCTGAATTTAAAGAATTTTTACACAGGGAATTCCCTGAAAACGCTTCGGAAATGACCAATCCGTTTACCCGTCGTAAATTTTTATCATTGATGGGTGCTTCTATTGCTTTCGCCGGTTTGGCCGGTTGCCGACGTCCGGTAGAAAAAATAATTCCCTATGTTACGGCACCCGAAAATATCGTTCCGGGTAAATCACTTCAGTATGCCACTACGATGCCTTTTGGTTTAAATAGTTACGGGTTACTGGTGGAAAGTCATGTGGGACGCCCTACAAAGATTGAAGGCAACCCGAAACATCCATCCAGCTTAGGTAAGTCTAACCGACTGATTCAGGCTGAAATCCTCAACTTGTATGATCCGGATCGTTCTAAGATGGTATTGAAAAACGGCACTCCTGCTACCTGGGATGCGTTTAAGTCGTTTTGGGCCGGGCAGGCCAAAGGATTCGAAAAGAAAAATGGCGAAGGTCTGGTGGTACTGAGCCGCGCCTTTAACGCTCCTACATTGTATCGATTATATGAAGAATTTCTTAAAAAATTCCCCAAAGCAGAATGGGTGGTTTATGAAACGGTAAGTGACGCCAATATATATAAAGGAATGGATATCGCCTTTGGTAAACCGCTTCAACCTGTTTACGATTTTGATAAAGCAGCTGTGGTACTTTCTCTGGATTCCGACTTTCTGCTGACGGAAACCGATGATATCCGTGCCACTAAAAATTTTGCCGCAGGTCGCAAAGTGGATGAAGACGGTAAAATGAATCGCTTGTATGTGGTGGAAAATGCGTATTCAACCACGGGCGCCATGGCCGATCATCGTTTGCGGATGCAAAAAGGGCGCGTTCCCGCCTTTGCTTTCTCTCTGCTCGAAACGCTTAAAAAGCAGGGGTTGGCTATCGATTCGCTTCCTGCTCCAGGCGGGGATTATTCTGTGGATTCCAAATGGTTGACTTCGGTTGCTAAAGATTTACTTAAAAATAAAGGTCGGGCATTAGTGGTGGCCGGTAAAGAGCAGCCCGCTTCGGTACATGCAGTGTGCGCAATGATTAATGAAGCGTTACAGGCAAATGGAAATACGGTACGTTATCTCGAAGTGAAAGATGCGCTACTGCCGGATGCGGATAAGCTTAGAAAAGTGATGACTGCACTTAAGAACAAGAAAGTTAAAACACTGGTAATGCTGGAAGTTAATCCGGTGTATGATGCGCCTGTTGATGTTGCCTTTAGTGAAGCCCTTAAAAACGCAACCCAAACTATCCACTTTGGTATGCATGCGGACGAAACCGCCGCATTAAGCTCCTGGCATGTTCCGGCAGCTCATTTTCTGGAAAGCTGGGGCGACGCCCGTTCCATAGACGGAACGCCTTCTGTGGTTCAGCCTCTCATTGAACCTCTGTTTGATGGTATTTCAGCAGTTCAGATGACAGCTGTTTTAAGTGGGGAAGCTAAGAAATCTGCTTACGAGCTGGTTCAGGATACCTGGAAGAAAAAACTAGTGGCAGGTTCATTTGAGCGTGCATGGCGCAAAGTGTTGACTAACGGCGTTTATAAAAAAGATACATTCAAAGCGCCCAAAATTCGTCTTAAATCTGGCAGGGTACAAGCTTACCTTAAACAAAATCCCATTACAATACAGCGTGCTGCTCTAAACGACCTGGAAGTGGTATTTACCGCTTCACCAGCTACGCTGGATGGGCGTTACGCCAATAATGGCTGGCTGCAGGAAATGCCGCATCCTGTTTCCAAGCTCACCTGGGATAATCCCTTGTTTGTCAGTCCGAATACGGCTAAGGAACTGGGTGTCGAAAACGGTGATCTTGCTATGCTTACCGTCAATGGCGCTCGTCTTAAATTGCCGGTTTGGGTTTTGCCCGGGCACGCCGATTATTCGATTACATTAACGCTTGGCTATGGACGCACAGCATCCGGCCGCGTAGGTAACAAGGTTGGATTTAATGTGTCTGGTTTGCGAACATCTAAAGCACCAGACTATGTAACGGGTGGGCAGTTAAGCGCAACTGGTGAAACCTATTTACTGGCCAATACACAGGATCATGGCAGTATGGAGGGGCGGCCGTTGGTACGCGAAGCAACCCTGGAAGAATTTAAGAAAGAACCGCATTTTGCGGAAGAAATGGTAGAACATCCGCCTTTGAAATCCCTGTGGGAAGAACACAAATATGATGAAGGATATCAATGGGGTATGACCATCGATTTGAATTCCTGTACTGGTTGTAACGCCTGTATGGTGGCCTGTCAAAGTGAAAATAATATTCCGGTAGTGGGAAAAGAACAGGTTTCAAAGGGACGGGAGATGCATTGGATTCGTCTGGATCGCTATTTTTCCGGGGATTTGCAAGACCCTGAAATGGTATTTCAGCCGGTGGGTTGTCAACACTGTGAAAATGCACCGTGCGAACAAGTATGTCCGGTAGCTGCAACTACCCATGACGAAGAAGGGTTGAATGTGATGACTTACAATCGTTGTATAGGTACGCGTTATTGTTCTAATAACTGTCCCTACAAGGTACGTCGTTTCAACTTTTTTAATTACAGCAATGAATTGCCGGAAATCGTAAAAATGGCTCAAAATCCGGATGTGAGTGTGCGCTTTAGGGGAGTTATGGAAAAATGCACCTTCTGTACACAGCGCATTACCCGCTCCAAGATTGATGCTAAAAATCAGGGTAGAGAGCTAAAGGATGGAGACGTGCAGGCCGCTTGTCAGCAAAGCTGTCCGGCAGACGCCATTACGTTTGGGAATATACTGGATAAAGAGAGTGCGGTTGCCAAATCCAAATTATCGCCGCGTAATTACGAGTTGCTTGGCGAATTAAACCTTAAAACGCGTAACACCTTTTTAGCCAAGGTTCGTAATCCAAATCCGGAATTAGTCGGTTATCAACCGGTTGTATAATATAATAATAGTAATAGTCCACTAAAATGAGAGAATTTGAACGTGAGTGTAGAAAATACCGTTGCAGCAGATACGTTTACTGAGCCCCCATTGATTAAGGGGAATCAGACTTTTGCTTCTGTCACCGAAATAATCAGTTCAATTGTGGAAAAAAAGCCCAAAAAGGCCTGGTTTGTTTTATTCGGTCTGGCTTCCTCTTTAGTAATGATTTTACTCGGATCCATCGGCTTTCTCGTGTGGGAGGGCATCGGTGTCTGGGGTGTCAATAATCCCGTAGGCTGGGGATGGGCCATCACCAACTTTGTGTTTTGGGTGGGGATTGGACATGCCGGAACCCTGATTTCCGCTGTTCTTTATATCTTCCGTCAAAAATGGCGTACTTCCATTAACCGTTTTGCCGAAGCGATGACTATTTTCGCTGTAATTTGTGCGCTTATTTTTCCCGGTGTGCATGTGGGACGTGTGTGGGTAGCTTATTATATGTTCCCTATTCCTAATCAGATGGCTATCTGGCCTAATTTTCGCAGTCCGCTTCTCTGGGATATTTTTGCTGTGGGAACCTATTTCTCCGTATCACTGATGTTTTGGTACACCGGACTTATCCCGGATTTGGCCACGCTCCGTGACCGCGCTAAAACGGTTCTTCGTAAACGTGTATTAGGTTTGTTTTCTTTGGGCTGGAGAGGCGGAAACAAACAATGGAAACATTATGAGCTGGCCTATTTACTGCTTGCCGGTTTGTCAACACCGCTGGTACTTTCCGTTCATAGTGTGGTTAGTACAGATTTTGCAACCTCCATTATTCCGGGTTGGCATTCCACCATTTTTCCACCCTATTTTGTGGCTGGCGCTATTTTTTCCGGTTTTGCCATGGTAATGACTCTGGCCATCATTGCGCGAAAAATTTACAATTTAGAAGACATTATAACTCTAAAGCATCTCGAACGGATGAATATGGTCATCATGGTTACAGGGATGATGGTTGGATATGCGTACAGTATGGAGTTTTTTATTGCCTGGTACAGTGGGAATGAATATGAAACTTTTACCTTTTTAAACCGCGCCTTCGGGCCGTACGCTTGGGCGTATTGGATAATGATTTCCTGTAATGTGTTGATTCCCCAGTTATTCTGGTCTAAGAAAATTCGCACATCTATTCCTTTGATGTTTGTTATTTCAATCTTTGTAAATATTGGTATGTGGTTTGAGCGGTTTGTAATTACTGTAACTTCATTGGCTAATGACTTTTTACCCTCGAGCTGGGATTATTTTAGCCCTACATTCTGGGATGTTAGTCTGTTAATAGGGTCGTTTGGTCTGTTTTTTACTTTGTTCCTGCTCTTTATTCGCTATCTGCCTATGATTTCCATTACCGAAATAAAAGGCGTTTTGCCGCAGGCCGATCCACATTATTATGAAAACCATGCATGAGAGGAAAGAAATGAAAGCTGGAAAAGTAGAAGGTGTTATCGCGGAATTTGAAAATCCTGCTGCTTTGATTAAGGCCGCGGAGCAGCTCAGGGATTCCGGATATAAAAAATTCGATTGCCACTCCCCCTTTCCAATTCATGGAATGGATCAGGCAATGGGTGAAAAACGGTCCATTTTGGGTTGGATAGTAGGACCTGTAGCATTTATTATGGTACTGGCCGGATTCTTGTTTGAAGGCTGGACCAGTACTATTGCCTATCCACTGGTTATTTCCGGAAAGCCGTTGTTTAGTTATCAGGCGTATGGTGCGGTTGCGTTTGCACTTATGGTGTTAACGTCTGCTCTGGTTTCGCTGGTGGGGATGCTGGCCATAAATAAATTACCGCGTTTTCATCATCCGGTCTTTTATTCCGAACGCTTTAACCGGGCAACGGATGACGGCTTTTTTGTTAGTGTAGAAGCTCAGGATGAACGTTTTAAAGAGGAAGACACCGCCGAATTTCTTAAATCCATTGGCGGACGCGAAGTTGAATTACTTGTAGCAAATGATTGAGAGAGGCGCAATGACTTTTACTAAACAACGATTTGTTTCAGTTGCCCTGATTGTCTTTTTGGGATTTGCCTTACTGCTAACCGGCTGTAAACAGGGACAGGTTTCGGAAAAACCACCCATTCATTTGAATCCTAATATGGACACACAGCAAAAATACATGCCACAGCGTGCGAGTAAATTCTTTGCCGATGGTATGGTAAACCGTATGCCGGTAAAAGGTACCGTGGCTGTTACGGAAGGCTTTGAAGACACCCGATATTATTTTGGAAAAGATGAAGCAGGAAAGCCGGTAAACCAAGCGCCGGTACCCTTTACCATGGAACGACTTACACGAGGACAGCAGCGATTTAACATATATTGCGCACCCTGTCATGGCTTAAATGGAAATGCTAAAGGTATTGTTGTGGATCGCGGTTTTTTGCCGCCCCCAACGTTTCATCAGGATAAAGTACGTCAATATCCGGACGGTCATATCTTTGATGTTATTACGAATGGCTTTAAAAATATGCCTTCCTACAAACATCAAATTCCCGTAGCGGACCGTTGGGCGATTGTTGGCTATGTACGCGCTCTGCAGCGTTCACAAAATGCCACAGCAGCGGATGTGCCTGCTGACACACTCAAACAACTTGCAACCAAACAACCGAAAAAAGAATAATGAGAGTCTTATGAATTTTGACGCGACTACATATCGAGTAAGCGATGTAAAACCGGTGATGACCAAAGCGCTTGGCGCAGGAATACTGGGTTTACTGCTGACGTTTGCCGGATATTTTTTAAAATCCGATCAGTTTTTCTTTTCATATCTCGTGGCCTATTTGTTTTGGGTCTCTTTGGCCCTTGGCGCTTTGTTTTTAGTCTTGTTATTTCATTTAACCGGAACAACTTGGGGCATTGTGCTCAGGCGTATCCTGGAAACGGTTATCATGGTGCTGCCGTATTTGGCGATCTTTTTTATTCCCATCCTGCTTGGTATGCATCACTTGTATCACTGGAGTCATGCAGATGTAATGGCTAATGACCCCATTTTAAGCCGAAAAGCAGGGTATCTGAATATAACTTTTTTTACAATTCGTACCCTGGTGTATTTTGCAGTTTGGTACTACATTGCCAAAAAGCTATATAAAACATCGCTCGAAATGGACAACGGTGCGACACCGGAACAGGTTAAAACGCTTAAAAAGGTTTCGGCTCCGGGGATGATTCTGTTTGCACTTACAACCACATTTGCTTCCTTCGACTGGATCATGTCTTTGTATCCGCACTGGTATTCAACGATTTTCGGACTCTATTTCTTCTCCGGCGGTTTGGTGGGTATGCTGGCCTTCTTAACCTGGTTTGGTTTATACCTCAGAAAAAAGGGACTTTTAAAAGATGTGATTACTGTAGAACATTACCATGACCTGGCAAAAATGATCTTTGGCTTTATTATCTTTTGGGGCTATATGGGGTTTTCTCAATACTTACTGATCTGGTATGCCAATATTCCCGAAGAAACCGTGTTTTATCTGGCGCGCTGGCAGGGAAGCTGGCCGGTTATCACCATGACGATTGTGTTTGGCCATTTTGTAATTCCTTTTGTGGCTCTTTTACCACGAAGCGCCAAACGAAATTTAAAATTTTTAAGCATACTGAGCCTCTTTGTTCTGATCATGCACTGGATTGACATTTTCTGGCTGGTGATGCCCGTATTGCATAAATCAGGTATCCGTTTCTGTATTTTGGATTTAACTTCATTTTTTGGAATTGGCGGCTTTTTTATGTGGCTTTTCTGGAAACAATTTTCCAAACATCCGCTTACACCTGTTGGTGACCCTCGTTTTAAAGAATCCTTAAACTATAAAAACTTGTAAAGATGAGCAGAAATATGAAAAAATATCTTGGAATAGTAATGATGGTCAGTCTGTTTTTAATGGGATGTTCTGCAAGTAATGAACAGGCTGAAGAGGCTGCAGCTTCTCAAAAGATCACGTTTAAGGAATTAAAGCAAAAGCAGGAAAAAGTATTAAATTCCTATGGAATCGTCGATGCCCCAAAGGGTGTTTACCATATTCCAATTTCCAGGGCAATGGAACTGACAGCTGTAAAAGGGAAGTAGTCTGAATTGATGCATATAGACATTGTCGGTGCTTTTTTGATAGGTCTGGCCGGCGGATTTGGGCATTGTATCGGGATGTGTGGCGGTTTTGTGCTGACCTACACGCTGAAAATCAATGAAAATGATTTTATCCCGCAACCCAATTGGCGGCAGCGTTTAAGTCCACATTTATTGTACAGTGCCGGACGGATAATGAGTTATATGATAATCGGTAATATACTGGGTCTGCTCGGTACTATTATTGATGCCGCACTAACTCTGCGTTTACAGGGTGTACTGGAAATTGTGGCAGGAATCTTTATGGTGCTTATGGGGATGGATTTAGCTGGCTGGATTCCCAATATGAAGCCCAATGCGTTTCCCGGTTTTAATCCTTTTAAACGTTTGGTTGGTTCCATGTTCGCTAAAGTAAAACGCAATAACATAATCGGTCTGGGTTTTGTACTGGGTTTTATTCCCTGCGGCCTGGTTTATGCAGCGGGCGCTGAAGCAGTTGCTAGCGGGAGCGTGATTGGTGGTATGCTGATTATGCTGGCCTTTGGCCTGGGAACGGTTCCGGCGATGGTTACAGCCGGTTTGCTGAGTGGCAGCATTCCGCGAAAAATCCAATCCAAAATTTATAGGGTAGCTGCCGTACTTGTAATTTTATTAGGCCTTGCTACTATTATGCGTGGGGTTATTGGCCCCGAAAAGATACAAAAGAAATTTAAACTGAGTTATGATACACGTACAGAAATTAAACTTAGCTAAAACGGATAAGGCACTTAAGTGCTATCATTGTGGTGAGGACTGCCACGATGATTCCATCCATATTGGCGAAAAGGTATTTTGCTGCAGTGGCTGTAAGCTGGTTTATGAATTGCTGGATTCCCATGAAATGTGTGAGTACTACGCTTTTGAGAAGACGCCGGGAACAAGCACACCGGCTGAAGCGGGGCATAAAACAAAATTTCAGTATCTCGAAGATGAAAATGTCCGTAACAAACTGGTGCAGTTCTCCGATGGTAAAACAGCCAGTGTAACCTTTTTTATTCCTGTCATTCATTGCAGTTCCTGTGTTTGGCTGCTGGAAAACCTGAATCGGCTCAATCCGCTCATCATCAGTTCCCGCGTTAATTATCTTAAAAAAGAAGTGTATATCACGTTTGAAGAGACGGCAGGCAGCCTGCGGCAGGTGGTGGAATTGCTTGCTTCTATAGGTTACGAACCGCAAATCAATCTCAATAGTATGCAGGAAGAGGCGGAAAAAGAAAACAACCGTGATTTGTATATAAAAATAGGTGTGGCAGGTTTTAGTTTTGCCAATATCATGCTCTTTAAATTTCCCGAATACCTGGCCGGGAATCAAACCATCGACCCCACCATTGGCGGATTTTTTAATTATCTGAGTTTGCTGCTGGCGCTTCCCGTGCTTTTATACAGCAGCCAAAGCTATTTTCAGTCTGCCCTGGCCGCTTTTAAGCAGCGTATGGTCAACATGGATGTACCTATTTCATTGGGTATCATAACTCTTTTTTTGCGCAGCACATACGAAATTGTGTTTACCACCTCGAGCGGATATATGGATTCTTTTGCCGGGCTGGTTTTCCTGTTGCTGATAGGGAAGTTGTTTGAGAAAAAAACCTATCATTCTCTTTCTTTTGAACGGGATTACAAATCCTATTTTCCGGTAGCTGTAACCAAAAAGGTGGCCGATGGTGAAACCACGATTCCTTTGGAACGGCTTAAACCCGGTGACCGTATTTATATTCGCAACCAGGAATTGATTCCTGCGGATTCCATTCTCATTCGTGGTCAGGCCTACATCGATTACAGTTTTGTAACCGGAGAATCTTCACCCGTTGCCAAACAATGTGGTGATATGATTTACGCCGGCGGCAAGCAGGTGGGTGGTGAGCTGGAAATGGATGTGGTGCACGACGTCAATCAAAGCTATTTAACGGAATTATGGAACGACGAAGCGTTTCACAAACAACAACACAGCCGGCTAACGACAGCTGCCAATAAAATAAGCCGCTATTTTACAGCCATTGTTCTGGCCATAGCTTTTGGTTCAGCTCTGTATTGGGCACAATCAAGCTGGACGCTGGCCTTAAACGCGTTTACGGCTGTTTTAATAGTAGCCTGTCCCTGCGCATTGGCCCTTTCCACACCGTTTACACTA
>JANTHG010000045.1 GCA_024762535.1 Calditrichaceae bacterium
ACCCAGTCTTCTTTTAAAGAGAGCGATGGGTTAACACTGATATATTTAAACAACTTCTGGGGCGAAGAAAAGGCCATTCTATGCTGAATACCCTGGGTTTGCGATTCGCTAAAAGTGCTGTCGGTTGTGGGAATTTTGTTCCCTTTGCGGATTAAACTGGAATTATACGAAAAGTAAATGTTTTGGTACCAGTTTTTACGCCCACCCAGTTTTTTACCGGTCAGCGTTTCGTAAACACTGGTTTTGGAACGATTAAAAGAAAGGGATGGAAACACATACCCCACCCGCCCGGTTTGCAGGTTCTCATTGCGGCTCATGCTGGCGCTTAAACTATTTTTTGTTCCTTTCCAGCGTTTGGAAAGTGTTAAACTGGAAGTAATATTCTGGTTCAGTCGTTCGTCCACATTGGGCGACAAATCCCGTACGTAACTGCGGTCACTCATAAAATTACCGCTTCCCGAAATGGACAGAGTGGGATCCACTTCCTGGCGGTGCGAAAACTGGAACTGCCAGCGTTCTGTTTTAGCACCTGTAGAGGGATTACGCGGGAAATAGCTGCCGGATATAGCACCGTTCAGTTTGTAGCGTACATTATAGCGCATCGTACTACGGAAGCCGAAACCAAGCCGGTCATAATAATCCGTTAAAAAGGCGGCGTCAAAATAATCGTTGGGTGCCCAGTAATATCCCATGTTGCGTAAAAAACGGCCGCCCACACGGTTCTCTCCGTACTTGGGAATCACAATACCGGAATGGCGTCCTTTTTTATTGGGAAACACACCAAAGGGAAGCCAGGCCAATGGTACATCCGCGATGTAAAACACAATGGGTTCGGCAATAACTTCATCTTTTACTTTTAAACGGATATGCTGACTCTGGAAATAATAATGGGGATGGTCGATGTGCTCGCAGGAAGTAAAAATCCCGTCTTCCACCAACAGAGTGCTGTCTGCAATACGGTTGATACGCCGGCCGCGGTAAAAGCCGGGTTCCATGCTCGTTTTACCCATTGAAATTTTACCGCGTTCCGTATCGAAATTGTATTCAATCACTTCACCTTTGAGCGGTTCCTGCCCTTTTTCATCAAAAACAGGCGTACCGCGCAACACCAGGTTGCTGTCTGCATCCACCGAATCGGCCACGCCGTAGGCGTACAACACACGGGCGCGCTGGTCAATGCGGATTTTCGCTGCAGTCAGTGTCATATCCTGATACACAATTTTGGCATTGCCCAACAAATAAATCATATTTCCCTGGTCGCCAAGCGAAATATCATCGGCCCAATATTTAATGGGTGCGGTGAGGCTGCCTTTGCGCGCTGCGGTTTTACCCGAATCCACTACAGTAACCCGCAGCGAATCTGCCGCCCAAAGCGTGGAAAGGCTTACCAGCCAAATGAATAAAATGTAGGCAATGCGTTGTGTCATCTTTTTCTGCGTCTGCGTTTTTTAGGCGCGGTTCGCTTTTGAGGTTTGCGTCCCGCATGGTCTGTAAAATTCTGAACCAACGAAAAATCCACAGCTTTCTTTTCCAGGTCCACAGCTTCCACACGGATTTCCACTTCATCAGCCAGACGAATCATCTGTTCCGTATCGCGCCCAATCAGAGAATAGGATTTTTCATCATAAATGTAAAAATCATCATCTAAGCGTTCCACCCGAATCAGACCTTCTACATAGGTTTCTTCCAGCTCAACAAACACACCAAACGCCATCACGCCCGAAACAACACCTTTAAACGTTTCGCCAATGTGGTGCTGAATAAATTCGGTCTGTTTCAGCTTAATGGATTCCCGTTCCGCTTCCACAGCCAGCCGTTCCATTTTTGAAGATTGGTCGGCGATGCGGTCTAAATCTTTTTTAAGCCCTTTGGGAACGACCGCACCGGCCTGTTTGTAAAATTTGAGCATACGGTGTACGGTTAAATCCGGATAGCGCCGGATAGGCGACGTAAAGTGGGTGTAGTCTTTAAATCCCAGCCCAAAATGTCCCACATTTTTCGTGGAATAAACCGCTTTCATCATAGAGCGCAGAGCCACTTCCGTAATAACCAGTTCTTCGGGGCCTCCTTTAATTGTATCCAGAATGTTCTGGAAATAGCGGGAACTCATATTTTTAACAGGTGTAAACGGCACATCAATAGCCATTAGAAAATTGAAGAAGTTTTCCATCTTTTTTTCATTGGGTTTTTCATGGATACGATAAATAAACGGCAGTAAGTCGCTCTTTTTCGGACTGATATCCTTAATATGCCGGGCTACGGTCTGATTGGCCATAAGCATAAATTCTTCCACAAGACGGTGGGCATTTAACCGTTTTTTGGGGATGATTTTTACAGGCTGCCCTTTATCATCCAAAATAAAACGTACTTCCGGGGTTTCAAAATCAATTCCCCCTTTTTCAAAGCGTTTGCGCATTAACAGTGCGCGCAGGTCGTCCATCTCTTTTAACACAGGTGATAGTTTGTGCTTTGCTTTCCCATCCAGAATATCCTGTACCTGCTCATAGGTAAAACGCTCGTTGCTGTTAATAACCGATTCCACAATGCGGTAATCGGTAACATCACCGTTTTCATCCAGTTCCATAAAACAGCTAAAGGTCAGCCGGTCCACTTTGGGATTTAAACTGCACACTTCGTTGGAAAGATGTTCGGGCAGCATGGGAATGACCCGGTCCACAAGATAAATACTGGTTCCCCGGTTAAACGCTTCTTTGTCGATGGCCGAACCCTGAGGCACGTAATGGCTTACATCTGCTATGTGCACGCCAAGTTCGAGATGGTCGTTTGGCAAACGGGTCAGTGAAACCGCATCGTCAAAATCGCGCGCATCTTCCGGATCAATGGTAAAGCAAACCAGTTTACGCAGGTCTTCCCTGCCCTGTAATTCTTCTTTGGAAATCAGATTGCTGACGGTTTGGGCGGCCGCTTCGGTCTCTTTGGGAAATTTTACCTGCAGATTGTAGGAATAGACAATCGAAGCAATGTCCACACCCTTATCACCCGGATTGCCCAGTACTTCCACTATATGACCTTCGGGATTATGCTGGTTGCGTTCCCATTTTTCGAACTGCACTAAAACCTTTTGTCCGTTCTGTGCGTTCAGCGCCTTATCCGGTGGCACAATAATATCCCGGTAAATTTTAGGATCATCCGGCACCACATAACTGTAGTACTCGGTCTGATGGTACGTTCCCACAATTTGGGTTCGGAAGCGCTGAACAATTTTGGTTACAAATCCCTCTAACCGTTTCCCACGGGATGAAGCGTACAATTGCACCTGAACCGTATCGCGGTCGAACGCAGTATTCAGGTTGGGCTGCGCCACAAACACATCCACATCCCGGTCTTCCACCATCACAAAGCCGTAACCGGCGCGGGTGGTACGCAGCTCACCGGTTAAGCGGTTGGTTTTTTGCGGATAGGCATAGTGCCCTTTACTGGCATGTATCAGTTGGCCGCTTTTGGAAAGCGCTACAATGCTGTTTAAAAAGATGTGATAATCGTTTTTATGAATTCCGAGCGCGTGACTAATCTCTTTACGGCTGGTCGGAACACCGGGGTTTTCTTTTAGCAAATCGAGGATGCGTTTTTGCATCGTTTTTGAAATTTTTCGTGCCATCTTAAATGGTTACCTCCAAAACCCGCGGAATGCGGGTTAAATCGTTTGTAATGTTAATGTGTTGAAAATGAAAGGATTCAGCCAATTTAATTATTGTTTCCGGCTGACTGCCGCTCATTTCCAGAAAAATACGTTTGCACACGGGATTTTGTTTCCCGGCGCCAAGTTCGAACAGACGTTTGTAAAAGCGCAACCCGTCCTTCTCATCCGTTAAGGCAATGTGCGGCTCATGGTCGCGCACTTCCGGCTGCAGCGTATCCAGCTCGGATGCTGCGATATATGGCGGATTGGAAACGAGGATATCCACCTGCCCGGGCAGATTATCAGGCCAATCCGAAAAAATATCGTAAGTTAAAAAGTGCACCGTCTCCTGCACCCCGTTTTCTTTGGCATTCTGCCGGGCCACGTCCAGCGCTTCCGCTGAAATATCCACAGCAAACAGCTGCGCTTCGGGCCAAAGTTTGGCCAGGCTCACGGCAATACAGCCGCTGCCGCTGCCCACATCCACAATGACCGGCTGCTCGTTGGTACAATCCGGTTTCCTGTTCAAAATGGTTTCCACCAGTACTTCGGTTTCCGGCCTGGGAATCAGTACCGAAGGATTCACGCGGAAAGGAAGCCCCATAAATTCCGTATCACCGAGAATGTACTGCAGCGGTTCCCGTTGCGCACGACGGCGGACAAGGGAACGGAACAGGTCTAATTCCTGTGAAGTAACGGGACGCTCAAAAGCTACATATAAATTAAACCGGGGCATATTGAGCGCCTTACCAAGAAGCTGCTCAGCATTTAAACGCGGATTTTCTATCTGCTTTTCTTCGAAATAGGCGACGGTGGTGTTAAGAAGATTTAATACAGTCCAGTTTTTTTGTGCAGTCATAATTCATTATTTTTCTTGCCTTGCTGTGTGCATATTAAGTATATTTTCCCAATTTCCCAAACATATTTACAATTACCCTATTTTGCATTTTATGTTATCCTAAAGGGAACTCTATGCGCCACACATTTCTTTTTATTCTTCTGCCCGTATTAATTGGCCTGGCCGGTTCCACAGGCAAAAAGACAACCATTCTTGCTATGACCCAAAACGGACTATTCCGCCTTGCCAACCGCGAAGTAGTGGCTTTGGCCAATGTCCGCTTGCCCGGTTCCCTGCCGGCAGACAGCCTCTATCGGAATCTAAACAACCATATCCGCCATTATGCAAAAAGTCATTTTATCAACCATACTACTCTGGTAGAATACAGCGGCAGGCAGACTACGGACGGCTATCCGTTAGTGCATCTTACCATCTTGTACCCCCTGGAGAATATAAATATAAACCATTATATTTTGCGGCATGGGTTCGGCTGGTTTACGGATAATGCAGATTCGACTTATCTTAACACCTACCGGGAAGCCGCCATTTATGCCCGTGAACATCACAAAGGCGTATGGGATCCACAGGCTTTGATGGACAATCCTTTGAAAAACGAACTCTTCAGTATCCACTTTGGATATGCCGCCGGAGAAGAGGAAAAGATAACGCATCAATACTTTTCCGGTTCCTTACATTTGCAGCCCTATGCAGCCACAAGCAGCGGCTTAGAAGTGGACTTTTCTCAGGTTTTCTTGCGCCAGCATGGCCCGCTTTGCTGTGAATGTGATTATTTTGACGGGTATATGCCAGAGGACGAAACTCAGGTATCGAGCAGTACTTTTTTATTCGCCCAATACAATAACAATTGGAAATACGGCGGCTTCAGCGCGGGAATGATTTTTTTTTATTTGCATAACATGTATTGCTACGAAGGCCCGACAATGTTCGTCCTTCCTAAGCTGAGCGGACGTCTGGGCTGGTTAAACACCTTTTATGTGGAATTGGGCGGAATGAATCCGGCGTCGCTTTCTCTGCTGGGCTTAAGTTTGAATTATGTGTTTTCGGAACATGGCGACCGGCTTAGTGTGGCCGTTTCGCAGTTTTTCGACCAACCCGGCATTTCCCTTCGGCTGCAAATGCTGCTAAAGCCCAACCTAGCGCTGATTGCGGAAGGCGCCTATTCCAAAGACAAGGCCAATCCGTATGCCGCCCGAATCGGCTTCGGCTATTTTTTGAAGTAAACGAAAAATGAACACCCGGCTACTGTTTAGTCTTGTAGCTTGTGTCTTGTGTCTTGTGCCTTTCCTCCCCGGCTCAAATTAAAATAAAAAATGAAACAGTTGCGTTTAATCCGTATTTGGAATTAATTTACCGCAAACATTAATGAACAAGGAGTAACGATGCATACATTAAAAGATTTACTGGATATAGCGATTCAGGGAGAAGTGAATTCTCAAAAACTCTACCAGCGTGGAGTGGAAGTGGCCGGCGATGACGACTCCAAAGCATTTTTTAAACGTTTGGTCAAAGAAGAAACCATGCACGAAAATATGTTATTCAATATCCGCGAAACCGAGCTGTATGATTTGGACGTTCCGGTAGATGACCCGGAATTATTTGAAGCTGCCCGCAGCTCACATGGTAACTCAAATATCGCTTTTAACGAGAACTGGACTACCGAAGAAATTTTAGATGCGGCTATGAAGCGTGAGTTCAATGCAATGAAACGCTACAAAGCAGCAGCCGAATCAACCTCAAATGAGGAGCTCAAAACATTGTTCACCAATCTGTCGGAAGAAGAAGCCAACCATCACCGGGTGATTGAACGCCAGTATAATCTGCTTAAAGGGTTAGCGGGGAAAGAATTATAATGCCCGGGTTATATTCGCAGAGCCTGGAAACGCCCATCGGTTTGCTGCAAATCGTTTTCACAGACAGCGCGCTCAGAGCCATTCATTTTTCCGAACAGCCCCAAACGGCTCATCCGGGTAATTCGGAACTGCTTTCCGAGGCCATCCGACAATTGCAGCAGTATTTTTCCGGCGAGCGTCAACAATTCGATTTACCCTTAGACATGCAGGGCACGCCTTTTCAGAAAAGCGTTTGGCAGGCCCTGCAAGCTGTTCCCTTTGGCAAAACCGCCTCCTACAAAGATATTGCGGTAGCTATTGGCAATCCCAAAGCCGTACGCGCTGTGGGTTTGGCCAATAAACGCAACCCCATTCCCATTATTGTTCCCTGCCACCGCATCATAGGTTCCAACGGGAAATTAACCGGTTATGCCGGCGGTTTATGGCGTAAAGAATATTTACTGAATCTGGAACAAGAGATTCGTTAACAGAATATAATTTTCGGTGTTTACACCGCAAAAGTGAAAACACTCCGGAAGACCGGGCCTTCTGGTGTTTACCGTTTAAAATATTGACACCAGACAGGCCACCGGGTTGTGTAAAAAATACAAATGTAATTGTTCCTATACTCCCCATTTGGACAAAACCATCAATACACATACACAAGAGTTGTAGTCAATGCAAAGGAAACCGAAAAACTATGAAAATAAGGGGATTAACAATATCAGTAATTATCGTTGTTGGATTGGCAAGCTGTAATCAAAACAAACACATAGATAATTGGGGAAAAATATTTCAAGATCATAATGTAAATGGAACATTTGTATTAAAGAATTTGAACACGAATAAAACCTTAACTTACAACCAAAAAAGAAGCAATAAAGAATTTGTTCCAGCTTCGACTTTTAAAATTCTAAATTCAATGATTGCATTACAGGTTTCTTCAATTGAAAGTGTAGATGATACTATAAAATGGGACGGAGTAGACAGAGGATATAAACCTTGGAATAAAGACCAAACTATGAGAACAGCATTTCCAATTTCTTGTGTCTGGTTTTATAAGGAATTAGCTCGTAGGACGGGTCAGGATAAAATGAAAAAATGGATTGATGCAGCAAATTATGGCAATAAAAAAATTGATAATAAAATTGACCGATTTTGGCTTTATGGAAAACTTGCAATTTCAGCAAATGAACAAATTGATTTTCTTGAAGAACTGATAAAAGATGAATTGCCATTTGACAAAAAGATTCAGGAAACTGTTAAAAACATTATGATTACGGATTCAAATGAAAATTATGTTATTCATTCAAAAACAGGATGGAGTGATAATATAGGTTGGAATGTCGGATATATTGAAACAAAAGATATTATTTGGATATTCGCTATGAACATAGATATGAATGACATAAAGATTGCACCTATCAGAAAAGTAATCACTTACGATATTTTAAAAGAACAACGAATTGTTAAATAAAACACTGTCTGAAACAGGCTATATTTCAGAAAAAAAATAGTTTGTTAAGCGATGTAATTGAATTACAAAAAATCATTTTTAATTTTTAATTATTCAGCGCCTGGACTCTAACTGAATCCAGTCGTCCACAATTTGTGCCGCTTCGTCTAAGAATAAATCGCTTTTGTCCTCACCCTGACCCGCTGCTTCCAGAGCTTTTTTGTGCGCCTCTTTAAGGTCATCCGCTATTTTTCGCTGCGCTTTACGTTTTTCTTCCTGCAGAGAAATGCTCTTCTTTTTGCGCTCTGCCCGGATGCGATCCAAATCATCCAGATAAAATTTAAATCGCAGGTTTTTATGAATACGTGCCAGATGATTCAGGCGTAACTGCTTGATTAACGCATCGTCCCAGTTGTTAAATTGCCGATAGGATAGCGGTCGGATTTCATCCCATTTAAGCGCGTTAGGCATGCTGCGTTCACCCACCTCGGCACTGCTGTAAGCAGAGGGGAATTCAATTTCCGGAACTACGCCCATATTCTGTGTGCTGCCCCCGTTAATGCGGTAAAACTTGGCAATGGTCATTTTTACCTGACCCAGCTTAGCAGTGGTTTTACGCAAAAAGCGGTTTAGGTGCACAATATTCTGCACCGTTCCTTTTCCAAAGGACTGCGTACCCAAAATCAGCCCGCGCTGGTAATCCTGAATAGCAGCCGCAAAAATTTCCGATGCCGAAGCGCTGAACTGATTAACCAGCACAGCCAGCGGTCCGCGGTATGTGACGGACGGGTCTTCGTCCCGGTCCACTTCTACCCGGCCATTTGCTGAACGCACCTGCACCACAGGTCCTTCTTTAATAAACAAGCCGGTCATATTGATCGCTTCCGTTAAAAAGCCGCCGCCATTATTACGCAAATCAATAATAATGCCTTCCACACCGGCCGATTGCAATTCACCGAGCAAACGTTTTACATCTTTGGTGGTGCTGGCGTAATCCGGGTCGCCTTTGCGCATGGCTTCATAATCGAGATAAAAATCGGGCACATCAATAACGCCAATTTTAAAAGTACGACCGTTTTCCGTTATCTCCAGTGTGTCGCTTTTGGCGGCCCGGTCTTTCAGGCGCACCTTGTCCCGTACAATAGCAATGGTATCGGGCGGACTTTCTAACGAAGCTTCCGCCGGAATAATTTGCAGCCGCACCGTTGTCCCTTTGGGACCGCGGATAAGCTGGACCACATCATCAATCCGCCAGCCAATCACATCAGTGAGTTCTCCGGTTGCCCCCTGCCCCACACCGGCAATCCGGTCGTTGGGATGCAGCTCACCGGCTTTATCCGCCGGGCCTCCGGCTACAATGGAAACTACTTTAGTGTAATCATCTTCCACCTGCAGCACGGCACCAATGCCTTCGAGCGAATGACTCATCCGGATTTTAAAATCGTCACTGAGCTTAGGCGACATGTAAGCCGTATGCGGGTCAAAGGTTTCAGCCAGCGCATTCATAAAATACTGGAACACATCTTCACTCTGACTTTTACGAACGCGGTCTTCTATATTTTTGTAACGCTTTTTCAGGGTTTTAACGATTTCATCCCATTTCTTTCCGGTCAGTTTTAATTTAAGCGCTTCATTTTTAAGCCGTTTCCGCCAGATGCTATCTAACTGGCTGGTCGTTTTGGCCCGGGGCAGTTCACGGCGGTCGTACACATAAGATTCATCAATGGAAAAATCAAAGGGACGGTTCAAGCGCTTCTGCACATAAACCATACGCTGATGAAAGCGCTGCATAAAACGGTTAAAAATCCGGTAGGCCGGCTCTAAACGGCCTAGCATCAAATCATTATCCAATTGCAAGCGGTACACCGAGAAGGAATCTATATCGGCCTGCGTAAAATAGAGTTTATTGCCGTCTAATAAATCAATATACTCATTAAACATTTTAACGGAAACCGAGTCATCGATATCTTTGTGCGCGTAATGGCTACGCGAAAGCAACATAGTCACGAGCTGTTCTTCCCGCGGATGAATGGGCTCGGGAGCCAATTGGGTAACGGTTTCGGTGTTTTGGGCTGTGGCGTGGAATAAGGGTAAGGTGAGCGCCAAAGCAGTTATTAGTAAAAGAATGTTTTTCATATCATTTCCCGGATTAATATGGTAGCTCTAACTCATGCTTTTAATTAAAGTTTCTTTTTATCGTCCCTAAAGAGTATATGTTTAATATAACGTCCGTATGACAGGAATGCGTATCCACTGCACTGCAAGCACAGAAATCAGGCTTAGACCGGCTGCCGCTAAAAATACCAGTTTGTAATTACTTATCCAAATCAAACCGCCTATGGCAGGAATGAGCACAGCGGCAATATGATTAATGGTAAATCCTACCGCCATACTGGGCGCAATGTCTTCCGGCTTTCCGATTTTTTGAAAATACGTTCGGATGGCAATAGAAAAATTGAAAAATACATGATCGAATACATACAGAACACCGGCAATCAGAGCGGAATCCGTATAGGCATAGGCGATAAAAATAAAAATCAGGCTGCCGTACTCCAGCGAAAGAATTTTCCGTTCGCCAAAGCGGATAATGGCTTTTCCAATGATGGGACTCAAAAAATAGTTCACAAAATTATTAAGAACAAACAGGGCCGTAACCGTTTGCACGCTGTACGAAAACTTTTTAACCAACAGAAAAACAGCAAATGCCACAAAAATCTGACGGCGGGCGCCGGCCATAAAGGTCAAAAAATAATAGAGTGCATATTTTCTGCGCAAAATCATTTTTTTGTGTTGAACAGCGATGCGGCTGTGTGTAGGATGCTGAAAAAATCCCCAGATCCCGGCGCCTACCACCAGCAAACCAAAACCCAGAAACATCATTTTATATGATAAATACGAAGACAGGGCGAGTATGAGCAAACCGATTACTATATTAGACGCCGAGCCGATACTGCGCAGTTTGCCAAATACCCAGGGAGACGTTTTTTGGTCAAAATACTGCAGAGTCAGCGACTGGTTGGTCGTTTCGTAATAATGGAACCCGAAACTCATTATGAGTGTGGTAGCTATTAAACCCAAAAAGGAAGGGAAAAATCCTGTAAGTATCACACCTGCACCCAAAATAATAATAGAAATATTAGACAACCGGTGTTCTTCCACATAGCGAATCACAAAAATCGCCAGCAAAGCCAGAAAGCCGGGAATTTCCCGCACGGCCTGAATAATACCCACATGATACCCGGTAAGATGCGCCATATCCACAGCAAAATTATTGAACAACGTGCGCCAGGTTTGCAATCCGGCCATAGAAGCAATGGAAAGCACCATCAGGTAACGAAACATGGGGTCGGCTTTGGCCCTTTCCTGCCAATCAACCTTTTTTCTTTGAAAGATTTGTACCATAGTTCACGCTTTTTTATATCAGTTTGTATGTGCTGAAAGGAATGTATTATTTTTTAGACTACTATCCAAAAGCATTATTTACCGTATTGCATCTCATCTATCTTAAATAATTAAACCCTCTATTTATGATGGCCTAATTCCCCCTTAACAAAGGGGGCTAGGGGGTTGTAAAATTGGTACTATTCGATAATTTGCAAAAAAAAACACCCCCCTTAATCCTCCCCTTGATAGGGGGGAAAGAGAGCGGTGGCTTTGCCTTCATCGCTGTCCTGTATAAACAACATAATATTTTACCCAACCTGTAGCCGCCCACATCAACTCCAATCCCCCCTTAGCAAAGGGGGTTAGGGGGTTGTAAAAATGTTACTATTCAATAATATATCCATAAAAAAGCACACTCCTGTAATCCCCTTTAATAAATAGGATACGCTACAATTGAATGAGAAAGCATTTTGTGTTCTTTCTTCAAGGCCGCTCTGAAAATTTCTTTTTTTACACCAAACGCCGGTAAATCTTTCGGTTCAAAAATTGAAACGTCATGTAACTTTTAAGTGATTTTAAACGTAATTCTCTGGTAAAAGCATTCATTGGGAGGAGAACATGCATAAAATCTACCTTTATCTATTTGTATTTTTTATTTTCCTTGGCGTGGCCGTTCCGGGTGCCCGGGCACAAAAGGGTACGGCAGATTCCTTACATGCATTTGGTTCCAAAATAGAACAACGCGCCGCTGAAAAATACTTCAGCCAGCCCGAACTTCCCCTTTTTCGCTATGAAGGAAAAACCACCATAGACGACGATGAATCAGTAAAAGGAAATGTTTTGGTGGTGGATGGTGACCTGAAAATCCGTGGACAAATACAAGGCGATGTGCTGGCCTTAAACGGCAACGTATCGGTTAAAAATGGCGCTGAAGTGGATGGAAATATCACGGCAATCAACGGAACCATACGGCAGAGTAAAGAGAGTACGATAAGCGGAAATCAGTTAGAAACACATGAACAGAATCTTTTTTCTTACAAAGAATGGGATGATGACAGCGAATCATTGATAGACGATTACCATTCACGCCACTACGGACCCTACAGCACATTGCCCGTGCACAATGTAGATGAATCCGCCATTCTTAGTTTCAACCGCGTACAGGGTCTGTTTATCGGTTATGCCATCCCCAAAAAAATTACGGGTAAATATACCTTTTTAAGTGTACATGGGTTTGGCGGTTACGGATTTAAAGAAAAAGCCTGGCGCTACGAAGTGGGTGCAGACCGCTGGCTCTTCAACAAAACTGACTACCGTTTTGAAGTGGGCGCAAAAATTTATGATTTAACCGATACACGGGATAACTGGCTACTCACTTCCTGGGAAAACAGTCTTTCCGCCGCCCTGCTGCACCGCGATTATCAGGATTATTACCGACGCAGCGGATATGAATTTCATGTGAGTCAGAATCTGAGTATTTTCTTTAAAGGAACCCTTGCTTTTCGCAATGATGATTATAGTTCGCTACAACGCAACACCAACTGGTCTCTATTTGCCAAAAACCGTGTATTCCGGGAAAATCCTGCCATCAGCGAAGGGAATATGCGCAGCCTGTATGGCGAGCTGTATTTCGACAACCGCAACAATCTCAAACACCCCACCAGCGGTTGGTACGCCAAATTGGGATTGGAGACTTCCAACTCTAAACTGAACAGTGATTTTTCCTTTAATCAGTATCAACTGGAACTTCGCCGCTACCAACGTCTTGGCCGCTACGAACGTATCGATGCCCGTGTTAAACTGGCTACTTCCGAAGGTACGGTTCCATTGCAGAAGCTCTATCAGTTAGGCGGCGTGGGTACATTGCGCGGGTTTTCGTATAAAAGTGTGCGCGGCGCTTCAGGCGCTTTTGGTGGCGATCGGATGCTGCTGGCCAATATGGAATACAATCTCAGCCCCAAAACTTTTGGCTTTGACTTTTTGTTCTTTGATCACTTGCGCTATATACTGTTTGCCGATGCGGGAAGTGTCTGGAACCGGGCCGATGTTTCTGAGGATAATAACTGGAATGCCGGTTTTTCACAACTTAAATTAACAGATATCAAATCGGATATCGGGCTGGCTATTAGTTCCCGGTCCGGCAATACCCGGTTAAGCATTGCCAAGCGTACGGATACCAATGTGGATGCAATCGTGGTTATCTTTCGTTTAAGTAAACCCTTTTAAGAAAGCAGGGATGTTATGTTACGACAATCCATACTACTACTGATGCTCGTGGCCGGTGTACGCACTTTGATTGCCGGTGAGCAGATTCTGGAAATTAAGGATATTGGCTACGATCAGGTTTACTACAAAGGATTTGTGCTCAATCACGCCAAAGACGTTCATATCCAAGCAGTGGGTGCGGGCGGCCAGAAAGTAATCCGCCGTTCTTCCAATTCCCATATCGACCGCAATAATATGTTTTCCTATGCCTGGATTATCAATGCCGACACACGGGAAATGGTCTGGCGCATGACTATTGATAATACGGACAGGGAATCCGGCTCGGACTGGACGCGTACCTTTGACGGCAAAGTGCATTTGGATGCCGGGGAGTATGAAGTTTATTATTCCGCTGTAGAACCTTCTTTCATCAGCCTGAACGGTGGTTTCATTACACTGGGGAAAGTATTTAAAAAAATCTTTTCTAATTCCGATGAGTGGGATAATGAAGCTGATATGTGGATGATTCACATCGACGGGGTAAGCGATGTATTAAGCACCAAAGAGATAAAGGAACGACGCTTTACCGATAAAAAAGAAGCTGTTGTGAGCATCACCGGATTACGCGATTATAAACGCTATGTTTCCGGAATTACCCTCACCAGACCGCTTGATGTGCAGATTTATGCCCTTGGCGAAGGATTCCAGGGTAAAATGTTCGATTATGCCTGGATTATCAACGCCCAAACCCGCGAACATATCTGGGATATGAAAGAAGCCGATACCGATTATGCGGGCGGCGCTCAAAAAAATCGACTGGTACGGGAAAAGTTGCATATGCAACCCGGTGATTATCTGGTTTACTATAAATTGGATGACAGTCATTCCTTACAAGAATGGAACAGCAATCCGCCATACGACCCCTTCTACTGGGGTATTGTTATACGCAGTAGCAACAAGCTGGAACCCGGAACCGTAAAGCCCTATTCCGAACACAGCAAAAAACCCATAGTCAGCATCACCCGCGTTGGTGATTATGCATCCAAAGAAGCACGATTTAAACTGACTAAGCCCTCTAAAATCCGTATTCTGGCCGAAGGCGAAGGTCGCGACGGCGATATGTTTGATTATGGCTGGATTGTGAACATGGAAACCGGAAGAACGGTTTGGAAAATGCGCTACAGTCAAACCAGCCATGCGGGCGGCGCTTCCAAAAATCGCCTGTTTGACGGCGTTATTGAATTAGATGCAGGCGAATATATTGTGTATTACCAATCGGATGATTCCCATTCATACGAAGGATGGAATATGGACCCGCCGGATGAACCGGAATGGTGGGGTATTTCGCTTTTTCCTGTGGGAACGAGTACATTTATCGGAAAAGTGAAAGAAGAAAAACCGGAAGAGCAGGATATACTGGCGCAGCTGACTCATGTGGGGGATGACGAACATGTGCGCAAGCAGTTCCACCTTTCCAAACGCAGCCGTATTCGAATTTACTGTATGGGTGAGGGCGATGAAGATGAAATGTACGATTACGGCTGGATTCGCAATATGGACTCAGGCGACCTCGTGTGGAAAATGCGATACCGCCATACCCAACCCGCAGGCGGCGCGTCCAAAAACCGCAAAGTCGATACCATTATCACGCTGGACCCGGGCAACTACATAGTGCATTACCGCTCGGATGATTCCCATTCGTATCATGACTGGAATACAACGCCTCCGCGGGATAAAGAAAACTGGGGCATTACCATTTATAATCTTTCCAAATAGACAGGAGATTTAAACATGAAACGACTTTTTATATGGATTCTCATCGTATCTGCTTTCATTCAGCTCGCTTCGGCTGCTACCTTAGAAGAGACCTTTAAAAAGCGGATTGATGCTAAAGATATTACAGAGGTGGTTCTTTCGAATATCAATGGTAACATTCAGGTAAGCAGCTGGGAAGAAAATGCCATTGAAGTGATTGCTTACAAAAAAGTCCGCGGCAGTAATGAACGAAAAGCACAACGACTGATGGAACACCTAATTATAGATATTTCTCAGGAGGGTTCGTCTTTGACCATTGAAACGGACTTACCACAAAGCCGGAATAACGGCAGCGGATTTTTTACCTGGCTGTTTAACGGCGGTGGCAACAGCGCTTCCGTAAACTATGAATTACACGTTCCCAAAACTATGAATTTAGAATTGCATTCCACCAACGGCGCTATCATTGCTACAGATTGCAGCGGTGATTTTGACTGTTCCACCACCAATGGGAAAATTCGCCTCGAAGATATTTCCGGCAGTGCCCGTGCCAAATCTACTAATGGTTCGCTTTATATTTCGTTTCGGAAATTTAATTCCGATAAAGAAATGCGTTTCCGTACGACCAATGGTTCCATTAAACTGTTGTTGCCGTATAACACGAATGCCGATTTGGAAGCGCGCACAACCAACGGCAGCATAAAATGCGAACTGCCTTTAACCGAGCGTTACGCCAAATCACACAAACGGTTGGAAGGCGAAATTAATGACGGTGGCACCTTATTAACCCTGCGCACCACCAATGGCAGTATTAAAATTTTAGAATACTAATTATTTCGTTTTCTATAACCGGGTGAGCATGCGGGCCACCACGTCCGCATGTGCATTCCCGGAAAATAATTCAATCGTATCCACAAGCCAAGCACAACCGGATCAGTGGTCGCATGTTAAGATATGTTCTACCCGTCTAAAATAATTCCCTCTTATTGGTTGAATTCAAGTAAACGCCGCTGTAAATTCAGACTGATGCAAACAACTTTTGATAAACCATCTACTTAACATAGAAGGAAAGAAAATGGACGCAAAATCGTATATCGCTCTCGAAGACCAATACGGCGCACACAACTACCATCCCTTAGATGTTGTAATTTCCAAAGCCAACGGCGTTTGGGTGGAAGACGCTGACGGTAAAAAATACATGGATTTTTTAAGTGCATATTCCGCGGTAAATCAGGGCCATTGCCATCCGCGTATTTTAAAAGCCTTAACCGATCAGGCGCAAAAACTTACTTTAACTTCCCGTGCTTTCCGCAATGACCAGTTGGGGCCATTTGCGGAAAAGCTGGTCAAATTAACAGAAATGGAAATGATGCTGCCCATGAATACGGGCGCTGAAGCGGTAGAAACCGCTATCAAAGCAGCACGGAAATGGGGCTACAAAGTCAAAGGCATTCCCGATGAACAGGCCGAAATTATCGTATGTAGAAATAATTTCCACGGCCGTACCACAACTATCGTGGGTTTTGCCACCGAAGACCAGTACCGCGACGGATTCGGCCCCTTTACTCCCGGATTTAAAATGATTGAATACGGCGATGCCGCCGCTTTAGAAGCAGCCATCACACCCAACACAGCCGCTTTTATTGTGGAACCCATTCAGGGCGAAGGCGGAATTATCATTCCTAAAGAAGGGTATCTGACCGAAGCGCAGCGTTTGTGTAAAGAGCATAATGTCCTCTTTATTGCCGACGAAGTGCAAACCGGCCTGGGGCGCACCGGCAAACTATTTGCTTACATGCACGAAGAAGGAGTGAAGCCTGATATGCTGATTATCGGTAAAGCGCTTTCCGGCGGCTTTTACCCGGTTTCGGCTGTGGTAAGCAGTAAAGAGATTCTCGGTGTGTTTAATCCCGGTGACCATGGCAGTACCTTTGGCGGCAATCCCCTGGCCTGTGCGGTTGCCAGTGAAGCCTTAGACGTACTGACCGAAGAAGACCTCCCTGCCCGTTCCAAAGAACTGGGCGACTATTTAATGGGCCGCCTGAAAAGCATCAATCAAAAGCATATTCAGGAATTGCGCGGCAGAGGTCTGTTTATTGGCATAGAGCTTAAACCGGAAGCCGGCGGCGCGCGGCGCTTCTGTGAATTTTTACAGGAAGAAGGATTGTTGGCCAAAGAGACACACGAAAACGTTATTCGTTTGGCCCCGCCGTTGATTATCAGTAAAGAAGAAATTGACTGGGCCTTTGAGCGCATCAAAAAAGCGCTGGAAACCCTGTAAAAGGAACATCACAGCCCTGCTTTGCAGGGCTTTTTTGATTTTGCAAAAAGTTGCTTTGCTTTGTTTTTCTGTTGAAATTAGCCTTATGCCAAAAAACTTCTATACATTCAGCCGAACGGTTTTTGTTGTCAGTGGTTTATTGCTCTTTCTGGTAGGTACCTCCCTGCCCGCTCAAACAACCGATTCCCTTGCCGTAAGCCTGCCAGCCGATACCACTGAGGCGTATTCCGATTCGCTTGTAAACAGTCCCAAACCGCTGCCTAAATACGGGCTCGATTTGCTGAATTACCATTTGAACGGACTAACCCAAAACAGTGACTCCGCAATCTTTTCCCATAATGAGCTTATCTTTGTGAATTACAACGGCTTTGCCGATGTGTTTCGCACACAACCCACTTTTCAGATATTTGATTTTATGGATCCCGGACAGCCTCGTTTTGTGGCGCCGCTGCATCTCCTGCCGCATCAGAGCGCTCTTTTGTATGAAGGGCACACCTTAAACGAACCGATTAGCGGATTGTACAACACCCGTTTTCTTTCGTTGGATGCTGTGGCCTCTATCGAAGCCGACGCCCAATCTTCCGCAGTGCCGGTCGATAACAAGGCATTATTCGATGGTCTGCTGGTACAGGGTCGGAAGCTCAACCCCGAAGAACCGTATTCGCGCCTCATGTTTCGCCAGGGTGATAACGGCTACACGGATTTGGACATCCAGTTCGCCCGGCGTATTAATGACCACCTGAGCATCCAGTTGGGCGGCATAAACAAACTGTACGATTCCAACCGTTTGCACGGCGTTATTTACCGCGGA
>JANTHG010000046.1 GCA_024762535.1 Calditrichaceae bacterium
TTTTTAATTCTGTTTTGCAGGCAGTTTATGCCACGGGAGATACTGTAGCCGGTTTTCCTTTACAAGTATCGGATAAAATCGTTAAAACGCCGGTTACCGTTCAAACGGATTCCGGTGTGTCCATTTGTGTTTTAACCCAGGATAAATTACTGCAAATTTTCAATGCGGAAGGTGTGCAGCAGGCGGTGTATCATTATTCCGGTGTGGCTACTTCCGTACCGGCAGTTTGCGACTGGGATAACGACGGGAGTCCGGAAGTGTTCTTTACAACGGATGACCATTATGTACATGGGGTTAGCCTGCAAGGGGATAGTTTGGAAAGTTTCCCAAGGCTTCTGGATGATCGCGCAGAGACCGGCCCTGTTTTTGCCGATTTTGACAACGATGGTCATTATGAAATGGTGCTGGGCCTGTTAGATGGCAGTGTGCATACGTTGGGTACAGACGGAAGTGAACTGACCCATTTTCCGGTAAGCTTCGATGAACCCATGCACAGCGTTCCGGTACTGAACGATCTGGATAACGACGGCGATCTGGAAATAATTATCAGCGGGAACGAGAATCTGAATGTAGTGGATGTGGATGGCGATAAAAATCCCCTGATGGTCTGGCCGACTTATCTGGGCAGCAACCATCGCACGGGATTTTACGGGGATGCGGTTACGGCAATCGCTGCTAACGAACCGGTTACTATGCCAACAACCATGAAGCTGCAACAGAATTATCCAAATCCGTTCAACCCGATAACAAGAATAAATTATGCGATAGCGGCGCAAGGTAATGCGCGGGTACAGGTGAAACTAAGCGTTTACAATGCCCTGGGGCAAAAGGTAAAAGAACTGGTGAATGCTGTTCAATCGGCCGGTCAATATTCGGTTACGTTTAAAGCCGGCGGGCTTTCCAGCGGTGTTTATTTTTACCGGCTTGTAGCAGGGAGTCAGGTGCTTTCCCGTAAAATGTTGCTACTGAAATAAAAAGCAAGGTGGATTAAAACCTAAGTAGAAGATTGTTGATATAAACCCAATAAAATACCGTCATTGCGAGGAGCGCAGCGACGAAGCAAACCCCTCAGGTAGCACCATCATGCAAATCATGCATATGCAGGATGAGGCAATCCCAAGGGGGTTCGTCCCGTCGCTATCGCTCAATTCCCCCTTAGCAAAGGGGGTTAGGGGGTTGTAAAATCTGTACAATGCAATAATTGTCCATTAAAAAGACACCCCCCTTAGTCCCCCCTTGGTAGGGGGGACATTATTGCAGCAACCACAACAGCGGTCGCAGGAGCGAAGCAATCCCAAGGGGGGGCGTCACAGCGCTGTCGGGATTCGCGATGACGAGGGAATCGCTCAATTTAGGTAAATATAACTTACAACTGTACTTAATAATCAGTGAATAGTCTTAGCCAGTTGGGAAAGATTAATTCCCCCTTAAAAAAGGGGGCTAGGGGGTTGTAAAATCTTTAATATGCAATTATTGATTGTACAAGAAAACATACGCCTTAATCCGTCGCTGGCTGATACGCCTACAGGTAAATCCTACCCACGATGGGCATAATTGTATCTGTTGGCACTATATTTAGGGTAGATGTAAAAAAAGTAAAATGGAAAAACCTTGTTAAAACAAATTTTATTTATAATCTTAAGTCTGATTGTTCTGGCCGAAGCACAACAACCAGCGGGTCGTTTGCTGTTTTGTATTAAACAAAATCAGCCTGCCTTAGAAGTAACAAACGGTAAAGTGTCGGGCCTAAGCAAAGGAATGCAGGAAATTATTAATGATTATCCCGGCGCTACTTTGCAGCGCTGGCTGCAATCGGCCGATGCCTCCGATGTGTACGGTAACGTGGATTTCAGCCGTATTTACCGGGTACATTTTCCACAAAAACAATCTTTGGAAGAACTTAAAAAATTAAGCGACCGCTTTGAGGCGCTTCCCGAAATCCTTTCTTCCCAAATAGAGCATCCTGTAGCGGTTGCCGCCGCAGTGGCACCCTTTACACCCGACGATTTATTCTTTAAACATCAGTGGTATATTCATCGCATTCAGGCGGATTATGCCTGGGGGCTGTGGCCCGAAGGACTTCCCGGCGATTCTACGGTGCTGGTGGGCGTTGTGGATACGGGAGTGGATTATCTCCATCCGGATTTGGCAGAGGCCATGTATATTAATCCGGGAGAAGACCTGGACGGCGACGGACAGTTTACCGATGCGGATTTGAATGGAATCGATGATGACGGCAACGGTTTTGTGGATGATGTGCGCGGCTGGGATTTTGTTGGCGCGACCGATACATCTTCCGGGGATAATAATATTCGCCCTCCTTTTGTGGGCAGTTCTAAAATTTTAAGCCATGGCACGCATGTCAGCGGAATTATGGCGGCCACCGGACAAAATGGAATTGGTATTGCCGGCGTTTCGTTTCGTAGTAAAATTATTGCCACCAAACAAAGCCATGATGAAGATGTGGACCAGGCCTGGTTGTGGGATGCCTACGACGGTATTCTCTACTGTGCCAAAATGGGCGCCGTGGTGATTAATTGTTCCTGGGGCGGCAGCGGATATGGCACCTACGAACAGGATTTAATCGATCATGTTACGAATGATTACGGATCGATTGTAGTAGCCGCTGCAGGAAATGACAACAACAATAATGATAATCACCATTTTTATCCATCGGATTTTGAAAATACGGTGGCTGTGGCTGCGTTGGAAGGAAGTGACCGTAAAGCGTCTTTTTCCAATTATGGCCAGGTGATCGATATCAGTGCGCCGGGGACTTCTATTTTCAGTACGATTCATGCCAATGCCGGCAGTTATGCCTCATGGCAGGGTACTTCCATGGCCAGTCCGGTGGTAGCAGGCGCTCTGGCTCTAATCAAAGCCTGGTTCCCACAGCAGGGACGCAGCGAGCTTTTAAACACCCTTTACAAAGGCGCTGATGATTTGGGTGGCGCTAATCCCGCTTATGCCGGTTTACTCGGAGCGGGTTGTGTAAATGTGTACAATTCCATTGCCAAACGCATTTATCCCAATTGTAGTGTTTCGGATCTAACCCTTCAGATTATGGATGAAGAATCCGAGCAGTTGAATCCGGGAACATGGGCCGCGTTAGATTTTACAATCCGGAATAGAGCCTATTGGCGTAATGCGACCGGCTTGAAATTGAGCCTGCATTCCGAAAGTCCGTATGTGGATATTCCGGATACATCCTATTTCATATCCGATTTACAGGCCGGTGATTCACATCTGGTGGAAAGCGATCAGCTCCCTTTCCGTATTGTACCTGATGCGCCGTATCAGCCGGTTGAAATAGAAATACACATGACAGCCAATGCCGATTCCGTGTATCCGTATGCGGATAAACAGGTTTTTTCTTTTCCTGTGCAAACCAACCACAAAGGTTTTCCGCTGGAACAGATTTCGGTGTCACAACCCTTAACCGTGGATCGGTTTGCCGAGGATTCAACTTCCATTATTTTGGCTGTGGGCGTGGATAATACTCTACATTGCATAGATGAAGAAGGAAACGAGCGGCCCGGATTTCCTGCGGAACTCGGCTCGTATGTGTCCATGGCGCCGGTGATCGCCGTGCGGGACGGGCATAAAGAGATTGCCGTATGTACGCGAAACGGCCATCTTAAGCGGTTTGATACGGATGGCAATCAACTGAGCGATTTTGATTTGGGCCAAACAGTCTATGGCAGTATGTCCGCGGCGGATATGAACGGAGATGGAAATACCGATTATATTTTGGGCACCCTCAGCAAACAGTTGCATGTGTTTGTTTCGGACAGCTCGGAATTGCCCGGCTTTCCTGTAACGGTTTCCTCTTTTATTGATAAAGGAGTGGCGGTGGCGGATCTAACCGGAGATGGTACACCGGAAATCCTTATTCCCACGTATGACGCCTTTTTACATCAAATAGATGGCTTCGGTTCGGAAGTGAATGGATGGCCGGTGAAGCTGGATGCCAAAGCGCTGTACACTCCGCTGATTCTGAGTGGCACTAATACGCATCTAATCGTTCAGTTAGAATCCAATGGAACGATTCAGGTATTTTTACCCGATGGTAGGGAATATTGGAAACGAACCTTCTCTTCACAGCCGTCCGCGGCAGCGGTTCCTGTGGATTTAAACGGCAATGGTCTGCCCGAATTGGTTATCCCTTTCGAAGACGCCACGATCCATGTTTTAACCCTGGCAGGAGTTGAAGTGAATCCGAACTTCCCCCTTACGCTCGATGCCGTTGTGCGGGAACCTGTGGCGCTCGCCACAACTTTTTCGGATGCACATCCGTACTTTATTGCTACAACCGAGGCAGGAACCATTCACGTTCTGGATATAAAAGGACAGGAAGCGGAACATTTTCCTCTCATTGCAGAGCAGGGTTTTAGCGCTGCTCCGGTATGTACCGATTTAAACAATGATACGTCGGGGGAATTGGTTTGTGGCGGTTCAAACGGATTGCAGGTGTACGACCTGGAAATTTCGGCAAATGATAACGGCTGGGTTTCTTATATGGGAAATAATCAGCGCAGCGGGAGTTTTAAAACCGATGCCGTGCTTGGTATAGAAGGGGAAAAAGATAAAACGGTAAGCGCCTTTACATTGTATTCCAATTATCCCAATCCGTTTAATAACAGTACGGTAATTCCTTTTAATCTGCCGCAAATAAGTAAAAATACAATTGTGCGCCTAACCGTTTTTGATATTAATGGGCAGGAAATCCGAACCCTGCTGAAGCAGCCCCTGGGCGCCGGCAGGCATAAAGCGTTTTGGGATGGTAAAACGAATAGAGGCACACCGGTCGGAAGCGGAATATATTTTTACCGCTTAAGCGCTGGAAAAATTCAACAATACGGAAGAGCAATTCTTATTAAATAAAAACAATCAAACAAGAGGTGTGTTATGAAGAAAATGATTCTGTTTCTTTTGCTAATTGCCGGAATAGCTTTTAGCGAAACCGATTACAGGCAGGACCGTATTTTGTTTGCCCTGCAAAAAGATCTGCCCGATTTGCAGATTAGTGAGGATAACGGTCAGGTACGAACCAATATTCCTGCCTTAAACAATCTGCTGGGAAAATATCAGGTTACCCGTTTGGGGAAATGGCTGCGATCTGCAGATAACACAGATGTAGTGGGTGAAGTAAATCTGAGCAAGATTTATTCTGCTGTATTTACAACAAACCACTCCTGGGACGAATTGCAGGCCATTAAAGCCGATTTCGCAGACATTGCCGAACTGCATTCAGCTGATTTGGAAAGTGTGGGACATATTTCTACCACACCACAAGTAGATGCATACACACCGAATGATACGCGTTATAGCGAACAATGGTATATCGATAAAATTCAGGCGAATTATGCCTGGGGGTTGTGGAGTCCCGATACGCCGGGCAGTACCGATGTACTGGTAGGCGTTGTGGATACGGGTGTGGATACCGAACATCCTGATTTGGACGGTGTGTTGTATGTAAATCCGGGTGAAGATATCAATCATGATGGTGTGTTTACCAGCGCCGATATAAACGGTGTGGATGATGACGGCAACGATTATGTGGATGATGTGGTTGGCTGGGATTTCGCGGATGACGACAATGACATTCGCCCCCCGGACGCAGGCCCGGACCAGGAATTGAGCCACGGCACCCATTGTACGGGAATCATAGGTGCGGCTGCTAATAATTCCGAGGGTATTGTTGGTGTTTCCTTCCGCAGCAAAGTGATTGCCACTAAAAATGCACATGATACGGATACCACACAACCGGGAATTGTTAGCGGTTATGATGGTATTCTCTATTGTGCCAAATTAGGTGCTAAAATTATCAGCTGCTCCTGGGGAGGCGGATTTTTATTCTCGTATGAAAAGAATATTTTGGATGATGTCTCCGATAATTACGGCGCCATTGTGGTGGCGGCATCCGGTAATGACGCA
This sequence comes from Calditrichaceae bacterium, assembly GCA_024762535.1. Lineage (GTDB taxonomy): Bacteria > Calditrichota > Calditrichia > Calditrichales > Calditrichaceae > JANTHG01. Next base: position 5,938 of record JANTHG010000046.1, read on the forward strand.
CGGGATAATGATTCAAATCCACAATATCCCAGTGATTATTCCAAGTGTATTGCTGTGGCAGCCACGAATATATATGATCATAAAGCCAGTTATTCCAATTGGGGTTCGGTAATTGATATCAGCGCGCCCGGTGGAGAAGGCGGCGCATCTTCCACAGCTATTCTCAGCACCATTCACTGGAACGCTGGCGGGTATGCGGCCTGGCAGGGAACTTCTATGGCGACTCCGGTAGTTTCCGGTTCATTTGCCTTGCTTAAAGCCTGGTTCCCCTCAGCCAGCCGTCAATGGTTATGGGATAATCTATTGGATAATGCCGATCCTATCGACGATATTAATCCGGATTATTCCGGCGAGCTCGGTTCCGGTCGGGTGAATGTGTATAATGCCATTGGCCGGAATGTATTCCCGTATTTAACGATACGTTCTTATTCCTATACGGTTACCGGCGATGATGGCGACGGCCAGCTAAATCCAGGGGAAAGCGCCAACCTGGTTTTAACCATAAAAGATGATGAATTGTGGCAGAATGCTCAATCTGCTACCGTAACGCTTTCAACCAATTCGCCATACATTACTTTTCCCGATGCAAACGCCAGTTTGGGTGACATTGTAGCCGGCGATTCGATAACTACAACCAGCGGCGATTTGGTGTTTACCATCTCCGCGGATGCCCCTTTGCAGGATTTACCCATTGCAGTTACCATGGAAGCCAATCCCACAGCTGATCATCCCTATTCGTTTACGGATACTATAATGGTGCATGCTACGCTCAATCAGATTGGTTTTCCTGTAGAAAAAATAGCCATGCCCACACCTCTTGCCGTAGCGGATATTATCGGTGACGCAGCTAAGGAAATTATCGCAGTAGGCGACGATGATAGTGTATATGCCTATTATGCTAATGGAACCATGTTGAGCGGTTTTCCTGTTTATATGGGCGCTTATACAACCATGGCCCCTGCTGTCGCGGATGTGGATAATGACGGCGAGCAGGAAATTGTAATTTGTGAGCGGGTCAATGGTTACCTTAAAATTATTGAGAATGATGGTTCTTTGCTATTGGATTATACTGTTGGTCAGCAAATCCGTGGAGAAATTTCTTTAGCTAATATGGATAGTGATGCCGATTTGGAAATTATTTTCGGTACCTATAGCGAAAAGAAAGTTCATGTGCTTAATATTGACGGAACAGAAGTATCCGGATTTCCTACCGGCCCATATCCTTCTTTGATTGATCAGAATATCGCGGTAGACGATCTGGACGGCGATGGAAATAATGATTTGGTGTTTGGTTTGTTCAACACCGACTTATACGCCATAGATCATACCGGAGCGGATTTACCCAATTTCCCGGTCAATCTGGACTCCCGCATTAACCGTAGCCCAATTATCGCAGATGTGGAAGGAAGCGCTAAACAGATTATTGTCAGTACGGTAAATAAAAAAATCCAGCGTGTAGATCTGGATGGAATCGTTCAAATGCAATTTACAATGACTGGTAATGCTACTTCCACACCGGCTCTGTCCGACTTTAACGGTGACGGTAATTTGGATATTGCGTTTGGCACAGATGACTCCAAAATTTATGTCATTAATTTCGCGGGCGATACCTTAGCGCCTTTCCCGATTACTGTGGATGATGACCCGAACACTTCGCCGGTATTTTCGGACCTTGACAATGACAATGACCTGGAAATGCTCATAAGTACGGCAGGCGGAACAGCCTATATTCTGGAATCCGATGGTAGTAATTATAAGAATTTCCCGGCAGTTTACGAAGGTGCATTGGATGGATCCGGTTGTGTGGCGGACTTAGATAATGACGGTGATATGGAATTTGTATTTGGCGGCGCTAATGGAATAAATGCCATCGATATAAAGGACGCTAAAGGTAATCAGTCCGGTTTATGGCAAACCTATCATGCACATAATACACGTACCGCATACTATTATTACGATCCTTCCGCCAGCGCCATAGAAGAATCCGGTAAGGTACCGGGACAATTTGCTCTGGAACAAAACTATCCCAATCCGTTTAATCCGACTACCATGATTAACTATCAGCTTTCGGCAGAAAGCAAAGTGCAGTTAACGGTTTACAATGTTTTAGGACAGAAAGTACGGGTTCTGGTAAATGCCCGGCAATCAGCAGGCGTTTACCACGTGCGGTTTGATGGAAGCGGACTTTCGAGCGGAATTTATTTTTACAAATTACAGTACCAAACTGCAGACAAAAAACGTGGTATTATGCAACATAAAATGCTGTATGTACGATAAAGAATGCAGGACAGAATATCTGTATTAAATGGGAATGAATCCCCGCAAGTACAGAAATAATTAAAAAAACTATTCCTATAAAAGCTGTTTTTGGGATAAAAAGCCCGGAAATAGCTTTTTTTTTGAATTTTATCACAGAATTGGCCATTTTTATCTTGCAAAAAAATATAATTTGTCCGATATTATGTGCCGTTGTATCGCGCTAAAATAAAAAAAGGTAAAATCAACGACCAAACTCATGCCTTGTAATCAAAGTAAAAATGCGGGTAAGCGCATTATTATTAATGCATTGACCTGTGAAATCACTCCTATGTTCCTTGACAATCCAACGGATATAGTCTATATTTTAATATGTGATGAGACTCACAAAATTGTAAATTGCTAAAATAGCGGGAGGTGGCGTATGACATAAGATATCTGGTTTTTACTGTAATTCATTGAACTTTTTAATTAATGGAGGTTAAGGGATGTTCAAAAAAGTGCTTTTATTACTTTTGACTTTCGCTATGCCCATCTTCCTCTTTGCCCAGTCATCGGGTAAAATTATGGGTATTGTAAAAGACAAAGACACCGGCGAGCCCTTGCCAGGTGTAAATGTTATTCTTCAGGATACCTACCTTGGTGCCACTACCGATGTAGACGGTTATTATGTAATTCTTAATGTACCGGTTGGTGCATATAATATTGAAGCAAGCTATGTTGGTTACACCAAAATGGTAATCAATGGTATTCGTGTTTCGGCTAATACAACATTCGAACAGAATTTTGCTTTATCGCCAACAACTTTGGAATTGGGCGAAGCGGTAGTTGTTACTGCAGAGCGACCACTCGTAGAAAAGCATGTAACGCAAAGTATTTCCAAGGTTACCGGTGAAGAACTGGAATCGATTCCTGTTCGTGGTATAACCAATATTTTGGCTTTACAGGCCAGTGTGGTTGTTCAGGATGGTGCTGTTCATATCCGCGGCGGTCGTTCTGAAGAAGTTGGTTATTATCTGGATGGTGCTTCTACAGTGAATCCCTTAAATCGTAGTAATAGTGTACATGTGATTCAGGAAGCTGTGGAAGAGATTCAGGTTCTTGCTGGTGGTTACACGGCAGAATTTGGTAATGCTAATGCCGGTATCGTTCGTTCCGAACTGAAAACCGGTGGTTCCGATATGCATTTTTCTGTTGACGCCCAAACCGACAAATTTGCCGGCGAAGGTGAACAGTTCCTCGGAACATATTCTTATCAGGAACATGTAATTGCAGCCACGGTAAGCGGCCCGATTACGAATAATATCCGCTATTTCCTGGCTTATGAAAATCAGGATATCGGTGATACCCAAAAACGTTTCAGCAAAGGTTTTACCTTTGATGAAACCAATATGGTTAATCCTTTGGTGGATAACAATGCTTCCAATCCCCGCAATGATCCCACGAACCCCAGTTATAACCCGGATACTTTGACTTCCATCAGCTATCCGGACGGGTTTACTCCAAACAACTGGTACAACCGCCACTCCGTGAACGGAACCATGTTGTTTGATATGGATCAATTCAAAGTTCGTTTAAGTGGTATATACACCTACAGTAAAAATTTTCAGATATCAACTCCCATGTTGAATGTATTCAATACGCGTGAACAGCCGTATGTAAACAACAATATGTTGTTAGGTGCCAAGTTTACCTATGTATTGAATCCGACAACATACATGGATGCCAAAATCAATTATTCCTACAATGCCGGTGAACGTACGGATGACTGGTATGGAACAGACTGGAAATCCTGGTCCGATAGTGCAAAAATTGCCGCTGATCATGGTGTTACCTATCGTAGTAAATACGATCCCGATTATAACTACAGAATCAACGGGTTCTATTTTAGACGTAATGGTACCTTGCTAGCCAATTATTCAAAAAGCCAGCAGAGTTACATAGGCGGTTCTTTTGATTTTGTTACACAGTACAATAAAAACAACGAAATCAAATTTGGTTTGGATGGCCGTCAGTACACAATCCGTCAATTCAGCGTTAACCCTGCTTCTTATATGAAATTAGCAGATGCCTGGGGTGGCGAATCCAATATTCCTCTGGCCAGCTTAGGACGTATAGTTGGTAATGCTTATGGTTATGATCTGTATGGAAATGAAAACAGTGATGGCTTTGACGGTCCGAAACAACCGCTCTTCTTCTCTTCATATTTGCAGGATAAAATCGAATATGAAGATTTGGTTATTAATGCCGGTTTACGTTTCGATTATTTCGATTCCAAAGATCGTTACCTTAAAGATCCGACCAACCCGGAATTGGATTTAACGAACAACACCGTTAAGGATGATCAATGGGTTGAAAAAGATGCTCAGATGTATGTAAGCCCGCGTTTGGGTATTTCTTTCCCGGTAAGTGCACAAACCAAGTTTTACGCACAGTATGGCCAGTTTGTACAGATGCCGCGTTTTAATTACATCTACTGGAATTCATTCAATTATGGCCGCCAGATTGCCGGTGGTAACTACTACTCCAGCCCGGTTGGGTTTAATTTGGATGCGTTACGTACCACGTCTTATGAAGTGGGCTTCAACCAGCAAATCGGCGATAATGCAGCAATTGATATTTCCGGTTTTTATAAAAACGTAAAAGGCGAAGTTCAGGCCGATCGTATTACGCCGTCTCCGGATGCACCTCAGATTCAGGCCTATAATGTGCTGACCAATGGTGACTTTGCCACAACGAAAGGTCTGGAATTAAAATTAACGATCCGTCGTATTAACCGTTTGCAGGGTCAGGTGAATTATACGTACACAGCTGCCGAAGGTACCGGTTCCGGTGCAACTTCTTTTATTTCGGCTGTTGATCACTTATCCCAGCGTCCAACCACTTTATTCCCGTTGGATTATAATCAGACCCATCGCGGTAGTGTAATTTTAGACTATCGTTTTGGTAAAGATGACGGTGGACCCGTTTTGGAACAGTTTGGTGTAAATCTGCTTTACAGTTTCAATAGCGGCCATCCTTATACGCATGTTACTACCAGTGGCGGCCAGTCCGACCAATATGATATGGGTGTGGATTATCTGTCGGATACCCGTTCCCGTAAAGCATTGGAACCGGTTAATTCTTCTTCAACGCCCTGGGTTCATCTCGTTGATTTACGTGTTGATAAATCCTTTAATATTACCGATGATTTATTGGCAACCGTTTATATGCGTGTGAATAACCTGTTCAACACCAAAAACGTTATTAATGTATTTCCGGTTACTGGTTCTCCCGAAGATGATGGTGTATTGTCCGGTGTGATTAACCAGTCCAGAACGGAAAGCTTTATCAATGCTAATGGTGGTGAAGATTATGTGAATATGTATAAAGCCATCAACCTTGATAATAGCCAGGCATACTGGCAGTATGTTGGCCAGCAAATTTATGGCCAACCTCGTCAGATTTTCTTCGGAATAAAACTGGCTTACTAAGTGATAGGTGAAAACGATGGTTCAAAATAAAAGAATAAATGTACAAGGAGATAACATGGGAAAAAGGATGAAAAATTTTCTCCTGATCGTGCTGATGGGATTGCTTGTAATCCTTTACGGTACGGATGTGTTTGCCCGTGCGAATATTAACGAGGTGAATACATACAGCCTGGAAAAGATGCAGGCTGATAAAGTCACGCAATCCCTTTCCAATATCGGGAACTGGGGTTTCTGGTTAAATTACAACGGCCAAACCGGCCACGATCCGTTTACTAATGGTTCCGGTGGTTATTATCCACGCGGTACTTCCACGGCCATTTATATGGACGGTGTGATTTGGGGCGGCTGGATGCGTGAACCGGCAACGGACGATACCATTAAATTACGTGTCGGTGGTATTGGTTACCAAATCGGTACGGTTCCCGGATGGATTCAGGATGACGGTACCGGTGTGGATCCGGATAACGAACGCGTACGTTTGTACCGTATCCGCTCCGACTGGGCTACACTGACAGCCGGACAGGTAAAACAAGACGCTGCCGAAATCTATAATGTTTCGTTGGCCAATGTAACGTCTACCATGATTGATGCCATTATTGCTCAATATAAAGCAGACTGGAAAGACTGGCCGGCTGATTTGGGCGCTCCCTACGTGGATGGTAATGGTAATGGTGTATACGATCCCACATTGGATGAAAATGGTATGGCCATTGTTGGCGATGGAATGGATTATCCGGGCATTGCCAATGCCGATCAGGTTTTGTGGATTGTTGTAAATGATCTTAACCGTTCCAAAACCTATGCGCACTCTGGTGCACCTCCCATTGGTTTGGAACTGCAGGTTACCTTATGGGCATACAACCAGCCGGGCGCCGGTTTGGGACAGATCGTATTCAAAAAATATCGTTTGATTAATAAATCAGGTACCTATATCGATTCCATGTTTATCGCTCAATATTCCGATCCGGATGTGGGTGATTACAGTGATGACCTTGTAGGTTGCGATGTGCCAAAGAGTTTGCATTATGCTTATAATGGAAATGTAACGGATGCGGAATATCAAAAATTCGGTTTAGCTGCTCCTGCAGCCGGGTTCGACTTTTTCCAGGGCCCGATTGTAAAGAGTGATGACCCCAATGATAAAGCCGTATTTGATCTTAAATACAGAAGCGGTTACAAAAACTTACCCATGACCTCATTTGGCTATTTTGCAGCCGGTGGCTCTATCAGCGATCCGCAGATGGGTGTTTATGATTTTACTTTGAATTGGTATAATATGTTAAACGGGTATATCCCGACGAATGATATCAATAACCCGACTCCGTTCTATTATGGTAGTGGCCCTCATGCCGGTGAACCCACCAAATTTCCTGCTGATGGCGATCCTGTAGCAGACCCGAATGGGGTTGAAAGCGATATTGACGGACAAGGTGCTAATATGAGCGCCGGTGACCGTCGTATGTTTGCTGCTTCCGGTCCTTTTACCATGGCTCCTCAGGATACACAGGAACTGGTTGTAGCCCTTGTGGGTGGTATGGGTAGTGATAATCTTTCTTCTATCAATGCCATGAAAAATACTGACGTTATTGCTCAGCAATTGTATGATGATCTGTTTACCACGGTTCCGAAACCGCCTGCAGCTCCTAAAGTAACGTTCAAACAGCAGGAAGGTAAACTGGTACTGGAATGGGGTACAGACCTTGATGCGGTAGCCAAAACAGAAGCGGATAATAAATTAACCGGTTATAATTTCGAAGGGTATGTGGTTTATCAGTTACCCAGCGCGAATGCCAGTATCGATGATGCGACCCGTATCGCCACCTTCGATCTGGTGAATGATGTAAAAACTATTTATGGTCCCCGTTTCCGCCCGGAATACGGTATGACCGTAAATGTACCGGTTGAATTTGGTCAGGATAAAGGTGTACAACGCTATATCATGCTGGACAAAGATTATATCACCGGTAAGCCATTGTACACAGGCAGTACCTATTATTTTGCGGTAACCGCTTATAATTACAATGAAGATCCGCAATTAATCCAGGATAAAGCTCTGGAATCCGGTCTGGTTCCGGTTCAGGTTGTTATGCAGGGCGAAAACCCGGGTTATGAAGTGGGTTCCAATCCTGGCGAAGGTGTTGATAATACACACAGCGCCGGTGTTGCGGCAGCCAGTATTGACGTAAAAGTTATTGACCCGAGTAAAATTACGGGTGATGATTACGAAGTCTATTTTGAACCCTGGCATTTCTATTTAGACGTGGATGGAAACTGGAAACGCACTGCGTATCCGGATTCAGTTGTTCCTGTAGGCGCTATGGGTAAAGCAGCTGATGTTTCACCTTCAACAGTAACAGGTGCTGCTGTTACCAATCCTACAGTTGGTACGGTTGATCTGATCTTCACTCTGGACTTAGTGGCTCCGGGTGGCAGCTGGGTTGACGGTATCAAAATCGATCTTCCGGATGATATCCATGTTAATAACTGGCAGGCTATTACCGGAGCTTATGGTGATTATGGCAGTTACGGTCAAAATATAGTTAATACCGAAGGTACCTACGACGAAACAGACAACTCCATTACATGGGGTGATTCTGCTCGTTCGACTTTCGGCGCAATCGAGGGAACTGTTTATTTAACAGTTAATGTAAATATGTTTACGCCTCCGTTGTCCGTTGGCTATATGGTCTTTGATGATAATTATGATGGCAACGCGATTGACGCGGTTGGCACGCTGACCATTGATGAAATCGGTTTTGCCTTTAAAACGCTTAACACCTGGGGTGTTAAAGACGTGACTGCGGATAAAATAGTTGTTGAAGGTATTGATAAATTGTACAACGAAGATCCGGGTTCCGCTCAAATCGTAGACGGTGTTCAGGTTGCCGTAACCGGTAGCTATGCCGCACCGACTGATTTTACCGAAGCCTATGTTACGCATTTGGACGGTACAACCGAATCAATTGCAGATAACGGTAGTGCATCTTATCCGCTTGGCAGTTACGGTATGTATGGCTGGGCCGCTACGGCTCGTGCTACTGATACCAAAGGTGTTGGTACCTCAGATCTGACTAAACTGATCCAGGATTATGAAATTCGCTGGACCGGTGAATTTGACACCACCGATGTAGGCGGCGTTACCATGATTACCGTAAAAGATGGTACCGGCTCTCTGGCTTACATTGATGGCGCCCGCGGCTATAGCCTGGCGGATCATCCTTTCAATCCGAGCCCCGGAACAGACGCTCCGTTTATGGTTCGCGTACCGTTTGAAGTTTGGAACATTGATGACGGTCAGCAAATTCAGATCGAAATCTACGACCGTAAAGGTAATCCGACTGCCGGTGAATTCCAGGCCTGGAACCCGCATGATCGTATGTACACACACTTCATTAATATTCCGTACACCGAAGACCAGGCAACCATCGAAGCTAATTTAGGCGAGATGACCTGGAATTTAGTATGGTGGACTTCAGAATATACTAAAGGTGAAAAAGTAACGGTTATTTATCCGAACCCGATTTTACTGGGTGTGGATAAGTTTGCCTTTTCAACCGAAGGTCTTGGTGAATCTTACAGTGCATCGAAAGCGGCTGCAGACGTTGAACACATCAATGTCTTCCCGAATCCTTATTATGCACAAAACTCACTGGAACCGGATCGTTTCAACCGATTCGTAACCTTTACCAATATGCCGCCAAAAGCGACCATTCGCATCTTCAACCTGGCCGGCGTACAGGTTCGTAAGCTGGAAAAAGATACTGATTCTCAGTTCTTCCAGTGGAACCTGCAAAATGAATCGAATTTACCGGTAGCGAGTGGTATGTATATCGCTCATATCGATATGCCCGAACTTGGTAAAACGAAGATTGTAAAGATCATGGTTGTCCAGTCGGAACAGGTACTTGAATTCTATTAATACTAAATCATTTGTATTTTGCAATGATAAGGAATTAATTTAGGGAGTTAATTATGAGTAAAATGAATAAACTGAGCGGGATAATCTTTCTCGTGCTCATGTTCCTGGTGTCTCTGCCGCTCTATGCTGGTGACGAGTCCAGGATTGGAACGGCTGCCGGCGTTCAGGTTTTGGTACCTGTTGGCGCCCGTGACTTAGCCATGCAGGGATCTGATATTGCATTTACACAAGGTGTAGATGCTATTTATTGGAATCCGGCTGGTTTGTCTAATATGACAAATAGTGCCGCTGGAATGTTTTCTACAGTAACCATCTTTAATGACATTAAAATGAACTATCTGGCTGTAGGAGCCGGAATGGGTTCTCTGGGTCATGTGGGATTTAGCATCAAATCATTTGATTTTGGTGATATTCCTTTGACCACAGTTGAAGATGCGAATGGAGAAAACGGACGTACGTTCTCACCTACATTCTCAACAATTGCCTTAACCTATGCGAACAAGTTAACCAGTTCCATTCAGGTGGGTATTTCCGCGAAAATGATTTACGAATCCATCCCTCGCGCTCAGGGTAACGCTCTGGCATTTGATATTGGTATTCAGTATCAGAATCTGGCCGGAATCGAAGGCGTTTCCTTTGGCGTTGTGGCTACCAACATCGGTTCTTCCCTGCAATATAGCGGAACCGGTCTGCAAACAAAAGTCCAGGAAGTGGACGGAAGCGGAAAACAGGAATATATGAGAAGACAAGCCGCTGCGGATCAGCTGCCTGCCAGCCTGGCGTTGGGTGTATCGTATAAGTATAATGTAATGGAAAACAACGATTTAATCGTAAGTGGCGTTTTCCAGAGCAATAATACGGACAACGATTACATTAAATTAGGTGCTGAATACATGTATGATAACATGATCGCTCTGCGTGCCGGTTATCTGCTGATGGGCAACACCGAAGCGGATGCACAGCTTTATTCCTTCACCGTTGGTGCCGGATTAAAGTATAATGTGGGCGGTACGGTTCTGGGAATCGACTATGCCTATCGTGCTTCTCAGTACTTTGATGCAAACAATATGTTCAGCCTGAATGTTGCTTTTTAATTGGCGCTGACATAGTAATTAAAAAGGCCGGCAGAGTTTCTCTGCCGGCCTTTTTTGGTTTACGGGATTCACTGTATTGAATTACAACACCAGGTATACTGATTAATGTTGCGGTTGCTTCCTGTTATTCTCGTAAGGATTCATCGTAGTGATTCAATGCATTGAATCACTACATCGTGTAATCCGCCGGATTTTACGGTTGGTGCTGAATATCCCCAGTTCGGTACCATCTTTTTCTTTTTACCATGCTTAAACAATTCAACATAGAACCTGATTTATTACGAAAACAGAAGCAACTAAAAAATGGCTAACCATTCAAATAATCCAGCTATTTTGGGTCGAATACCCAGTGCATAAATCAAGCTCTTGTTGATATAAAGCCAATAAAATACAGTCATTGCGAGGAACGAAGTGACGAAGCAAACCCCTCAGGAAGCGCCATCATGCAAATCCTGCATACGCAGGTTGAAGCAAACCCACCGGGGATCACTTCACTACCTCTGTCGTTCGTGATGACGCCCTTTTCCCGTCATTGCGAGGAACGAAGTGACGAAACAATCTATCCGAAGATCGTCCCATCGCTGACGCGATTCGCAATGACGAGGGAATCGCTCAATCCGCGTTACTCTTATTTGTACCGCATCCATTTAACAATTTCGGGCAGGGTGGGGCGCTTTCCATACATTAAAATGCCTACCCGGTAAATCCTAGCCACAAACCATACCAGAAAAAGAATCGTAACAATCAAAATTCCAATAGAGCTCAGTACTTCGATTAAGGGCGGATTGCTAAGATTTATCCGTGCAAACATAATGATGGGCGAAAAGAATGGAATTAAGGATAAGGTTACAGACAGCGTACTGTCCGGCGCCTTAACGAGATAGCCCAGCATCATAATGGGAACAATGAGCATCAAAATAACAGGCATGCTCATCTGTTGTGCTTCCTGATCGGAATTGGAAATGGCTCCGATGGCGGAATACATTATGGCATAAATCAGATAGCCCAGGATAAAAAAGACAACAAAATAGATAAACAGGGAAGGGGCGAAATTGAAATATTTGGTAGAAATAGGAAGGACATTGCCTCCATAAAAAATCATACCAATACCAAATAATGCCCAGATAAGATATTGAGTGATGCCTACGCTGCCCTGACCGAAAATTTTACCGGCCATTAACTGAAATGGTTTGGCGCTGGCCAGCAAAACTTCGATGATACGGCTATTTTTTTCCTGTACGATGCTGCGCATGATGGAGGTGCCGTACATTATCAGTGACA
>JANTHG010000047.1 GCA_024762535.1 Calditrichaceae bacterium
CTGTTCAATATCGTGTTCCGATATACCGAGTTCACTGTATTTCCTGTTTTCCATAAAATCCGTTCCTGTTTGTTTTAACCGTAATCGAACTAAAACAGTTAATCTTTACTACTCAGGGCTTTTTTATTAATTCATTATTTTTGTATATTGCTCTACAGGAAATTTACAAGGAGAGTGCTCATTGTCAACACCAGAAAAAAAGTATTTTAAACATAATTTTTTTGCCTTTGTCTGGCATGGTATTTTTTTGTATGTGGCGAATGCCTTTACACAGATTACTACGGTTCAGGCTTCATTAATTTTTATTTTAACCGGTTCGTCTCTGCTTTCCGGCTTACTGTTTTCCGCCAACCGGATTGGTTCTATAGTACCGCAGCTCTTTTTTGTGGGCTGGGTAGAGCGCAGTAAAATCAAAAAACCCTTTCTAATCGCCGCTGTTTTAATTCGCGGTACCGCCATGATAATTATGGCCGGTATTCTGTTTTTTGCGCCAAATCCTAAATCCGTTGGCAGTGTTGCTGCTATTTTTATAGTGATGCTGGTCTTTTTCTTTGCGGGCGGCATGGGGGATATTAGTTATTTTGCCGTGTTTTCCAAAACCATTGACCCGCGCAAACGGGGACGTAATTTTGGTATGCGCTATTTTTTCGGTGGCATACTGGGTTTGGGTGCCGGGTATCTTACTAAAAAAATCCTGGCCGGAGATTTGGGATTTCCCACAAATTACGCGCTTCTTTATTTACTTTCCGGTTTGGCCTTGTATGTAGCGTTTGCCGGCTTTTCATCGCTAAAGGAATTACCAGATAACGGTAAACAAACCCAAACCGTATGGTATCGCCATTTCCGGATTATTAAAAACAATCCCAATTTTTTAAAATTTATCTTTGTAGAAATTTTACTAAGCAGCGCCATTGTTCTCTTGCCGCAATACGTTATTTACGCCAAACAGGCTTTGCATATGCCTTTAAGTTTGGTGGGGCTGTTTGTGGGTGCGCAAATTGTGGGTGAAATTATTGCCGGCCCGTTGTGGGGACGCATCGGCGATAACCTCAACTTCCGTCTGGTACTCTTTTTAGTGGGCATGCTGAGTGCATTTATTCCCTTATTGGCTTTGTACCTGCCCCAGGTGCATCTCTATTTATTTGTGGTCGTGTTTTTTCTGATTGGAATGACTTACAAAGGTTTGTCCGTAGGGATTTCCAACTATCTTTTGGAAATAGCGCCCAAGGAATCGGTACCCTCGTATGTGGCAGTTAAAAATATTATGCAGCTGCCCACTATCATTTATCCTATCCTGGGTGGTTTGCTGATAAATTATATTTCGTACCAGCTCTTATTTTTTAGTGTGAGCGCTCTTCTGTTTACCGGCGCCTTTTTGTCTACTCGTTTATTTTGCGGACGCTCGGAACATGCACAACAGCTGAACTATTTTAAATTTTGGGAGTAGATTTAACTATGAAAGCCATACGCATTCATAATCACGGAAACGAAGAACAACTGGTTGTTGATTCCATTTCCAAACCAGAACAGGCTGCGGACGAACTGCTTATTCGCGTGAAAACAGCGGCCTTAAATCATCTCGATTTATGGGTGCGCGAAGGCATCCCCGGTGTACCGTTGCCCTTAATTATGGGAAGCGATGCGGCCGGTGTGGTGGAAGCTGTTGGACCTTTGGCGGAACGGGATTTTTCGTTTAAAACCGAAGATGAAGTGCTAACCGTGCCCATCCGCTCTTGCGGACATTGTCGGTTTTGTGTAAGCGGCCAGGAAAACCTGTGTGCACAGTTTCATATTCCCGGCGAATCGGTTCAGGGTACACAGGCCGAATGGATTACGGTACCTGCCAAATATGCGCTGCCTAAACCCAAAGCCCTTTCCTGGGCAGAGGCGGCCGCGTTACCGCTGGCTGCAATGACCGCTTACCAGATGCTGTTTACCAAGGTCCGCTTAAGCTACGGACAACGTATTCTTATTTACGGCGCTTCCAGCGGTGTGGGCAGTATGGCGGTGCAAATGGCTAAAGCCGTTGGTGCAGAGGTATTTACGACCGTTGGCAATGATGAAAAAGCCAACTTAGCCAAACAGTTGGGCGCCGACCATGTTATTCATTATAAAAAAGAAAATATTGCCGCACGGGTAAAAGAACAAACCGGTGGTGCGGGTGTGGATGTAGTGTTTGAACATACGGGTGAAAAAACCTGGGCCGATTCGCTGCGCGTGCTGCGTAAAGGCGGTAAACTTGTCACTTGCGGCGCGACTACCGGACCGATAGTGCGTATTGATTTGCGTGCGCTATTCATCAAACACCAGCAACTAATTGGCTCTACCATGGGTACGCTAAACGATATGCACGGTGTTTTGAAAATGGTGGAAAACCGGCAGCTCAAACCGGTAATTGGAAAAGAATTTCCCGCTGAAGAAATCAGGCAGGCCCACGCTTTTCTGGCCGAAGGCCGTTCCTTTGGTAAAGTGGTTGTAAATTTTGCTTAAATGACCGAAAGATATTCTATTTTTTGGGGGAGCCTATGTGGGAAAAATGGCAACGTGTAAAATGAAAGACCACTGATTATCATGGATAATCACGAATTTCAATAAAAAACATCCCTTTTTATGATGGACAGAATTCCCGGTTCCTAATCCACCAATACCTGTCTATTTTGCGAAATACTGCAAAATCCTTCTAAGCAACTTAATCCTCAAAGCGTTTCACAATTAATGAAGCGTTTCCTCCGCCAAAACCGAAATTATTGGTGGCTGCTATGTGCACATCCGCCTGAACCGATTTCCCTAAAACCAGATTCACATCACAAGCATCATCCGGTTCCGTTGTATTGGTGGTTGGCGGGATAATTCCTTCCTGTACACTCTTCACCGTTGCAATAAACTCCACGGCCCCGGCGCCGCCCAATAAATGACCAATCATAGATTTAATGGATGTAATTAGTACCTGTTTAAGATGGCCGGCATATACTTCTTTGATGGCCAAACATTCCCGTTCGTCATTCAATACAGTGGATGTGCCGTGCGCATTAATGTGCTGAATGTCTGCCGGAGAAATATCCGCATCTTTCATGGCCTCGCGCATCACGCGAATCATACCATCCGCCTCAGGATGCGGCGCTGTATAATGAAAGGCGTCCGCTGTGTTGCCGTAGCCAATCAGTTCGGCGTAAATACGGGCGCCGCGGGCTTTGGCATGTTCCAGCTCTTCCAGCACAACCATACCGGCGCCTTCTCCCATCACAAAGCCGTCCCGGTGTTTATCAAAAGGGCGACTGGAATGTTCGGGGTCGCTGTTGCGCTGAGACATGGCGCGCAGGGCGCAAAAACCGGCATAGGGCAGAGGACTAATTGCCGCTTCACCGCTGCCTGCCAACATGATGTTATCATCCCCTTGCTGTATCATCCGAAAAGCTTCCCCTATGGCGTTACCACCAGTAGAACAGGCGACCGATGGCGCGGCCAGCGGTCCCTTGAGTCCTAGCTGAATGGAAACCAGGCTGGCGGCCATATTAATCAGGGCGCTGGGTACAAAAAAAGGACTAACACCCGATGGCCCTTTTTCGGCCAGCTTTTTGGCGCCTTCCTGAATGGTATCGGCGCCGCCAATCGCTGAACCGATAATAACGCCTGCTTTGTGAGCATCAAACTTTACCTGGTCTAATCCGGCATCCTTAAAAGCCATTACAGCCGAGGAAACAGCAAAGGTCGAAAAACGGTCAAAGCGCTGCACTATTTTTTTATCCATCCATGGCAAAGGATCAAAACCATGTATTTCAGCTGCCATCTGCGAACGGTATTCCGTTGGGTCAAACAAACGTACGCGATGTATTCCGTTAACACCCGCTGTTATGCTATTCCAAAAGTCATTTAAACCGATTCCCGTAGGCGTAACAGTACCCATGCCTGTAACAACAACCCGTTTACGTTCCATGTGAGCTCCGTATTCTGTTTTCTTTTCCGTTAAAGCATAAATAAGCTGCAAGATTACTTCGTGATAAATTAGGGAAGTATGGTCAATATCACAAAAAGGAATATAAAAACACAAAATGTAAATTATACTTGACAAATAGTATAGTAAACTTTACTTTTTACTAAAAACTAAAAACTAAAAACTAAAAACTAAAAACTAAAAACTAAAAACTAAAAACTAATGAAGAATAAAGTTCGGCAGTATCGCTTCTTAAAGGGCGAAATGACCCAGCAAGCCCTGGCGGATAAGGTTGGCGTTACCCGGCAAACGATTATTGCCATAGAAAAGGGGGCCTTTAATCCTTCCGTAAAATTGGCACTTAAGCTGGCCTCTGTTTTTGATGAACAGGTGGAATTACTCTTTTCACTTGACGAAGATGATTAAGAAAGGGGAATAATGATGAAGCAACCCATACAATTCTTAAAACCCTTTTATCTGATTGTCGTTGTGTTGCTGGTTATGATAGCCCGTGGCTTTCCTTTATGGCTTTTGGTGCCTTTACTTGTTCTGGCATTGGCAGCGCCATTGATACGGGAATTGCGTCCCAAAACCGATTTGGATGAACGGCAAATTGCACTGAGTCACTGGTCCAGTCACCTCGCCTTTTACCTGTTGATTGGATTGTTGCTTTTTGTGATGTTGACCGAATATGTAGCCACCGGCAAGAATCCCGATCCGCAGTGGTACATGTTGCTCATTGTTCCGTTGACGGTTAAGCTGATTATCAGCCTCTTTCAGAATTATGGAACCATATTGGCAGCGCGGTATATAGCTTTTTTTTTCGCTGCGGTTTTTATCTTATTTGTGCTGCTTTCGCACGGATTTACGTTGGAAGCGCTCATGGAATCCCTTCCATTTATGATAATATTATCCGCATCGCTGCTTATCAGCAAATTTCCCCGTATGGCAGGCGTAGTTTATTTACTGCTTGCTGTGGGACTAACCCTTTTTTTTCGTGGCTGGCTGCGCCTGGATATATATACCCGCTTAATTATGTATAGTCTTATTCCACTGCCGCTATTCATTAGTGGTGTGGCTCTGGTTATATATAAAACGGAGGAAGAAGTATGAGACGTTTTTTAGCTCTTTATCTGTCCGTTGTTTTAATTCTGGTGTTTATTCGGCCGGTACAAAGCAGCGACGCTTATAATAGCGTGCAAGTATCGGTTACCCTTAGCGGCCATGTTATGTTTGGAGTGGGCTTTGAACATGGCATTGACCGGCACCATGCTGTGCAGATTATGGTCTATCCCCTGATTGTACCGGGAAAAGGATTTCCTTTTGCTTTACAAGCCGGTTATAATTACTATTCCGGCCGAGCTCACTGGAAGGGGAAACTGGGGCTTGCGGGTGGCCTTATCGTGAGTCCGCCTGATCCGGATAAGCGAAAATTTTTAAGCATGATTCTAATTACGCCGGGAATTCAATATGTGGATGGGAACAATCATTACAACGGTGCATTGTGGTTGGCCCGCTTTTTGGGCCAAACAAACCAAAAATGGCCGATTGTACCCATTGGTATTGAAGCGCGTTATGGCAGAACCTGGTAAGGACGTATCTGCAAACAGGTGTTGGAAAACGGAAATGGGGATTTGAACCGCAGGAAGAAATTTCTTTAAAAAAAGGAAAAGGAATCGGATGAGATTGGGGTACGAATGGGAACGGTTTTTGGAACCATATTTATCTTTAGAACAATGGTATATAGAGCTGGATGCGTTTGTGAACAGGTTTCCGCAGATTATGCCGATACGTTCTAAAATATTTAGTGTGTTTACGTATATGAAACCGGAACAGGTTCGGGTTGTGCTGTATGGAGAAGACCCCTATCCGAGAATACGCTCGGCCAATGGGGTAGCCTTTTGGGATGCGGAAATTGTTTCGTGGGATGATAAGACTAATGGGAATTCCCTTAAAAATATCTTAAAAGCTCTTCTTGTTCACCGGGGATTGGCCACTTATGAAACGCCGCTATCCGAATGCCGCCGAATTGCTGCGCAACATGGTGTAGTGTCTCCGCCGGAGCTGTTTCGGCTGTGGCTGAATCAGGGTGTGCTGCTGGTGAATACCGCGCTGACCTTTTCGCAAAAGGAAGATAAAAAAACTCATTTCAATTTTTGGCTGTCTTTTCATTTGGCGCTGATTGAGGCGCTGAATAAACGAAAGGAAAGTCCTGTTTATATTTTATGGGGCAAAAAAGCGCAGCTGTGGGAAAAGGATATTTTAGAATCCATTGACGACCCGGCCAAAATTATCAAACAGGGACATCCTACATTTATTCATCAGTTCCTGCGAAAAAATGAACCGACTTGGTCGCCTTTTGCCGAAATTGAGGCTAAAACGCAATTGAAGTGGTTTTAACAGCCCCGCTTTTGGATTGAAAAAACTGGGCGTAATCGCCTAAAAAACGCCAAACTGCTCCGAGAATTCCCAATTTCCAATTCCCAACACCTTAATAACCTAATAACCCAACAACTCAATAACTCAATAACTCAATAACTAAATCCCCCCCACACTAATCTAAAATTTCTTCCATCACCCAACTGGTAGAAAGCGCATCCTTACCTGTACTGGGGCACGTACCGCTGCCGAGTAACTGATTTACGATGGTCTGAATCAACGGTTGCTGAATGTGTGTCGGATTGGTAACGGCAAAGGATTCCGTTCCCTGATTGGTTTCCAGTATAATGGGCTGATCCCCGAAAATGGAAAAGGTTAATTTGCCCAGCTCGCCCACAATTTCGGTGCGGTCATTGTGTTTAAAGGAATTAAAGTTCCACAGGCCCGTACCGGGGAATCCGCCTGCAAAGCTAAAGGAAGCGGCCACCATGTCTTCTGCGGGGTATGCGCCGGTTTGATTAAATGTAAAGCCCTGAGCCTGATCTATTTCACCCAGTAGAAATTGTAAAATATCAATCATATGCGGCGCCAAATCGCAAAAATAGCCGCAGCCGGCTTTTGCCGGGTCCAAACGCCAATGCATTTTTCCCCGCAAATCATCTTCCAAAGCCTGCTTGTGATACATCATGTTTACAAAGCGAACTGCGCCAATTCGGCCCTGCCTGAGTAGTTCGTTGATTTTAATAAAACGGGGCAGCGCCCGGCGATAGTGAGCCACAAACAGAGGAACGTTGTTATTTTTGCAAATTTCTACCATTTCTGTTGCCTGGGCGTAATTTAGCGCCATGGGCTTTTCCACGTACACCGGTTTACCGGCTTGCGCTACCGCACGCACATAGGCCAAATGGCTATCGGGTGGCGTGGCAATGTAAACCGCATCTACCTGAGGATGATGGATGAGCGCCTCAGCATTATCAAACCAATGTGGTACCTTGTGGCGCAGGGCATAATCTTTGGCCAATGCGTCATTCCGGCGCATAACGGCTACTAATTCCGAATGGGCTGCTTTCTGAAAACCGGGCCCGCTTTTAATTTCTGTTACGTTACCACACCCAATAATTCCCCAGCGAATCGTTTTCATAGTTGTCCCTGTATTTTTTATTCTTTCTTTAAGAAGATAGGAAATTTACTTGAAAAATAAAATAAATCCCGTACATTTTGGCAGCTAAAAAATGAAACAGGAGTAATTGAATGACAAAATCAGATTATCTGAAAACCAAAGTAGAACATATTGATATTACAACCCATGACGTGCGCTCATTGGTGGATGCTATGGGAAAAACCGCTTTTCAGGCTCGGAATCTAAACCGTGCGGCGCGCATATTTGACAAAATGCAGCAGGATACGCAAGCAGTGGTTTTTTTAACGCTTGCCGGTTCGCTGATTAGCGCGGGGTTGAAGAAGGTGATTACAGACCTGGTTCGTTCGAATATGGTGGATGCGATTGTCTCCACCGGCGCAAATATTGTAGATCAGGATTTTTTTGAAGCGCTGGGATTTTTCCACTATCAGGGCACACCGTTTGTGGATGATAATGAATTACGTGAACAGATGATTGACCGCATCTACGATACCTACATTGACGAAGAAGAATTACGCGTATGCGATGAAACCGTAGCCCAAATTACCGACAGTCTTGAAAAGCGCCCTTATTCTTCACGGGAATTCATCCGGGAAATGGGACGCTATCTTGCAGAAAACGATCGCTTCGCCCAAACCAGAACTGATTCCATTGTGTACAACTGCTACAAACAGGATGTACCTATTTTCTGCCCGGCTTTCTCCGATTCTTCCGCCGGATTTGGTTTGATTCACCATCAGTTTCATACCAAAGGGCCTAAATTAACAATGGATTCCGCTGCGGATTTTTTGGAGTTAACGCAAATTAAAATTGCCCATAAGGAATCGGGTATTTTTATGATTGGCGGAGGCGTACCCAAAAATTTTGTGCAGGATATTGTGGTGGCCAGTGAAATTCTGGAACAGGATGCACCCATGCATAAATACGCAGTGCAAATTACCGTAGCCGACGAACGCGACGGCGCGCTGTCCGGTTCTACCTTAAAAGAAGCTTCGTCTTGGGGAAAAGTGGAAACAACGTTTGAACAGATGGTGTTTGCTGAAGCAACCATAGCCCTGCCTTTAATTGCGGGTTACGCCTATCATCAAAAACACTGGCAAACACGTACACCCAAACAATTGAATAAAATGTTTAAAAAAATAAAGCGATAAGGAAAGTGTATGTCTCTATTCCAACGGATTCTGACGGGAATCCTGAGTATTGCGCTGCTTACTTCCTGCGGAAATAAGGAAGGCAATATACAATTAAAAAAACAGGTACGTGCCAGGGCGCAAAAGATATTTAAAGTAATGCCTTATAAAATGCCAGGCGCACAAAATGATTCACCCGAGCGGATTGCCCTCGGTAAGCGACTTTATTTTGATGTACGGCTCTCAGTAGATGACGCGCTGTCCTGTAATTCCTGTCACCCCATAGATGCTGAGCGTGCAGGAATGGATGGAAAACGGGTTTCGATCGGAGCGCTAAGGCGGTCTGAAAAACGAAATACACCAACTGTTTACAATGCCGGCCTTCAGTTTACCCAGCTCTGGGACGGCCGTGAGCCAAATTTAAAAGCCCAGAACCGGGTCGCTTTACTCAGTCCGTTGCAAATGGGAATGCCCGATTCCGAATCGGTTGTACAAAAAATACGTGCCTTGCCGGAATATCCACAGGATTTTGAAGTGGCTTTCCCCGGGAAAGAGCCTGAAATTAGTTTCGATCTGATTCGCGAAGCCTTGGCTGCTTTTGAGCGTACTCTAATAACCCATGACCGTTTTGATGATTTTTTAAAAGGGAATTTAAGCGCCCTAAACGATACGGAAGCCCGTGGTGCCGAATTATTTATGGATAGCGGTTGTGTTACCTGCCATACTGGTCCGCTCCTCGGAGGAAACATGTTTCAGAAGACGGGGTTACTAAAACCGTATGATGATACAAAGGATATGGGGCGTTTTCACCTTACAGGGCAGGAAGCGGATAAATTTATGTTTAAAGTGCCGGGTTTGCGGAATGTGGCGCAAACGGCACCTTATTTTCATGATGGTAGTGAAAGAGAGTTGGCAGGTGCTGTGAAACGGATGGCAGATATCCAACTTGGTAAATCATTTGATAATTTACAGACTCTGCAAATTGTCAAATTTCTGCAAACGCTAACAGGGGAGGATTTATTGCCAACTCAACCGTAAAATGAATAGTCGCTATGTATTTACAGTTGTTCTTTAAACAAATATTCCAATGGTTTCAGGCTCATCTCAATATTCATGGGCATTTCTTTGGCAAATACATCTAATACAATCAGGGCGTTTATGTTAGCGTCTTTGGCCGGAATAGAGCGCAAACGATCAGCCATGGCCATATTAACCTTTTGCACTTCTTCATAAATTTGAACAAGACCCTGCAAGCTCCAGTCGGCTGGTAATTCGTTTTTATATTTAAAATACTGTCCCAATAGATAGGTGCTGGCAGCACGAAAAACGGTTTCTTCTACAGTGGCAAAAGGCAAGTGGAAACGTACCATAGGTTTTAATTTGGCCATGACCGGACAGCCGCTGGTTACCATGTAAATACCCAGCATGGAGCCTAAACCACGTTGCAATGTGGTTCTGGTAAAGAAAGAGCGGTCTGCTGTATGTACGGTTACATCCACTTCGGTGTAGGAAACAATATCATAAAATTTAGGCAGAATATTAACCAGATTTAAGGCTATGGGGCAGTAGGGCTGTTTGTCGCTTTTTAACGGACAATTATGGCATTGCTCATTTTCTAGTTTAGCCCATTCAGAAGTTTCTAAAGGCTGAGGATGGATATAATTAAGAGTATCCGGATCAAGGTCAATTCTAAATTGAATTTTTTCATCTTTAAACGCAAATGTATATTCAAACCAAAGTTCATCTGTCTTTTTCATAATATTGCCCTTTAGGTAAAACACAAATTGATATTAGTATCGGTATATTTTGCTAATCTATTAGAATGAATTCTGAATTTGCTATTATTGGGATTTTCTTTCCCTTGGAATGGCGGAAATATTGTTTTGATTCAGCCAGGATTGTGCTTCTTGTTCAAAAAAAGAATCGCGAAAACGGATAAAAGATTTTAATAGATGATATCGTTTTTGAATCAATTTACGAAAAGAGGCATATCCACCTTCACCGTGGATTGTATTTAATAATTTCTCAGCGAATTCCGGATCTTCATTTTGAATGGATTCCTGGAATTGCATCATGAGATTAAAAATATTTTGCTCAAACAAATCGGGTATAAAAATTAAATTGCCTCCCTTAGGCAGCATTTGTTCAATCATATTTTCAGTAGAAAGTAATTGATTGTTTTCTTCTGGACTAAGTAAATTTTCCAGGACTTTTCTGTTTGTGGGAACATTAATAATATTCCCGGTAGTCAAGTCGAAATAACAAGCCAGATGAAGCGAAGGACTACGATGCAAAATAAAAGCCAATTCATCCATATTTACCGAAAGTTCGGTCATGGGTCTATCCTTTATCCCTTTCGTGAGAACGCGCAATAATATAAAAACAGAAAGTATGTAAACTTATTTGTTTCAGGATTAAATTAAAGTAAAATATATCAATAAACAATGACAATTATGTTTTGGGACGATTGTATGATTCGGAATTCTTTTTTCAATAAAAAACTTTCTTTACTATTTACGATTATCCTTCTGTTCGGTTTTAGGGCTGTGCCGGTCGAAGCTGCTGATTTTTACTATTATGAAAACGCATCCATAACACTACACCCGGCGTCCGACCAGCTTTCCGTTGTGTTTGATCCGGCTGTCTCAACGATGTCGGATATGCAAAGCGTGTTGCGCAAGGTTTTGCGCTCACGGATGAAAGAGGCCGGAGAACGCATTTCTTCCCACTCTCTCGTGGTGCGGCTCTATTCAAAACAGACCGATACGGAACGGAACACCATCATACAGGATCTTCAACAGAATCCCCAAATTCAATCAGCTGCTCCGGTTTATCGTATGCTACGCTCTCATTTGCGATTTACGATTAATCAGCAGGTGATTGTACGTTTTGAATCCGGCATGGATAACAAACAGATCCGGGATTTTGCAACGGAAAAGAAAGTAACATTGCTGAAAGAAATAGCCGGGCAAACCTGGTTAGTGGAGGTTACTCCCAAATCAGGAGAAAACGGGTTGAGTGTTGCCAACCGTTTAAATGACCAGCCGGAAGTGGTTTGGGCGCAACCCAATTTTATCTACCTGAATTATGGAATTTTAAACAGTACGGTAAACGATCCGCTTTGGTCCTCTCAGTGGGCGCATGTTAATACCGGGCAGGAGATAGCCTCCGGCGCCGGTGATTTGGGTTTTCCCGCCAGCGTAAACGGCTATCCGGATGCAGACATGGATGTGGATTTAGCCTGGGATGTTTTGGCTGCCAATGGCGTACCGGCCGGTGGCAGCAATTCTGTTCTGGTAGCCATGCTCGATAGCGGTGTGGATTTAGACCATCCGGATATTCAGGATAATCTCTATAGTACGGGCAAGGATTTTACTTCCGACGGGCAAAGTGACGCCAACGATACCCATGGCCACGGCACGTGTACGGCCGGGATTGTGGCCGCTGTGGGGGATAATAGCCAGGGTGTGGCCGGTGTGGCCTATAACGTAAAAATTCTGCCGGTGCGTATCATGAATACCTGGGGAATTACCAGTTCGGATCAGCTGGCTCAGGCTGTGGATTATGCCTGGCAGGAAGGTGCGGATATTTTAAGTAATAGCTGGGGCGGAACGACTCCGGAACAGGTGCTGACCGATGCGATTCATCGTGCCAAAACGGAAGGCCGTGAAGGACAGGGCTGCGTGATTCTGTTTTCCAGCGGTAATGAAGGTTATGGCACAGTTAATTATCCCGGAAATCTGGATGATGTGATTGCCGTAGGCGCTTCGAATATGTTTGACGAAAAGAAAAACTCCGGCAGCCAGGACTATAATCGCAAATGGAGCGCTAATTACGGTGCAGCGCTGGATGTGGTGGCACCAACCATTGTGTACGCACCGGATATTCAGGGTGCAGACGGGTATGTGGATGGAGATTATTTCGACCATTTCGGTGGTACTTCCGCGGCCTGCCCCAATGCGGCCGGTGTCGCGGCGCTGATACTATCCGCCAATTCCGCTTACACTTCCGATGAAGTTCAGAATGTGCTGCAGGAATCGGCCGATAAAATAGACCGCTACCCCTATGCCGCATCCGGATGGAATAAACATGTGGGATACGGACGGGTTAATGCATACAACGCGGTACGTCAAGCGTTGGGAGAAGACGGCAGCGCGCCTTTGCTGGTGCATGAGGTACCGGCCCCTACCCGCAGCATCGATCCCTACACAATTCAGGCGGACATTACAGATAATGCGGGAGTGGCAACCGGTGAAAACGCGCCCCGGCTCTATTACCGAACCATCCTGGGAACGGATACAAGCGCCTGGGCTTCGGTTACAGATTCGGATGGCCCGTCGGGAGATACCTACAGTTTTATTATTCCCGGCCAGAAGTGGAGTACCCAAATTCAGTATTATTTTGATGTGCAGGATAACTCGGCTCAGCAAAACCGGCAAACCTATCCGGCCGGAGGCGAGGGAAGTACGCCGCCGGAACTCTTTTATACTTTCCATGTGGGTGATTTTACCAGCGAAACCTTTAGTCAGCCCACAACCGTAAGCTGGGAAAATAACTGGCAGGATTACCACACATCCACTCTGGATATTACAGAAGATTACCGAATCGTGGATTTGAATATTACCATTGATTACAGCGGCAATCTTAATGAAGCCGGGATAGACCTCTCCGGTCCGGACAGTAAAGGCGCCGGCCTCGCAATGTACTACGAAGGCAGCGCGCTCAGCAATACTACCTTTGATGACGAAGCGGCGCAGTCCATTACGGATGGCAGCGATCCCTTTAGCGGTTCGTATCAGGCTGATAATGGTTTATTTACCTTTGATGGTAAAATGACCGCCGGTACCTGGCAAATTGGGGTGTATGACGGCACATACACGGGTTCCAATGATGGCTCGATAAATAGCTGGTCGCTGAATATCACCCGCATGATTCCCGATGCGCCTCCAGTAGTGGATGACATTCCTGCCCAAACTACAGACGAAGGTAGCTCGTTTTCGACTATCCATTTAGATGATTATGTTCAGGATGGCGACCATCCGGATGATTCTCTTTCCTGGACATACAGCGGTAATACGGATTTAATAGTATCCATCAATGACAATCGTCAGGCGACAGTGACTATTCCGGATGAAAACTGGAACGGTTCGGAAATCATTACTTTTACGGCTACAGATCCCGGCGGTTATTCGGATTCGGATACGGTAAAGTTTACAGTTAATCCGGTGAATGATCCGCCGGTGGTAAGCGATATTCCGGATCAGACCATAGATGAAGGGGGCAGCTTTAGTGATATTGCCTTAAATGATTATGTAAGTGATATAGACAATTCGGATGCGGATATAACCTGGACGGCCAGCGGAAACAGCGAGCTACAGGTAAACATCGATTCCCAAACACATATTGCACATATAACAACGCCCAATGGGGACTGGAACGGCAGTGAAACAATAACATTTACTGCCACGGATCCAGGTGGTTTGTCTGATAGTGATGCGGCCACATTTACGGTGAATCCGGTGAATGATGCGCCGGTAGTAAGCGATATTCCGGATCAAACCATAGACGAAGGTGAAGAATTTACAGATATCCATTTAGATGATTATGGCAATGATGTGGATAATACAGATGCAGAACTGACCTGGACTTACAGTGGAAATGTGGAATTGACGGTTCAAATAGATGCACAAACGCATATTGCGCATATTACGATCCCTTCCACAGACTGGGTCGGAAGCGAGACTATCCGGTTTACGGCCACAGATCCCGGCGGTTTGTCTGATAGTGACGCGGCCACATTTACGGTGAATGCAGTTAATGATCCTCCGGTGGTAAGCGATATTCCGGATCAGCAAACGGATGAAGGGAGTGGTTTTACTTCGATTCATTTGGATGACTATGTAAGCGATCCGGATAACAGCGATGACGAACAAAGCTGGACCTACACAGGGAATCAGGAATTGCAGGTAAGCATAAGCCCGGAACGGGTAGCAACCATTACAGCGCCGGACAGCAACTGGAACGGCAGTGAAACGATTTGGTTTAAGGCCACAGATCCCGGCGGTTTGTCAGACAGCAATGCTGCCGTGTTCACCCTAAATCCGGTAAATGACGCGCCGCAGATTACTTCCACTCCTCAAACTCAGGCTACACAGGATCAGCTTTACCAATACCAGTTAACAGCTACGGATGCAGACAGCGGCGACGTGCTGCGTTTTCATCTGCTGACCGCTCCCGGCTTTTTACAGATCGATTCGCTCAGCGGACTGATTAGCGGTACACCGCACAACGAGGATGTGGGAACGCATCCGGTTCAGGCAGAAGTGCGCGACAGCAGCGGTGCTACGGACACACAGGAATATCAATTGACAGTAGACAATCAAAATGATCCTCCGGTAGTAAGCGATATTCCGGATCAGCAAACGGATGAAGGAAATAGTTTTACTTCGATTCATCTGGATGACTATGTAAGCGATCCGGATAACAGTGATGAAGAACAGAGCTGGACCTACACAGGGAATCAGGAATTGCAGGTAAGTATAAGCCCGGAACGGGTGGCAACCGTAACAGCGCCGGACAGCAACTGGAACGGCAGTGAAACGATTACATTTACAGCCACAGATCCCGGCGGTTTGTCAGATAGTGATGCGGCCACATTTACGGTTAATCCGGTGAATGATCCACCTCAGATTACTTCCACTCCTCAAACCCAGGCAACACAGGATCAGCTTTACCAATACCAGCTAACAGCCACGGATGCAGACAGCGGCGACGTGTTGCGTTTTCATCTTCTGACCGCTCCAGGATTTTTACAGATCGATTCGATTAGCGGACTGATTAGCGGCACGCCGCACAACGAGGATGTGGGAACGCATCCGGTTCAGGCAGAAGTGCGCGACAGCAGCGGTGCTACCGATATTCAGGAATATCAGTTGACAGTGGATAATCAAAACGATCCGCCGGTGGTAAGCAATATTCCGGATCAACAAACGGATGAAGGAAATAGTTTTACTTCGATTCATCTGGATGACTATGTAAGCGATCCGGATAACAGCGATGCGGAACAGAGCTGGACCTACACAGGGAATCAGGAACTGCAGGTAAGTATTAGTTCGGAACGGGTGGCAACCATTACAGCGCCGGACAGCAACTGGAACGGCAGTGAAACAATTTGGTTTAAAGCCACGGATCCCGGTGGTTTATCAGACAGCAACGCGGCCGTGTTTACCCTTAATCCGGTGAATGACGCGCCGCAGATTACGAATTTACCCGATTCCCTGAGCTTTACCAATACGGAAACAGATACTATCGATTTGACGCCCTGGCAAATGGATGAAGATACTGCAGATTCGCTTTTGGTTTGGCAGTTTGCCGTAAGTGATACGGGGCTTAAAACTTTCTATGACCATTCAAAAAATGAGCTCTATTTATCAGCGCCGTATGTCTCCGGAAGGGTTATGTTATATCTCACTTTAATCGACGATAGTTTGGCAACGGACTCAGACAGTCTTTTGGTACATATCAATAAAAAGGAAACCGGCTGGGGGGATACAGAGGCAGAACTGGCAGGAAAATCGAAATTATATCCTAACTATCCCAATCCCTTTAATCCCGCAACTGAAATTCGCTACACGGTGGGCGCTGATGGGAAGACCTCATTACAACAGGTGCGTTTATCCATTTTTAATGCCCTGGGGCAAAAGGTGATGGATTTGGTGAATGAGAGACAGGCCGCCGGTACGTATAGCATACGATTTTCCGCTACAGGAATATCCAGTGGAATCTATTGGTTTAGGTTGCAGGTCGGTACAGGATTTGTACAAACAAGGAAGATGCTATTGATAAAATAGTGCCCTATCCACGGGAAGCCGGAATTCCGATAACCAGTTCCTATTTTTCTGTTTGATATTTTGTTATAACCCTTGTATCATTTTATCCGAATATTTTGGAATAAAAGTCGTTTTTCTCAGAAAAAGGGGTGCAAACCGAATTAGGATTGTTTATTATATTATTCCTATATTTTAAGGAATTCTCATTATGAAATATTTGTTTTTTTGCGCTTTAATATTTATTATTTTATTATCCTGTTCGGAACCAACAGTACCGCCTCCGCCACCCAATACCGGCCCGGACACCACCAGCCATAATTTTACCTGGACAATTGATACGTTTGGTACGAATAGTAATAGTAAATTATACGATGTGGCAATCATCAGTGATGATAATATTTGGGCTGTTGGTGAAATTTATACGGATGAAGCCAAAAATAAACCTTATAATGCTGTTCATTGGGATGGTGAGAAGTGGACGCTTAAAAGATTATATAATTCTTCGGTCATCGTTCCGGTTAGAGGTATCCTGGCAATTGCAAAAGATAATTTCTGGTTAGCAGCCGGCAGCATTGTGCATTGGGATGGTGTTAATGCGGAAATTGCATTTATGCGTGATATTACCACTCCTGAGATTGCTCATAGATTTTGGATGAAAAATAGTTCAGATATTTACGCCATTGGTTACTATGGTATGCTTTTACACTATAATGGCCAATCCTGGCAACGTCTACAAAGCGGAACCCATTTGAATATCCGCGATATCTGGGGAAGCGAAGATCAAAGCACTGGCAATCAGGAAATACTTGCACTTGCCTCAAGTACCTATGCAACAGAAAACGGTCGAAATATATTAAAAATTAGCAACTCTATGGTTACCACCGTTCCCGATTCGGGCTTACCCATTGATTTAAGCGCCCTCTGGTTTAAAAGCAATGAAAAGTATTTTGTGGGTGGTCACGGGTTATTTTATTCCGATTCAATTGGTAATAATTGGAAGAAAATTGAGTTTCCAAATTATTATATAACGGATATCAGAGGCAATGACCTGAATGATTTTTTTGTAGTTGGCAATTATGGGTTTGTCTCCCATTTCAATGGTTTAACCTGGTACCACTATGTGAATAAGGAGTTGCCACAGTTTGACGGTGGATACAGTGTAGTCCGGCAACACTTCGATAAAGTTGTAATTGTTGGAGAATACGACAGAAAAGCAATCATTATAACAGGCATAAGAAAAAATTGATTTTAAGTAAGAGTTATGCCCGGCGTTATCCAGTTTAATGGCCGTTAAAATATCAACTATTAAAACCAAGCCCAATATGGTTACGGCCAACCCCTTGAGCTAAAATGGGACTTGAAATAAGCTTAGCTTATGCCTGAATGGGGCGATTCCCTGTCATCACGAATCGTGAAAGCGATGTGGCAGATTGCTTCACACCCTGCGGGTGTTCGCAATGACGGGCAAGAGACTGGGGTTGCTGCCATAACATCCCCCCTATCAAGGGGGGACTGAGGGGGGTGTTTTTTTTGCATTATCGAATCACACA
>JANTHG010000048.1 GCA_024762535.1 Calditrichaceae bacterium
TAAGCCGGGGATGTAGATCAGCTTCGTTACGTTTATGAGCTGGCGTTAAAAAAGTATCAACATCAAAATAAAGATGGTGTAAAGTACCCACACGTTTTTGAAATCGTGTTAAAAATATTTTAAGAAGGCGTTCCAGATGGTTAAACTCAAAAAAATTGAACCGTTCATCGATACGGTCTTTATGTGTGAGTACAAAATGGCGTAAGATCACTAGCTTTCCTTTGGATGGAAGGGAATCCAGCCAACCGCTCGTTTTATTGAAATGATCTGTGATATCTATAAGAGAATAATCCTGATGAAATGAGTCATTCGGAAGATGGTAGACCTTGAAAACATCTTTTGCCATGGAAAGATGTAATCGTTTATTATCAGCACTTAATGGAATAATTTCGGGGTCATGTCCAAAAAAATAAAACAGTTTGTTTCCCCAGGTCGTTTGTCGTGTAATATACTGAGTACCCGAAAAAACACGAGAACGTAAAATTTGTTTTGTTAGGTCAGGATGATCCGCCAGATATGATTTTACATCCGGTACAAAACGAAAAGCGGTTTCAAATTTATCGGAGAAAGTTTTTTTAAAATTTGATTGAAAATTGCTGTTAATAAGCGCATTTTCAGAAAAAAAGACTTCCTTAATAAACCAATCCGTTAACAGACGGGGCACATGTTTGCTTAATGATTTTGTTTCTGTAAAATGAACTGATATAGATGGCTTGATTTGGAAAAGATCAAAGTTTTTCAAAAGAAATACTTTCGATTTATCAGCATTAGACATGATGTTTAGTCCAAAATAAGGTATGTCGTTGATAATTAAGCATTAAATTGGTAATATTCGCTTTTAATGTCAAGAAAATTTTTGGAGATGTGTATGAAATATCCTGAGCATTTTAATAAAGCCTATCTGCCAACCCCGATTATTCAGTTTAATAAATTTTTTAACTCCCAGACGGAACATAATATCTGGCTAAAACGGGATGATCTAACCGGCATCGAACTCAGCGGTAATAAGGTACGCAAGCTCGATTTTTTATTAAAGGATGCCCAACAAGCCGAGGCAAAGCGCGTTATTACCTGCGGCGGTTTACAATCCAATCATTGCCGGAGTACGGCCTTTTATGCTACGCAATTAGGTATGAAAACCACTCTTGTGCTACGTGGCACTAAGCCTGAACGGACGGAAGGCAACTTCCTTTTAAACCGGATTCTGGATGTGGACATTCGTTTGGTAACACCGGAAGAATACAAACAGGTGGATAGTATTATGGCGGATTTAGCCGCGCAGTCAGATGAAACCGCCTATGTGATTCCCGAAGGCGGTTCTAATGAAGTGGGCGCCTGGGGCTACATAAAAGCTTTTGACGAATTGATGGAACAGAAGCCGGATACGGATACTATTGTAGTAGCCACAGGCAGCGGCGGAAGCCAGACCGGCTTGCTGTTGGGTAAATTGTTAAGCGGTTCTGATGTGAACATTGTGTCTGTTAATGTGTGCGATGATGCGGATTATTTTGTACGTAAAATAGATGCCACCATGCGTGTCTTTTGTAAACGGTATGATAAAAATCTAAACTGGGATAAAAATGATATTCAGGTTATTGACGGATTTGTGGGCGAAGGCTACGGCCTGATTAGCAGCCGGGAGGCGGAAGTGATTCGCCGATTGGCACAAAGCGAAGGGATCATCATCGACCCGGTGTATGGTGCCAAGGCACTAGCCGGCTTTGAACAGCATTTAAAGCAAGGTCAAATTAGCGGGAAAGAAATCGTTTTTATTCATACCGGAGGCATTTTCGGCGTTTTTCCGTACGCGGAGTATTTTTAAAAGTGATTCGATTTTTGCCTGAAAACACCATTGCCGAACTGCACGTGGTCCGGAATCTCTTACTTGCCTTTGCCGGGTTACTAATCTTTTTAGGCTTGGTATTTTGGTTTAGCCTACCGGATGTGGATTATCTGAAAACAAAGAATCCAACTACAACTGCTCTTATGGAACAACGAAAAGCGGAAGCAGCGGCGCAGCATAAAAAATACCGTATCCGGCAGAGCTGGGTACGGTTCCGAAGTATTCCGGGTTATCTGAAACAGGCCGTTCGCATTTCGGAAGATGCATCCTTCTACAAGCACGAGGGTGTGGATTTTGAGGAATTAAAAATGTCCATTAAACGGGATTTGAGCGAAGGAAAGTTGGCCCGGGGTGGTAGTACCATCACACAGCAATTAGCCAAAAATCTCTATTTTTCCACAGAAAAAAGTTTTATCCGCAAATTCAAAGAATATTTTGTGGCGAAACGATTAGAAGCGGCTCTGTCCAAAAACCGGATTTTTCATCTGTATTTAAATTTAATCGAATGGGGGCCGGGAATCTTTGGCATTCAGGCGGCCTCCCGTTATTATTTTGGTAAAAATGTGTGGAATCTGTCTTTGGAAGAAAGCATCCGTTTAACGGCTGTTATCCCGAGACCGCTACGCACCAATCCCACTGGTAAAAGCCGCTGGCTTTTGTGGAAATGCCGTTGGATATTACACAAGATGAAGTTATATGGGTTTATCAGTCATGCAGAATATAATCTATTGAAACCATCATTTAATCGGTAAAGGATGAAGGAATGCAAGATGCAGTAAAATGGGTAGAACAGGGGCAGTTTCAGAAGGCGCAGGAAGCGTTTGAAGCGTTGCTCAAACAGGATAACAAAAATGCAGATTATTTATTCTATCTCGGATATATCGCATTAAAACAAGACCGCTTTGACCAGGCGATTGATTTTTTGAATAAAGCGGAAAAACAGAATGCATCGGATGCGCGGATTTACGAAGCGCTGGGCGAAGCGTATGGTTTTAAGGCACAGCGTTCCGGCCCGCTCAAAGGCGCTATGCTGGTTCCCAAAGCAAAAAAGGCATTTCAAAAAGCTTTGGAGCTGAACGAGGATTCCATCCGCGCGCGGGAAGGCTTGTTTATGTTTTATCTTTTTTTGCCGGGTGTAGCCGGTGGGGACGAAGCAAAAGCCGAAGAGCTGGCTGCAGAAATAGCTAAACGAGATGTGGCGCACGGACACATGGCCCGGGCGCTTATAGCAGCCAAACAAAAAAATCTAACACAGGCTGAAACCGAATTTATCGAAGCAACTCAAGCAGCGCCGCAGGATACTGAGGTACAACTGCGTGCCGGACTCTTTTTTATGCAAAATAAAAAATACGAACAGGCAATAGCCTTGTTTAGTCAGGCTCTTAAAGTGAATCCTTATATGTATCCGGCCAAATTCAACCGGGCCAAAGCGTATAAACATACAGATAAGATTGAACAATCCAAAGCGGATTTACAAGATATTATTAATGAGGCAGGGGATTCGAGATTTGGCAAACAGGCACAGGAACTGCTTTCCAGATGGTAAGCCGGGATGAAGAACGATGAGACGACTGATTCCCCTCATTTTTTGTTTAATGAGGGGAATCTGCTCAGCCGGGTTCTGCCCTGATTATATTCGATGCTGCTTTACATAAAGACCTACGCCTCGAATATATCCTTTTCAAACGGGTTAGCATGCGAATGGAATTAGAGCGGATTAGAGAAGCCAAACCGGCAGGTAGGCTTTATTTGCAACATTACCCAGGCGGACGATATATCAACATGTTATGCGCTGTAAAAAAATAGGATAAATATGATAATTAGAAAGCTCTCGAAATCTTCTTTAGATAAAGAGCCATATTTAGTATGGAATGAATTCATAGATATATTGGCGAATGAAAATATGGAAGATCTTTCCGAAATTCAAAAAGTTGCTCAATTATCTTTTTTGTATGATTCCGAAATTCAAAATGGCGGACATTTGCAATATTTTGAAAATCACTCTGAGGAAAATTACCAAATTGTAATCGAATCTTTAAAAAAAATTGGTGCAATCAGTCAAGCTAGAACACTTGAGAAGGCTGTAAATTTGTTGAACAGCCTAAGCAGAAGACCGATAGAAAGTAAGCTATCATTTGTGGAAAGGGCTCTTGAAGGAGAATATGATGATTTAGATTCAGAATACTATGAAACGGAACCTACAATTAATGATTATTTGGAAAAATACCTAAATAAGAATATTAAAGAATTTATTCTGATAGTAGAATAAATAAGCGTATACCCGGCAAATCAACTTGACCGCCATACTCCTGCGGGTTTTGTAGTAGTTTTGGATTTAGTCGGTTCATTAAAGTTTGCTGCTTGATTGGGAACTGCTTAATGTAAAGTTAGTCGCAGTGTTTGCCTAAAGGGATAATAAACAACTACTCATTAAAATAAATATTCGTTAATAATTTGTCATCTCACTTATGGGCGGCAAGTTATTTGCGAAGCCGTTATATACAAATTGCAATGGCCAAGAAATAGCATATTGGGATAGAACCGAGAATAATGATAGACACTACTTTTAATTTTTACACTGATTCAAATGGCGGTGATCCTGACAGTACCAGTCCAACACTGCGTATATACCATAAGATATTATGGAGTAAACCATTGCCAGATGGTAAATTCTTTGAGTTGAGTGATAATAAAAATGGCGCTTATTTATATCATAAGTCAAAACTGGGAGGATTTTTTTTAGGTA
Organism: Calditrichaceae bacterium; assembly: GCA_024762535.1. Classification (GTDB taxonomy): domain Bacteria; phylum Calditrichota; class Calditrichia; order Calditrichales; family Calditrichaceae; genus JANTHG01. The sequence goes on from JANTHG010000048.1 coordinate 4,590, forward strand.
GTGATGCCATAACACACTCATATAAGAATCATAAGGGAAAGAAGTGGCTTACAGAACAAATTCCAGACGAAGTACGGGAACTTTTTGATAAAGGCTTAACCATTGGAGCTTATATTGTCTTTCCGAATAATAGAATTGATGGGAAAAATACAATCAATCAAGCGGGAGGAGTAAATAGTTTAATTGATGATAGATTCGACTTAACGTTAGAATGTATTCGTCTTTTTTATTTGGATCAAAAAAGTCCACTTTATGACACTTTGCTGAGATACAAAAACTTCTTCGATTTGTTTGACGATTTTATAGGCTACATCCATTTCTTTTTATTGGATGATTTGATTGATGAAAATAATAATAAAATTAAATTTTATTTGCCTTTTGATGGCTTCAAAACTCGTCCGACATTTTCCGATATTGACCAATATTTAGTATACAAAAAAGGAGTCTTAAATTTCATTAGTTCAAGAAACAAACGAATAGAAAATTATATAAAACTGAATAAGAGCGAGCATGACATCAGCATATAACACAATGCTGTAGTAGGCAGAAAACACGTCTGTGTTTTTTGTTTTTTCTTTATTCCGCTCGGGTTGTATTGTAAATTTAATAATACATTCTGCTTAGCTTTCGGCAGCTGAGCTTAGTCCGTTTAAAATCATTAGTTGAAAAAAAGTAGTCTGTATGCGTTTGCAAATAGTATTTATATTTTTGTTTTCAGCCTGCGTGGTAGCTGTGCCCCGATCCACCAAACCCTTGCTGGAAGCGCTGGAATTTTATGGTGATTTTCCTTTTTCCTCAAAGGAATTAGAAAAAGCAAGCGCATTGCCAATCGGTCAGCCGTTTTCTGTTCAGAATATTGTCCCGGCCTCCCGCAAAGTGCAAACCTTTCTGTATAACCGGGGCTATCTCTATGCGCGTATCGATTCCATTCAGCAGAAATATTCTACGGATTCCACCAAAATCCGCCTGCGTTTTTACGGTCACTCCGGTTCACAAGCTCTGTTTGGTTCTGTTCACATCCATAGCGACTCCCTGGAATCGGATGTGTACCGGCCGGAGCTAACCGTAAAGGAAGACCTGCCGTATTCTCAGGCGGAACTGGAACGTTCCATTGCCCGTATGCTCGAAATCGCGGCGGATGAAGGTTTTCCATACGCAGAAGTTACCGCTTCCAAACCGAAATTCATTACAAAAGAGGGGCAACCCCTGGTGTCGGTTACGCTGAATATGCACGAACACGAAGCGGTTTATATCCGGAATATCCAGGTGAAAGGTAACTCCTATACGCAAACCGATGTGGTGCTGCGGGAACTTGATATACGACCCGGGCAGCGCTATTCAGCAAGTGCTTTACGTCGTATTCCTGCACAACTGAACCGTCTTGGCATTTTTAAGCTGGTGGGTGAACCGCAACTGTTCCGCAGCTCTGCGGATAGTGTGATTATTCGCATACCCGTTACCGAGGGCAATGCTACCAGTTTTGACGGAGTTGTTGGGTATGTACCCGGTAGTGGTACAGGTGCGAAAGATGAGAGTTATTTTACTGGTTTGATTAATATCGCATTCCGCAATTTGCTGGGCAGTGGCCGGAAATTTGAAGTACACTGGAAAAAACCGGACCAGCTTTCCGAAGAGTTCAAGATTGCCTATAATGAACCCTGGGTGTTGAATTATCCCATTGACCTTGGCTTGCATTTAGAACGAACGGTTCGTGATACCACGTTTTTACAGTGGAGTTACGGTTTGGATATGCGCTTACGATTGTTTCGGGATTTCAGGCTTACCGGCCATTTACAAAAAACAACCTATTTACCGGATTCCTCTTCGAGTCGCATCATGCATCTGGCGCAAAATGAAATTATAAACGCCCGGTTTGGTGTGGAATACGATACCCGCGATTATCCGCTCAATCCGCATAGCGGTATTCTTTACAGTAGTAGCTACACCTTCGGGATTAAACGAAATTTAGGACCGGCCTGGTTATTTACTGAAGATAGTTTAACACGCAATGAAGATTTGCATAGTATATTTTTGCATTTCGAATTTTACTATCCACTTTGGTCCAATCAGGTATTTGCCCTTAGTTTAAGCGGAAAACAGGTTAAAGGGAATCAATTGCAATTAACGGACTATTTCTGGTTTGGTGGCAGCCGATCCCTGCGCGGATATCGTGAAAATCAGTTCCGTGGCAGCAGCGTTGCCTGGACTAATCTCGAATATCGATTTTTAATGGCACGGAACGCGCGGATTTTTCTTTTTAATGATTGGGGCTTTTATTCGGCTTTGGAACAAGGGAAGAAGAAACAGGAAATTTTGCCCGGCTATGGTTTAGGGCTGCGTTTCGAAACGCCGCTGGGAATTATGGGCGTGGATTTTGGTTTGGGTAAAGGTGATTCGTTTCGGGACGCCAAAATTCACTTTGGGTTGGTAAATCGGTTTTAAAAAAGCCTTGTAGGAGAATACAGTTCCTTACCAATTGGCAACCTGTTGTTAAAAGATTAACTCTTTACATTCTAATATGCATATCATATTTTTTGCCACAACTTTCCTGAATAATCAAGGCACCACATTGCGGATAAGTGCTTGAGCATAGTTCCCCCTTAGAAAAGGGGGATAGGGGGTTGTGAAATCTTGAATATGCAATTATTTGTGTACAAAAACACACCCCCCTTAATCCACCTTGATAGGGGAGACACACTAAGGCAGCACCCGGTTTAAGGATTCAATTCTTTGAATCCTTACGATCACAAGTAGAGCAATTGTTGATATAACACCAGCCCCTTGCCGTCATTGCGAGTTCCGCGTGAGCGGGATGAAGCAAGCCCACAGGGGATCACTTCACTCCTCCGTCGTTCGTGATGACGCCCTTTTCCTGTCATTACGAGGAACGAAGTGACGAAGCAATCCCCCAGGGGTTCGCTACATCGCTGTCGCGATTCGCGATGACGAGGGAATCGCTCCATTCAGGTTTAGGTAGAAATTTTCCTCTTTCTTCGCTATATTCCTTTAGTTTATAAATCCACAGGAATCTTGCGTGTACAAACGACTTGCACAAGCTGTTGCCGATTTGGAGCGGCACGGCCACTTAATCCGTATTACCGAAGAGGTGGACCCCTATTTGCAGATGGCCGAAATCCAACGCCGGGTTTTTGCTGCAAAGGGGCCGGCTCTTTATTTTGAACGGGTAAAAGGAACAGATATCCCGGCTGTATCTAATTTATTCGGCACCATGGAACGCGCGCGTTTTTTATTCCGCCATACGCTCGCCGCTGTGCAAAAATTGATTCAGCTTAAATCCGACCCGATGCAATTGCTGAAAAATCCGATGGCCTTGGTATCCCTTCCCGGGGCTGGCTTCCATGCGTTACCCAAATGCCTCGGCAGGCGGCCTGCCACGTTCAAAAAAATTGAAATCAGTCAATTGCCGCTTATTCAAAGCTGGCCCAAAGACGGTGGCGCTTTCATTACTCTGCCGCAGGTTTTTTCACGCAATCCGCAAAGCAGCGGAGTTATGCAATCCAACCTCGGAATGTACCGCGTGCAACTCACGGGCAACCGTTACGATATGAATCGCCAAATAGGCCTGCACTACCAGATTCACCGCGGAATCGGTGTGCATCATGCTCTGGCGAGAGAACAGGGGGAACCTTTAAAAGTCAGTATTTTTATCGGTGGACCGCCAGCGCATACCTTTGCTGCCATGATGCCTCTGCCCGAGGGGATTTCGGAACTGACTTTTGCCGGCGTACTGGCCGGGCGACGTTTCCGTTATTTTGAAGAGGATGGTTTTGTGCTTTCCGCGGATGCCGATTTTGTGATTACCGGTGTAATCGAAGATACCTTATTGCCGGAAGGCCCCTTTGGAGATCATCTCGGTTACTACAGCTTGCAACACGAATTTCCCGTTCTGCGGGTAGAAAAAGTGTACCAAAATACGCAGGCAATCTGGCCCTTTACTGTGGTAGGACGGCCTCCCCAGGAAGATACGATTTTCGGACAAATGGTACACGAAATCACCGGTCCGGTTATTCCGCAAACCATTCCCGGACTTCATGCCGTTCATGCTGTGGATGCGGCCGGTGTGCATCCGCTGTTACTGGCTTTGGGCAGCGAACGCTATGTGCCTTACGCCAAACAGGAACCGCAGGAATTGCTTACCATTGCCCATGCTGTTTTGGGATTCGGCCAGCTTTCCCTTGCCAAGTATTTGCTGATTGCAGCCCGGGAAGATGCGCCGAACCTGGATATTCAGAATATTCCCGACTTTTTTCAGCATTTGCTGGAACGCATTGACTGGCGGCGGGATCTACATTTCCAGACTCAAACCACTATGGATACGCTGGACTATTCCGCTGAAGGCTTAAACAAGGGTTCTAAGGTAGTAATGGCAGCCGCCGGAGTGCCTGTTCGTACGCTCAGTTCTAAGCTGCCAGGCGATAAAACGCTACCCCAAAATTTTACAGACTGGCGTGTCATTCTGCCCGGAATAGTAGCCATTGGCGGGCCGGAATTTTCTACGTATGAGCACGCAGCACAAGATATGGAATTGCTGGAAGGCTTTTTAAAAGAATTAGATACTTCCGGTTTACCGTTAATTGTAGTAACGGATGATGTTGAATTTACCACACGCACGTTGAACAATGCGCTTTGGGTGACCTTTACCCGTTCCGATCCGGCTGCCGATATTTACGGCGTTGACGCGTTTACAACTCAAAAACACTGGGGTTGCCGCGGTCCGTTAATCATCGACGCACGCATAAAACCGCACCATGCGCCGCCTTTGGAAACAGACCCGAAGATTGCGGCTTCGGTGGAGGCTTTGGCCGCTCCCGGTAAATCCTTACACGGAATCATTTGAAAGGACCGAAATATGAAAATTGTCATAATAGGCGCCAATGCAGCCGGACTTTCCGCTGCCAGTAAAGCGCGACGCAACAACCCGCAGGCAGAAATCATTGTTCTGGAACAGAGCGGTGATATCTCGTACGGCGCTTGTGGATTACCCTATTTTGTGAGCGGGGTGATAAAAAAAGCGGAAACGCTGATTGCGGTTTCTTTGGAAGAGTTTCGGGAAAAACGAAATATTGATGTGCGGCTGTTTCAAAAAGCACGGTCTTTTAATGCACGGCAAAAAACAATTGAAGTAGAAAATTTAAGTGAGAAAAAAGTTTATCAACTTGTCTACGACCGGCTTATCATTTCCACAGGCGCCAGCGCGGTACGTCCTCCGGTAAAAGGCTTTGATCATCCTCGTGTATTTGTGCTGCGAACCCTGCAGGACGGCATCCATATTCGTTCGTTTATTGAAAAAGAAAAACCACAACGTGCCGTGGTAATTGGCGGCGGCTATATCGGGTTGGAAATGGTGGAAGCTTTGCATCACCGGGGCATACAGGTTTCGCTGGTGGAAATGCAAACGCAGGTTATGCCGAATATGGATGCTGATATGGCGGAATTGCTGGAAGATGAATTGAAAGAGCATCAGGTTCAAACATATACTGGAACCGCTGTTACCGAAATCCGCGAAATAGAAAATAAGTTACACCTCTATCTTTCGGAAGGACGTACCCTGCAGGCGGATATGGTGGTGATGTCCGTGGGTATTAAGCCTAACACAGAATTTGCCCAATCCGGTGGAGTTCAGCTTGGAAAAACGGGCGCTATCGAAGTGGACGAACGCATGCAAACCAATTTGCGGCATGTGTATGCGGCCGGAGATTGTGCCGAATCGCGCTGCCGTGTAATCAACAAAGCAACCTGGGTTGCTTTGGGAACCACGGCCAATAAACAAGGCCGGGTGGCCGGTGATAACGCCAGCGGCGGTCGTTCGCGATTTTTGGGCATTACATCCACCAGCGCAGTCAAAGTATTCGATTTGGAAGCGGGCATGAGCGGGCTTTCGTCCAGGCATATTGAAAAATATAAATGGGATGCCAAATCGGTTACAATCAAAGCCGGCTCCAGGGCTGGCTATTATCCCGGCTCTCAAAAGATTACGGTTAAATTATGGTTTAACGTCACTGATGGAAAATTGCTCGGTGCTCAAATGATTGGTAAAGAGGGGGTATCCAAACGTATTGATGTGTTGGCAACGGCTTTGGTAAACAAGATGACCGTAGAAGAAATTTCGGAATTGGATTTAAGCTATTCACCGCCCTTTGCACCGGTATGGGACCCGGTTCTCATTGCTGCAACGCAGGCGCTGAAACAGGTGCGCAAATAGTCATTTAATTTCCGAGGAACGTGGCAAAATCGTTTATATGACGGTTTAAGGCATGCTGGATATCCGGGCGAATGAAAAACGAATTTAAAATCCGGCTGCTAAGGGAATAAAGAGTATATTCCAGCTTCCAATTGATGACAGTAGATCCATCCGGAAGAGACCTGGCCACAATGGTATTGCGGATTCCGCCTAAAAGCGAAGCCGGCCGTTCGTCCGTTTGAATGGTTTGAATTAAATTTTTCTGTGGTTGAAAGACAATGGTTTCTTCCACAGGCACTGTTCTGGTACCAAAATGATACACGGCAAAGCGTTTTCCATTTTTAAATAATTTTTTTATCTGAATGTTTTTGGCCCAGGTGCTTTGCGGGGATTGTTCCTGTAAAGTCTTTAGCGCCACACTAACCGGAGCCTGAACCGTTATTTCGGTTTCCACAGTAGTTTGAGCACTGCCAAACAGGGCTAAAACGATAAAAGCGCTAAATATCAGGATAAATAGTAGAGACAAGGCTATTAATTTTTTCATATCCGGCCATTATGATTACATTCAGCACAATCTAATTCAGCAGCCCTTTTATTTCAAGTAACAAAAAAGGTTTATCTATGCAGGAATCGATTCATCTGAAACGAAGCTTTAAAAACAGCTCTATTCAATTCCATGCTTTTCCGCTTGGACAAGATTGGCAAATTATTCTTTCCGGCGGTGCGGTGCATATTGGTGCTGTGGCATTGGCGGTTTGTTATGACAGAACCAGAGCAGCCGTAAATGTTTCACAAATAGCCGTGTACGGGCACCGCGAAGATGCGCTCTGCCATGAAGTGGCTTTTACTCTGAGCAAGGCACTTAAAACAACGGTGGCCGTAAGCGCCGGTATCCATTTTGATGGACTTGTTGAAGAGGATATAACAGAAATCATAAAAATAAGTAAAGAGCTGACAGAAGAGTTTCTTAGTTTCTTTAATTCCAAAGGGAGTTAAGCGCAGGCTCCTACCCGTCATCACGAATGACAGAGGCGTGAAGTGATCTCCTCAGGGATTGCTTCGCCAAAGCATTTGCATCTTCATAATTAACGGCTCAGGGCTCGCAATGACGCGCTGTACAAGGGGATTGCTTCATCTCGTTAAAGCAAGATTCGCAATGACGGTTTGTTCTTGCGGGGATTGCCTCGTCGCGTCACTACTCATAAAAATGCTGGCGTTAATATTTTATTACCAATTCCCAATTCCCAAGTTCCCAATTCCAAGTTCCCAGTCCCCGGCCTGTAAAAAATAGTAAAGTTTTCCCTAAACCATTCCGATAGCAAATGAATGAGCTGGTTATAAAATTAACTCTTTTAATCCGGGAATTTCCAATAAAGATGTTTAGTAATCATCAAAAGTCATTTTTTGTTTATTCCAAACTAACATTGTTTTTGCTTGCCCTTTTTTTATTGCCCCTCTTTGCCCAGGATGACTCCGAAAATATTTACAACCTGAGTATTGAAGAATTAATGAATATAGAAGTAACTACTTCCGCCAAAATGCAACAGAAGCAATGGGAAGCCAGCTCTCAGGTCTTGGTCATTACAGCCGAAGAAATTCAACGACGCGGCTACCAGGATTTAACCGATGTACTGAGGGATTTGCCCTATTTCCAGATCCAGTCGGAATATGGTCACTGGACCAAAGGTGCCATTGTTAATGTACGCGGGCACCGCAGCGGAGACTCCGGTAATAATAAATTTTTGATTATGCTGGACGGCCTAAAACTAAGCGACGACGCCGAAGAGGGCATTTTTATGGGGATGAACAGTATCCCGGTTGCCGGATTGAAGCAGATCGAAATAGTATATGGACCTAATTCCACTTTGTATGGAAAAGATGCCTATGCGGCGATGATAAATCTGATTACTTTCAAAGAAAATCATGTGTTATCCAGTTTGGACTTCGGTACTTACAACAGCAGGAATATTCATTTTGGCATAACCAAAACCTTTTCGGATAAGCTTAAAGGTCACTTTTTATATTCCGATTATTCCAGTGATGAACAAGACCCGACAGAACGATCTGTTACTTATCAAAACAGGCATGTATTTCCGGAAGACCCTTACACCAGGCGTTTTTATCGTGCCTCTAAAAATAATATGTTGAATTTTGGTTTTTCTATTTACGGATTTTCAGCCCAATATGTATTATACAATTTGCAGGGTAGCGAAACCTTTGGTGGTAATCCCGATTTTTATGTAAGTGAATATTCCACGCAATCGAGACAGATTAACCGAGTGAGTATGATGACTTACGAGCATGATATTCTGGACAATTTGTATATTAAATTATACGCAACCAATAAAAACTATATGTTCGATCCGCAAACTGCGAATCTATATTTGGCGGATTTACATCGCCCGCCTGAATGGAATGATGAGGATTCCACGTATTACACGAATCCTTTTTATGCGTATGGTGGGCGGAAATACTATTATTTTAAAACCCATTCCTACCAGGGTGGATTCAAAACCATTTACAAATTAGATGACCATTTTAGTAATGTAACAGGGGTTGACTATAAGTGGATAGAAGGCATTCCCGTGATTAGTGAAGGAAAAGGCGGGAAACCGATTTCTACAACTGCGCAGCAGGAAGCCCTGGAACATCACTTTACGGAAAAAAGTTTGTATTCTGAATTTTCTTATTATTTTTGTAAATATTTTTTAGGTACAGCCGGTTCGCGCTTAGATGTTAGCAGTATGTATGGTTCCGTTTTAATGTCACGACTGGGGTTGGTGTTTAAACCGGGAAAACAGGTATTTAAACTCATTTTTGCCCAGGGCTATTTGGCGCCGAGTATTTCGCAACGCTATTCTGAAAGCAGGACTAATTTTTCATGGATTCGTCCCAATGATAATCTTAAACCGGAACGCAACACAGATTTGGATTTTGTATGGGATTATCTTGGTAACAGCTTTCGCTTTTCGACTAATGTTTTTTATAACAAGTTAATGGATGGGATTCAGGAAAGTGTTACTACCGGGGATTCGGCGCAAATTGTGTTAAGTGGTGATTCGTTAACGGTTCCTATTCTGCAAAGTCAGAATGTGGGTCACGGTTACCGCTGGGGATTCAGCTTAAATTTAAAGAAGCAATTTTGGAAACGCAGCTTGGAACTAATTCTGAATTATTCTTATTTGGACGGCAAAGATGAATTACCTGGCCGGACCCTGCCATTGGGGAATAACCTGACTTCCCTGCACACAGTTAATGGCGCACTGCAATGGAACTATCAGAATTATGGTTTGTATTTGGCGGGCAACTGGTCTTCGTCACGCCGGATTTTGTCGCATCATGCTACTTCGGCCTATGCCAATCTGGTGGATGCGAACGGTTATGATTATTTTGACCCGGTGCTGTTGGTAAACGCTCATCTAAGATATAATCAATTGGCAGAACATGTTTCGGCCTACCTGCATATTCACAATCTGTTTAATACGGAATATTACGGACAAGCCATAAACGCCGAATGGGGCAGTCCGCGCATTTTACAGGATTTACGGCGCGTAACCATTGGCGTGGAATATCAGTATTAATCCATTTTTATCCGTTTCTTCCAAAATGTTTCGCCACTTCTAAAAATGCGATGTAATTTTCGTAGGGCACATAATCCGGGATGCTGTTTCCGGAGCCAAGCACATAACCGCTGTCTTTTCCCGCCACCTCAACATTGTGTTTAACCTGAGCGCGAATCTCTTCTTCCGTACCCCGCGCCAGTAAATCCACATCCACGGAGCCAATCAAACAGAGCCGGTCTCCATATTTCGATTTGACTTCCGCTAAATCCATGGCCTGAGGTTCGATGGGATGCAGCGCGTCCACACCGCAGGCAATAATATCTTCCATCACATCCCAGAGTTTACCGTCGGAATGGAAAATGAGCGGCTTTCCGGCGGATTTTGCCAAATCGCCAATTTTTTTCAACCAGGGGAAGAAATAGTCCTGTAAAACCTGCGGCGACATGAGCAGAGCATTCTTGTAAGCAATGTCATCACTGTACCAGAGAGCATCCACTGTATCATTCTGAGCGAAATATTCAAACATGCTCACAACCCGTTCACCGATGATTTGGTTAAGTTCTTTTAATAAATCGGGATTTTCGAACAGCGCCATAGAAAAGCCCTCAAAGCCCATCATTTCCCAGGTTAACGTAAAAATATCGCCATATTGGCCAATAACGCCCATACCCTCGGGTAAAAGCGGTCCCACCTGTTCGAAGCGGGAATAATCAAAGTCTGCCGGGGCAGGGAAGCGGAAGCGTTCCAATTCTTCCCAATTGGTAATGACGCCTTTGCCTTCGGAAGCCCAGTTGTAGCCGAGAGAACCATCGTCTAACACATGCTGCTCGCCTGTGATACCGATTTTGTCCGGATTAAAATCGGCCAGCGGTTGCAGCTTTACATAATCGTATCCGGCCAGATGCCAAAAATCCACTTCATCTTTTAAAGAAGTAATAGGCCGTCCCAAAAAACGTTCTTTTATCTTTGGGTGAACTCCTAGTTCGGCCATTGGAATATATAAAGCGGATTCCCGGCGCAGCGTTTTAATGAGTTGAGTGATGTCCGGGTGCATGGTGTTTTCCCTTTTTCTTTAAGAGGTTTCCAAATGGGCAACCAAATCCTGCGGAGAAGGAAAGTAGCCGTCCGCGCCGATTTTATCATTAAAAGCCTGAGAAAGGGGCGCGCCGCCCACGAAAATCTGTGTTTGGGGTGATTGGGCTTTGATGGCTTTGGTTATGCGCTCCATATTGAGCATGGTGGTGGTTAACAATGCACTGAGCCCTACCAGGCTATCGGGATGCTCCTGTAAAGCGGCAAGAAACTGTTCCGCGGATACATTGGTTCCCAAATCAACCGCTTTCCAGCCATTACCTTCCATCACCATACGCAGTAAATTTTTCCCGATGTCGTGACGATCGCCGGCCACGGTTCCCAGAATTATGGTGCCTTTGTGCTGGGCGGCGCCGGATTCAAAATAAGGTTTGAGATGGTCCATAGCTGCGTACATGGCTTTGGAGGCAATCAGCAAATCGGGAATAAAAGCCTGACCGCTGCCAAATTTTTCTCCAATGCGCTCCATCCCAACCATTAAAGCGCGGGCAAGAATGTGATTTGGGGCCGTTCCGTTATCTAACAGTTCCCTGGTAACTTCCGAAGCGCCGGGGCGTCCGCTTAAATCCGGTGGATAGGCCGCTTGCTGATTGACCTTACCACGTTCAATACATTCAGCGAGGTATTGCAAAAGTTGTTCAGTCATCAGAGCCCTTTTTATTATGGTTTATCAGATGTCGTAAATGGCGAATATGTTCCGGGCCGGAACCGCAGCACCCACCAAGAATACCGATGCCCACAGCGAGTACGGCTTTCATTTTTTCTTCAAAACTTTCGGGCGTTTCAGGATACACAATAAAGCTGTCTTTAATTTCCGGCAAACCGGCATTGGGCTGAGCCATTAGCGGAAGTGAGGTTATAGGCCGCATTTCCTGCATGGCACGCAGTACAACTTCCACACCATTTCCGCAATTAGCGCCCAGGATGTCCGCTCCCGCATCGCTTAAACGCTGTACCATGGTAGGAATATCCACGCCCCAGGATGTGCGTACGGAATCGCCTGCCAAATCAAAGGTCATGCTCCCCACAACGGGCAGACCGGTGGATTCTTTGACAGCACGCACGGCGATTTCCGCTTCTTCCACGGCCATCATGGTTTCCACATAAAAAAGGTGTACGCCTCCCTCGGCCAGGGCTTCGGCCTGTTCCTTAAAAAAATCATAGGCTATTTGAATGGCCAGCGTACCCATGGGTTCCAGCATAGCGCCTGTGGGACCAATGGAACCGGCTACAAAATGCCCCTGAGGACAAACCGCCCGCGCCAGTTCCGCGGCTTTTCGGTTGAAGAGAGTCACTTCCGTTTCCTTGCCGTACTGGGAAAGTCGTTCCCGGTTACCGCCAAAACTGTTGGTCTCCACAATATCCGAGCCGGCGGCAAAGTAATCGGAATAAATGGATTGCACGATTTCCGGATGCGCAAGGTTAAATTCTTCAGGGCAATCATCGGTATTTAAACCCCGTTTTTGTAATTCCGTGCCCATAGCGCCGTCGGAAAGCAGGGTCTGGCCTTGTTGTAAGCGTTCTAAAAAAGAAGGCACCATTTCTTCCTTATTTTATTTGTGCTAGTGTCAAAAAAATCTGGAAAAAGCATCAAGTAACATATTACTTATTTTGTAATTATTTATGTTCATAGGCTTACTCCCCCTTGACAGACTTGAGCGGATTTCCCAAAAAAGCTCAAGGTCAAGTCAGTAAAGAATATTTATCACACCACTAACTCACCCCCAGTACTACTGCGATGCATTTTGTAAGGGCGTTGAATCCCCCTCTCTTTTTTAAGAGAGGGGGACATAGGGGGTGAGTTTAAAAGCAAACCTTCAATTTTTTCATACAACTTTTTTAATACTATTTTAACTGCATCAGTAAATAGGTGAAAATCAGAGCGTTGGTGTAGGCGCGCTGCGTGTTGGTGGTTGCCGCCGCATGGCCGCCTTCTATGTTTTCAAAATAAAATACCGGATGGCCCTGCGCTTCCATTTTAGCAGCCATTTTACGTGCGTGCCCCGGATGTACGCGGTCATCCCGGGTGGAAGTGTTGAAAAAGACCCTGGGATAGGTTTTATTTTTGAACACATTCTGGTACGGTGAATATTTTTTAATGTAAGCCCATTCTTCGGGAATATCGGGATTGCCGTATTCGCCCATCCAACTGGCGCCGGCCAACAGTTTGTTGAAGCGTTTCATATCCAGTAAAGGAACCCGGCACACCACAGCGTTAAACAATTCCGGACGCTGAGTAAATACCGCGCCTACCAGCAAATCGCCATTGCTGCCGCCCATTATGCCAAGATGGGCAGGGGATGTTATTTTTCTTTGAAACAAATCTTCGGCTACC
>JANTHG010000049.1 GCA_024762535.1 Calditrichaceae bacterium
GATCTACCTCTAATTCATATTCTCCACCCCGTTTTACGGGATATTTTTTTTCACTCATTATATTTGGCTCACTATTTTTCGTATATCAGCACCGAGCAGAGGGTCTGTAAACAGAGATAGTTCCCGCTGCGCGGCTTCATTTAATATTTGGGTAAAGGTACGTATTTTTCGGAAAGACTCATAACTAAAATCGTTTCCGCTTAAGGGGAAAATGGTTTTATTCGTCAGTAACGGGTCTATATCTGCAGAAATGAGACCGGCCTGTACCGCTTTATCGAATTCACGCGTGTCATGAATGGGCGAAAATGAGGCCAGACGCACCTGAACGCCCAGATTATGTACAAATAGCACACTGGCGATCACTTCCGAAATCTGCTGCCCGGGTAATCCCATCAGCACATAGGCTTCGATATCTTTCGCTTTAAAACCAGCCTGTTTCAAATGGGCCACGGCATTAATCATATCGTCATTGGTTACCTTGCTGTACATATCAGCCCGGCGGGATTCGTTGGATGTTTCAAAACTGAGGCGAATGGTTTTAAATCCGCTGCGATACATTAAAGAGGCTAATTCATAATCCACATATTTGGCAAACAATCCGTTGGGCGAATGCAGACGCAAGGGCATAGCTGTGCGAATTAAAGACTCTAAGATAGGCTGTATATGTCTGTCTTTGGCAATAAAAAGGGCGTCGTCGTAAAAAGCGAAATCCCGCAACTGAAACGTGCGGTATCGGTCCTTGAATTCTTCAATCACCCTTTCCGGATTGCGGCGGGTATATGGCATGGCAATCTTCTTTTGCGCACAAAATGAACAATCATAGGGGCAACCGCGCTCTGTCATAATAATCAAATACTGTAGATTATTCAGCAAGTCGAATGCAGGATAGGGATAGTCATCCAAATATTTGGGAAGTTCTTGCTCACTGATGTTCAAGTTCCAGATATCCGATAAGAGACGTATTGTTTTCAGCTCGCCGGGACCGGTAATCAGATAGTCAGGCTGAATGTGCATCCGCGCATGTTGCGGTAGAAGCGTTGCATAAATGCCACCAAGAATCAGTGGTGTGTTGGGTAAATACTTCCGTACCAATTCAGCTGCATGCTGAACGCCGGGATACCAGTAGGTCATTATCGAAGTCATCAGTACAGCATCGGCTTTGCTGTGTTGCTGAAGTTGTTGGATAAATGTTTTTTCGGGAATGCCGTAACGCGCATAGTGTCTGGGTATATGTTCCAGCACCGCTGGCTTTTCAATGATTTCACGCCGATAAGGCCCCACACCATATTTTTTATGCTTTGTCTGGCTTAAAGGCCGTTCCATACAATCAATCAGCTGCACATCAAAGCCGTATTGCCTTAAAAAGGAAGCAATGTACAAAAGACCGAGTGGCTTACTCCATAAATCGTAAGCTGTAAAATCGTAAATCCAGGGATTAATGAGCAGTAGTTTTTTCATTGTATCATTAGCCACAAAACAGGTCTAAAACAGTTACAGGGAAAAGGTTACCCTCTTCCCTGTAATTGATACATGTAATAACATGTTAGGGTTTTATACGGTTTCAGCTGCTACTTTGGTGGATTTTTTTCTAGTTTTGGAATATTTCCGTGCTTTGGCTTTTTTTAATTCTTCCGGAGTCAGCCTGTCTTCAAAGGTTTGATAATCCACTTCTTCCATTTTGTAGCGATTGGTTAATTCTACCCAGGCATCTAATTCTTGCTTTACAAAGCGAATTGTTCCTTTGTCCGGGTCAAAATAGGAGGGTAATTCGTTACTAAAGGCCTTTTTAGTTAAATCAAAAGGACGTTCAAAGCCCAAATAGCGCGCAGCAATAGCAGCATTCCACATTTGGCTTTCATCATCAGAATAGCCCGGCAATTTGTAATCCCAGTCTTTCTTTAATTTTTCTGTTAACCAGTCCGGGTCTTGTTTGTATAAGCGATCCAATAAAGTTTTGTAACCTTTACCCTGTTTATAAGCGATCTGAGCTTTACCAAATGTTCCAATAGGGCTTTCCGGAAATTCTTTTTCAATTTGAGAATAAACCGCTTCCGCTTCTTTAAAGGCATTGATGTGTACATACGCAGAGGCCAAATCTTCCAGACTTTCAATGGATTTATCCGCTTCTGCATAAATTCTTAAATGTGTTAAAGCGTCTTCAAAACGGTTGAGTTTATTCAATGCTTTGGCCATATAGCGATTGGCCAGCACATTGTTGGGCCAGATAGCCAAAGCCAAACTTAAATCGTCCACTGCATTGGACCATAAATCACCGCTAATTTTATTTGCGCCGCGGTTGAGATGCACATAAAATTTAATTTCATCCGGCAAGGGTTCAAATTCATAATCATTATAATAAAAATCGAGGCTGCGTGTGGCAATCATCCGTTGGCGGCCATGACTGCGCTTATTATTGTTATATTCATGCAACATTTTGGAAAGGAAGGAAGAGAGCTTTTGGCGTACTTCGGATTCACTCACTAATACAATATTATAGTTAAAATCCTGAGGTGCATCACTTTCTTCCGCTAATTCACTAACCAGTTCTTTAGCACGGTGAAAACTGTGGTTTAATATTTCATTCATCATATTCAACGGCGCACTAATGCGCATATCAATCTGATTGCGGACATATTGATCGTTCATACAAAAGGAATAATTAAAAGAAATACGCCCGTCTGCAAATGACCACTTACGCAAATAGGCAGATAATAAATACATGTGGTTGTGTTCCATGTTAGCTCCCGAAATCGGATGATCCGATTCAAAATACGATTAAATGTTGTAGCGCTGATGAACAAATCCAACAAGAAATTTTGTCAGAAATTTGAGCATCGAGAATCAATTAAAAATTTAAAAAACAAAGTAGGACTAATATCAAATTAGTAGTGTTCCTAAAGAACAATCAAACTTAACTCTTGATCTTAACTAAGTCAATTCCAATTATTACTTGATCTTACGAAGTTCTAATTAAAATGTTCCTAAAATGTATATAATAATTCGGCAGAAAAGATGGAACTTCGAGTATTTCCGTTATCACTGTCCAAATCTTTATCATTATCATAAGATGCAAAAAGATTCAGATTGATACAGGAGAGTAAGGGGATTTGGGCAATAAAGGTTACATTGAGTACATTTTTATCATTATACAATCCTCCCCAGGCCTCTCCGGTGCTTGTGGGGTATCGGCGAAAAGTATAAGAAGCTTCCAAGGAAATCAAGGTTCCGTTTAATCGGAAATAATCGCCGCCCACTATAACGCCGTTACCCGTATAATTCTGATCTTTTACATAATTTTCTTCCAGACCGGTACTTAGGATATGCTTTTTATACTCTAAGCGATATCCTGCCGAAAAAGAAGCACCCTCAAACAGTTCGCTCTTTAATTGCATGTTCAGTTCATGTAGCCAGTAATCCGGATCCTGCTCGCTTTTTTGTACATAGCGTTTGGTTTCTCCCTCGTAACGAAACTTCCAGCTCAGCCAGCGATTGAAATAATAATACCCATCCGAATGCACAAACACGGTTTGCGCACGATTGTTCACAGTAGAATCATCCCAAAGATAGGTATATCGTTTGTTCGTATAACCGGTTTCCACATTCAATCCGGAATGCAAACGGTTTAAAACAGCACTTTCAGCGGAAATGCTTTGTTCCCAGTAATTATTATGTTTGGTGTTCAGGCTGTGATTAAAATCGGAACGATAGTTCAAACGGTAGCGTCCACCCGCTGATGGCGAAACATGCCATTGCAATTGGGTTTCATCTTTAAAGAAATCGGGTACGGTTGCGGAAGGTGATTTGTATCTTTTGTAACGAAACGTGTTCCAAAAATCAATTTTTGTAAAAGAACTCAATTCCCAGCTTAACATTTGTTTACTGCCCCATTCCGAATATGAAAATTCCGGATAAAGCTGATTTTGGTCCATAGAAAACATACCGTCCACGTACCATGGACTGTGTCCCGTATTTTGATTCAGAAATAAACGAGCCAGGGCCGTACGATTTTCCTTATCATAGCGCAGATTGGTTTGCAGGCTCAGCTGTTTCCAGAGTCCGGCTTCCAGATTAAGCGCCAGAAAGGGTTTGTTTATTTCTTCGGCAAGAAGAGAATCCGCGCTGGAATACCCAAGCTCAAATTCCTGGCGATTAAAATCAACGCCACTGCTTATTTCGAAGCGCATGCTTTTCTTTTGGGGCGTATCGGTTTTTGCAGAAGATTGCGGCAGAGGCCGGCGGCAGGTTTGCAAATATTCTTCTAAAAATACATTAGCCAGTAAAAACTCTTTTTGTGCGGCGTACGTGCGGGCCGAGTCTAATAAGGCCGCTGAAGAAGCAGACGCCGGTTGATGGGCCTGAAAAGCCTGCGCTTCGGAAAGGAGCAAGCGATAGGATTCCGCATCGGTATCGGTTTGTGCAAATAAAGGAATAGCAACCGTTATATACAGCAATACAACCAGTTTTTTCATACAATTTCACGAATCAGTGGACAGCCGATTTTAACACATCATTTAATTGCCGCTGAACAAGGTCCAGTAGTTCCCGGGCCGTGGATAAATTCCCGTTATTCAGAGCAGTTTGGGCACGTTTCAACAATCTTTTTAAAACAGGTATTACAATCGTTATGGTTTCATCTTGTTCATTCCTGGAGCTGTTTTCAAGGGATTGTTTGAGCTGATTCAAACGCTCTGTTAATTGATTTTTATTGGCAAATGTGCTTTTTTTATGAGATATAATGGCTTCCACACGATTCACGAGATGCAGGGCAAGTCGTACTTTCTTCATGGCCTTTGCGGGATGGCCGGCTTCCAAATCTTGTTGGGCTGAGGTAACTAAGGCAAGGGCATTCTGATGCAGCACAGCTACAAGTTCACGATTATCTGTTTCGACTTTAGCTTTTTGTAATTCGATAAGCTGCTTTACTTCGGCTATACGGTTTTGAATTTCCGACTCGTCAAAGACTTCTTTGTTTTCCTTAATGCGCAGGGCTTTGGTGGCCATACGTTGCGCCAGATTTATTTTAAGTTCTGCTTTCTGATAACGGTTATTGTTAAAATCGCGACGAGCGGCACGTAAAAATTGACGAGCTTTTCGCAAAAGCTGACGATTGGCGGCGCTGCCTTCTGTTCCGGTCGTTTGACGAATACCGTCAATGTACTGTTCCAATGAAATTAAATTGGTTTCAATACGTTCCCGCTGCCCTTTTCCGGATTGTTGATTTAAATCCGCTGCGCGATATAGCAGCCGTTCTGCAATCTGAATTTGAAGCAACGCTTCCTTCATTCGCCCTTTATCATAATTGGTACGCGCTGCCTTTAATGCTGTAGCCGCTTTCTGAAGCAGGGTTTTAAAGCCGGGGATATCTTCTGTTTCTGCAGATAAATTATGATATAAGCTTTGAATCGTATTAATAAGTTGTTGATACCGTTGTATTTGGTTTTCGGAAGAACCTTGTCCACTGGTTACTTCGATAGCTTTGTTGGCAAAATAAATAGCAATACGCTGAAATTCCTGCCCACGAATGAATTGGGAATTCCGGAATGCCAGCTGAGCTTTATTCCTGAAAGAGCGGGCACGCGTTAGCAGATAACGCCCTTCTGCTTTACTGGAAATCTGCACATTCCGTTCTGCCCGATTAATTAACTTTTCCATTTCCGCAGTTAATTTAAGAGCAGGTTTGGCCAGAATACTTTTAACAACCAAGTCCACCAGTTTTTCCGCTGTCTTGTAATGTTTCCAGGCTTCTTTTATCCGGAAAGACTGCAAAAGAGTTCGGCACTGTTGTAACTCCGTATCCGCATGGTTCAGTGTGGATAATGCATTTTGTAACCCATACTGCTCCGCGGAAGTACGCAACGTGGAAATACGCCGGTCCAGTTGCTGAATTGCCTGTTTTATTTGCGTAAAATTCTGGCTATACGCTACAGAGGTTACAAGCAAAAAGAGTGTTACTGTTTTAAGTGCCTTTTTCATTTTTTTTCCAATTCGTTCACGATGCTAAGTTACAATTCATCTTTAAAAACTGCAAATAGCGGACGCTTTTGCGCCCGCCCTTTGCAAAGTCATTTGAATCTTAGAATAAAGTTACACGATATGGAGTGGACCAGGTTGAAGAATTGTACGGATACAGGTCGTTGTCCGGACTCAGAATCGTTCCGTTATCAATCACATCGATCACTGCGTGGTGCATTCCTCTAAATTGCCTTACGGTCCAGGTGCCTTCATAAATATTGTTTCCCAGCTCATCCTGCCCGATCCAGGTAAAATATTTGCGTGCAAAATTTCCCTGCATATTGCGGCCGTAAATCAAACGTACGGTTTCGGTAGCCTGTGTACCTTCCGGATAAATCATAGGATTCGATGAGGTATTTTTAACTTTTACCTGCAAATGAACATCCGTTAAACGCGGGTATACAAACATATTGGTACCGTCCATAAAATAGTTCAGAGGGTCTGTAATCACTACAGAATCTCCGGCTGTAGGCATAATGGACAGCTCAACAATTTCAACGGTATTGTTAGGCGAATGACCGCTCTTCATGGAAATATCCTTAATTTTCCAATTCAAGCGCGGATGTTCCGTATCGCGGACTTTCATCAAATGTACTACACGTTCTACCTCATGGGTCATTGGTTTTTCAAAGCGTTTGTAGGTAATAGAATCGCTGTCCGCTTTAACGGTATGCACTACAAAGATGCCTTTGTTAACCGTATTAACATAAGCCGTTGCTGTGGAATCCGTATCAAAAACAATCTGAACCGTGCGTTCTACCGGATGCTTGCGAATTCGGCCGAAATGCATTTTGGTTTTGGTTGTTTTGGCTAATGTCCCGGAACCGGTCCAGTTCGGATCGTCCTGATCAATATTATCCTCAGAACCATCGTCAATCGCATCAAAATTCAAATCGGAATCCGCTTCGAGAACGGTCTGAATTTCGGCGCTGTTTTCCTTTTCCCATTCGCTTTGCGGGTCGTCCCCGTTTACACTGTTTTGTTTACAGGACATTAAAAATAAAAACACAAGACCTAAGCTTACATACATTAATCGTTTCATCATTCCTCCAAAATAATTAGTTATACAATGATGACTTTCTCCGGGCCCTGGACAAAGTCTGTTTTTCATTTGCTACGTGGAAGAATGCAGACATCGTGCCAAGTCGATTTTTAGAGTTTTAACGTGCTGTTTTTAAAGGGATTCCCATTTTATTCCAAAACGGAGTGTGTAGCGAAAAGCGTACCAAATGGTACAACACCTGTTCGGGGAGGTACAGAACTTACACCGGGTGCGACCAGTGTTGTGGTTTCCATCATAGTGTTTCCTCCCTACCAGGGTGGGATTAAGGGGAATGTTTTTTAGGACAATAAATAATTGCATATTCAGGATTTTACAACCCCCTATCCCCCTTTGCTAAGGGGGAATCGAGCGTTTTGTATTCGTCATCGCGAATCGCGATAGCGATGTGCTGAACCCCTGGGGGATTGCTTTGTTCCTGCGTCACTAGCAATGACGTTATTTTATTGGGATTATATCAACAATCGCTCGACTTAGGTATCGTAAGGATTCAAAGCATTGAATCCTTACACGGGTTGCGCTGACCGCTGTTGTGGTTTCTACCATAACGTCCCCCCTACCAAGGTGGGATTAAGGGGGATGTTTTTTAGGACAACAAATAATTGCGTAATCAAGGTTTTACAACCCCCTATCCCCCTTTTTTAAGGGGGGATCAGACACAACTATGGGGATTACTTTAATTTTTTTTCGATTTTGGCCCAGCTGTCGCGCAGGGTTACGGTGCGATTAAAAACCGGTTTTTCCGCACTCGTATCCGGGTCTGCGCAAAAATAACCCTGACGCAGGAACTGGTAGTACGTACCGGGCTGCGCTTCTTTTAACGAAGGCTCCACCAGACTGTTGGTCAAAATTTTCAGTGAATCCGGATTGATGTTTGCCGTAAAGTCCTGCCCTTCTTCCGTTTCATCGGGATTCTCTTTGGTAAATAAATGCTCGTACAAACGTATTTCCGCAGGAACCGCATGGGCTGCCGAAACCCAGTGCAAAGTACCCTTAACCTTGCGGCCGTCATCGGTCCAGCCACCTTTGGAAGCCGGGTCGTAGGTGCAGTGCAATTCTGTAATTGCACCGGAATCATCCTTAACCACATCCGTACACGTAATGTAATAGGCATGTTTCAAACGCACTTCTTTTCCCGGTGTTAAACGGAACCATTTACGATTGGCTTCTTCACGGAAATCTTCGCGTTCGATAAAAATTTCTTTTGAAAAGGGAATGGAACGCGTTCCGGCGGATTCGTCTTCAGGATTGTTTACCGCTTCCATCATTTCCACCTGCCCTTCCGGGTAATTGTCAATTACGACCTTAAGCGGATTAAGAACGCCCATCACACGAATGGCACGTTTATTTAGGTCTTCGCGCAATACATGGTCGAGCAAAGCAAAATCTACGGTGCTATTTGTTTTGGCCACACCAATCCGGTCGGAAAATTCACGAATTGCTTCGGGACTGTACCCCCTGCGCCGTAAACCGGAAATGGTTGGCATGCGCGGGTCATCCCAACCTGAGACATAGTTTTCTTCCACCAGCCTGAGTAATTTGCGTTTACTCATAATGGTGTAATTCAGATTCAGACGGGCAAATTCAATTTGCTGCGGATGATAGGCATCCAATTGGTCTAAAAACCAATCATACAAGGGCCGGTGGTCTTCGAACTCCAGTGTACAAATGGAATGGGTGATGCGTTCAATGGAATCTTCCAAACCATGTGCCCAGTCGTACATGGGATAGATACACCACTTATTACCGGTACGCGGATGTTCGGCGTGCAAAATACGGTACATTACCGGGTCACGCATATTCAGGTTAGGCGAACTCATATCAATTTTAGCGCGCAGCACTTTGCTGCCGTCTTCGAATTCTCCGGCGCGCATCCGGCGGAATAAATCCAGATTTTCTTCTACGCTGCGGTCACGGTAGGGACTGTTTTTACCCGGTTCCTTAAGCGTGCCCCGGTATTGCCGGATTTCTTCGGCGCTAAGGTCTTCCACATAGGCCTTCCCCGCTCGGATGAGCTGTTCCGCATAGTCATACATTTGGTCAAAATAATTCGACGCATAGAATAAACGGTCTTCCCAATCGAATCCCAGCCATTTCACATCTTTGATGATGGAATCGATGTATTCCTGCTCTTCCTTAACCGGATTGGTATCGTCAAAACGCAGGTTGCATTTACCGTTATAATCTTCCGCCAGGCCAAAATTGAGGCAGATGGACTTGGCGTGACCAATATGCAAATAGCCGTTAGGCTCCGGCGGAAAACGGGTATGAACCCGCTGCTCAAAACGGCCGCTGGCATTATGTTCATCTATAATGGTACGAATAAAGTTGGTTGACTGGGTTGGTGTTGTTTCACTCATTCTATTCCCTCTTAAGGTTAACTAAGCGCAATCTTTAAATTACGGACGTTCGGTTTATTCTGTTAGCAATCCGGCTATGCTCAGGCCTCAAAAAACGAGCCAATATCCTCAAGCATTTCCTGTTCGGTTTGGTAAATCTGTGTCTCAACGGGTAAACTGTTATGGAACTGTTTACCATATTGCATACGGCTCAGGCGATTATCCCCAACCAGCACAATTCCCTTATCGCTGCGGCTGCGCAAGAGGCGGCCAAAACCCTGGCGGAATTTAATCACTGCTTCCGGAACCGAATATTCGAAAAAAGGATTACCACCGCGTTTTTTAATTTCATCCATACGCGCGGCAATAAGCGGTTCGCTGGGTACATCAAAAGGTAATTTGGGAATAAAGAGAATTTCCAACGCATCGCCGGGTACATCCACTCCTTCCCAAAAACTGTCCGTTCCAAACAAAATGGAATCACGGAACTCTTTGAACTGATTAATCAGATTCGTCCGGCTGCCGCTTTTCCCCTGAGCCAGTAACAGCACCCGTTCCCCATCAAAATGGGGTTTGAGTAAATCGTACATTTTATTGAGTAAACCGTAACTGGTAAACAGCACCAGCATCCCGGTTTTATGCTGTGCATGTATGGATTTTAAGGTATTTGCCAAAGCCTCGGCAAACTGTCCGTCGCGCGGATCCGGCATAAAATCCAGCACACCCACTTTGGACTGCTGATTAAAATCAAATGGCGAACCGAGCATATCCGAATAAATTGCTTTGTCACTAAGTAAACTCAGCCCGATTCGATTGGAAAAATAATCAAATTTTCCATTCACCGCCAGGGTGGCGGAACTGAACACAGCCGTATTCAGATGGTCAAATAAATGTCCTTTCAGCAACTCGGCAATTTTAAGCGGCACTCCATGCAGCTGAATATCATTATTGCGTTCATTACGCGGAATGTCTAACCAGAACACATAATTTTCGGCCTCTGCTTTCACACAAAATTCAAAGTCGTTTTGCAGGGACTGCGCATCCACGCCCATTGCGGTTAGTTCCCGGTATATCTGGTCCTGATATTCAAACTGGTCCGCTTTCAGCTCTTCCAGCATACCGGTTAATCGACCGAGTTCATTAATCAACTGTCCCAAAGCGCGCTGCAGGGCTTCAATTTCCGCTTCGAGATTTTTAAAATATTTGAATCCCTTAAAATAGCGCACGCGATTTTCATCGTTACCTGCATTCATATAGCGCTGGCGCAGAGTGCGGCTGAGTTCATTGTAATAAATTTGTACTTTTTCTTTTAATTCCGTGGAACGCCGTTTTAGCTTTTGGGATTGAATGGAAACCCGTTTACGATCGTCGTCATCCAAAATGCCTTTGCTCATACGAAGATCCAGCTGCTGAAGCAAACCGCTGCGTTTGGTATCTTCTTCGTACAATTTGTGGTACAGGTTGCGAAACGACCAGTAGCTGACACGAACACCGAGATATTCGGCTGCACTTTTTTCGATATTATGCGCTTCGTCGATAATCAGATTCTGGTACTGAGACAAAATGGAATGATCCGCCGCCAAATCCGAAAATAGCAGCGAGTGGTTCACTACCACCAAATCGGCGCGTTTGGCTTCTTCTCTGGCTTTCATTAAAAAGCATTCTTTGTAATATTTACAACTACGCCCCGGACAATACGACGCTTCAGCAATGAATTTTTGCCAGAGTCCCAGATTTCGTTCCAGCTGAAAGGCAGCATTTTCCGCAATGTCACCGGTACGTGTTTGCCCCACCCACATCACCAGCGGCAAAATGCGCGAACGTTCATCCTGCGATAAACGCTGATTGGTATCGCTCATCACCATATGCCATTTTTCAAGGCAGAGATAGTTGGCGCGGCCTTTGAGAAGAACAGCCTTAAATCCACCTTTGCGCGCAGAATAGAGCAGCGGAATATCTTTAAAGAAGAGCTGCTCCTGCAGGTTCTTTGTATTGGTGGAAATCACCACCCGCTGACCAGCTGCCCGGTTTTTTACCGCCCATTCCACAGCCGGAATTAAGTACGCCATGGATTTCCCCGTACCCGTACCTGCTTCTGAAATTACGAAAGCCTGGTCATTAAAGCCTTTTAAGATTTGCTGCGACATTATCTGCTGCGGTTCACGGAATTCATAGCCTTCTATTCGACCGGCTAATTTACCTTGCGGCTCAAAATAGGCTTCTACCGTTTTGGGTCCAATCGCTTCTAATTGCGGCTCGTCCGTGATGGGCGCAAACTGGTATTCATTCTCACCAATAATATTGTAATACTGCTGCGCATTTTGCACATCGCTTAACAAAGAATTGCCGGAGGCCTTTATATTGTTTGCTTTTTTGAAATTGAGTACCGGTACAAAAAAGGTTTTTGCCCGGCGGGAATTGGCATAAAGCAAATTAATAACCTCTTTAAGCACCGAATTGTCCACAGCGAGGGCGCGGTCCACCAATTGCAGAAATACGTGTCCGGTGGCGCGGGCGTCTTCCACAGCGCGATGCGCGTTGGTTAAATCGTAACCCAGATGCCGCGCTAACGACGCCAGTTTAAATTCCCGTAAAAAAGGGAAAAATATCCGCGCGATAAACAGGGTATCCAAACGCAAATTATCGAGATATTTAAAACGCCTTACTTTATCTTCCCAGAACTGGAAATCATTATTCTGCTTACGATATTCATATTCCAGAAAGGATGCGTCAAAATTGACCTGCTGCCCCACAAAAGCCGAACCACCTAAAAAATGGTCCAACTGCGGAAAAATCGTATCAATTTTGGGCTTACCTGCTACATCCGCATCACTGATGCCGGTCAGCCGTGTAATGAATTCCGGAATGGGACGTCCCGGATTAATCAGCTCTTCAAAGGTTTCGGCTTCTTCCCCATCTACAAATTTTATGGCGCCTATTTCAATAATTTCATCTTTTTCCGGATCGAGACCGGTGGTTTCCAAATCCACCACTACAAAAGTGCTCAGCCCCAGGTGACGCAATAGTTCTTTTCGTAATTCCATAGATTCCTTTATGCAGAACGGTAAATAATTCCGCCCATCGTATATACCAATTAAAAAAATTA
Organism: Calditrichaceae bacterium; assembly: GCA_024762535.1. Taxonomy (GTDB): domain Bacteria; phylum Calditrichota; class Calditrichia; order Calditrichales; family Calditrichaceae; genus JANTHG01. The sequence goes on from JANTHG010000049.1 coordinate 12,518, forward strand.
CTCGAATTTAAGTAAAAGATGAGTTTACAAAACAGCAGACGTTCAGGCAAAGAATTTTTAGCAGAAGCAGAAAGTAAAAAGGCGGCCAAAGCCGCCTTTTCGTTTATTTTAGAAGTTTAACATCCGTGAGGTAAATAATCACCGCCCGCCCCTTGCGGCTTTTATATTTATTTAGGTAACCGCTAAATCGAATCTTCTGACCAATTTCCAAATTGGCGGCTGCGTCCACATCAAATGTGGTCAAAACAATATTGTAGCCTTTGTACAACCGGCGCGCATCATTACCAACCAGAATCTGCGCTTTACCACGACCGCCCTTAACATTGTCTACTTTACCGCTCCAGGTAACTTCCGTACCTACTACTTTTCCCCAAAAATTTTTAGCGGCAAGCGAAGTTTTCTTACTCAGGTCTAATTTATCCACCACCTGAGTAAAAGAATAGCGCTGTGTTTGTGCCAACGCCAAACCGGCCAATAAAAGCAAAGTTAATAAAAGTACTATCTTATGTTTCATGGGGTAACCTCCCTAATAATTGATTACTGAATAATACTAAATGAATCTTTTACAGGCAAGCATGAATTCCGGAACGTTTAAGGGCATAAAATAATATTTAAAGCCACACCTGTCTTTAATGACGGACACAAATTGATTACTAATTCAATCATAGCGTGTCCCCATTGGGGTGTTTTTATGGACAAATTATAGAATCATACAGATTCCACAACCCCCTAGCCCCCTTTGCTAAGGGGGGATCAGGTTCAAGCATTTATCCTCAAGGGTGTTTTGATTAATTAGCTTAGCCATGATTTAGAACCCAATTTTTTCTTGACAAATGAACATATGCTCATTATATTTTAACCAGTCAATTGGACATATGCTCATTTAAGGAAAAATAATGAGAGGACCATACAGAAAACGACGGGTGGATGCGCCGCCCCGTTTTAACCAGTTCAAACCAGCCGGTGTTCCGGCGCGCGCGCTTAGAACCATCACTTTGAGTGTGGATGAATACGAAGCCCTGCGTCTGGCAGATTACCTCGGGTTAGATCATACCGCTGCCGGCGAACGCATGATGATTTCGCGCCCTACCTTTTCCCGGCTCATTGAAAAAGCACGGTTAAAAGTGGCCACATCCATTATCGAAGGGCAGGCGCTTAGTATCGAAGGTGGTCATGTGGATTTTGTCAATCAAATATATAATTGTGACGAGTGCGGGCAAGTCAGCGCTGTTCCGGCAGACAAACCCGCATCCGAATGTCCGGAATGCGGTTCGGAACGGTTCACACCTTTCCGTGGCGGCAGAGGTGGGCATGGCGGCAAACGAGGAGGTCAAAGATGAAAATAGCTTTTACAGCGTATGGCAATAGCTGGAACGAACAGGTGGATATTCGTTTTGGGCGGGCCAAAGGATTTTTTATTGTGGATACAGAGACAGAACAAACGGAGTATTTAGACAATCGGGATAATATAAATGCAGCGCACGGTGCGGGCACTTCTTCGGCTCAAATGATTGCCGACGCCGGCATTCAGATTCTGATTACCGGTAAGGTTGGCCCCAAAGCAGCCAGTGTGCTAAAGGCGGCAGGAATTGGAGTATATGGCGGGATTGGTTACGCTTCCATTAAGGAAGCTTACGAGACATACAAAAAAGGGTTACTGACCCGACAAGAATTATAAACTGCAACCTAAGTTGCAGAAATGTTTCATCAACACACAATAAGGAGGGTATTATGCCACGAGGAGATCGAATGGGTCCCATGGGTGCAGGCCCACGGACCGGAAGAGGCCTGGGATATTGCGCGGGTTACGATTCGCCGGGCTACACCCGCGGATTTGGAAATGGTTACGGTCAGGGATTTGGCTATGGCCGTGGACGCGGTTTTGGCAGAGGCTTTTACGGCTATAATCAGCCGGTTGCACCGGCGCCTGTTTCCCAAACGGAAAATTTAGACGCCTTAAAAGAAGAGGCCAAAACACTCAGCAGCCGTTTAAAATCCATTTTGGATTCCATTGAAAAGTTAAGCGGAAAAGAGTAACTTATCCCTAAGCAGGGCGGGCAACCCGCCCTGTTTTTCCATTGAAACAATATTATTTTTGAATTCATTTTTCAGGAGTGCACTATGCTTAATACGGAACAGCGCATCGGCAACCTCACCCTTAGCAATCGGTTTATTATGGCTCCGGTTAAAACCGGTTATGGTACTTTAAAAGGGAACGTAACCGAACAGCATTTACGCTATTATCGCCGCCGGGCCGAAGGCGGTGTGAGCATGATTATCTGCGAGCCGTTTTTCATCCATCCAAACGGAAAAGAACTGCCCACCCAAATCGGTATTCATGAAGACGCTATGCTTCCCGGACTTCAGTCTTTGGTAAACGAAGTACACAATGCCGGTTCCAAAATCGCCGCACATATAAATCATGCCGGACGGGCGGCCAATCCCAAATTAGCCGGAGACCAGCTGATGGCGCCTTCCGCTATTCCCTGCCCCACACATGGTAAATCCCCGCGGGAAATGACAGAAACGGATATCACCGAAAGTATTTCCTGGTTTGCCGCTGCAGTCGGACGCGCTCAACAGGCCGGGTTTGACGCTGTAGAAATCCAATTTGGCCTGGGTTACCTTATTCACCAGTTTTTTTCACCGGCCACCAATAAACGAACGGACAATTGGGGCGGTTCCCAAGAAAACCGGCTGCGTTATGCCAAAGAAGTGCTGACCGCTATTCGTAACAAGGTAGGAAAAGATTTCCCCCTAATTGCGCGAATCAGCGGTTCTGAATTTTCAGCCGGTGGTACAGACGCAGAAGACGCGGTTACCCTGGTTCAATTGCTCGAAGCCAACAAGATCAACGCCCTGCATGTGGTCAATGGGTCAGCCTGTGATTCGCCTCCGGTGTATTACCAGTTTTTTGCGCTTCCCGAAGAACTAAATCAAAAATCTGCCGCAGCGATTAAAGCACATACTACATTACCTGTGATTACCACAGGGCGTAATGGTGATCCGCAGGCTATCCGCGCTCTGTTGGACAACGGACAAGTTGATTTTATCGGTATGGGGCGCCCGTTGGTGGCGGACCCGGATCTGCCTAAAAAAATGCTTGCCAACGAGGATGAAACTATTACCCGATGTGGATATTGTTTACAGGGTTGTTTGCTCAATGTAAAAGCGCTGAACGGCTTAAAGTGTGTGGTCAATCCGGACGTGGGGCTGGAATATTCCCGACCGCTTACCAAAACGGAAACACCACAGCATGTGGTTGTAATTGGCGGCGGCCCTGCCGGCATAAAAGCTGCAATCACTGCGGATGCCCGCGGGCACAAAGTAGATTTGTACGAAAAGCAGGCTCATCTTGGCGGCCAGTTTGCCATTTCCTTTCTGGCGCCTGCTAAACTTGGAATGAAAATTTTGCATGAAGATATGCTGAACCATCTGGAGCAAAGTTCGGTTACGGTTCACTTAAATCAGGAAATGGATGCAGAAGCAGTTGGGAAGCTCCATCCGGATACCGTTATTCTAAGCAGCGGCGCCCGTCCGAACATCATCCCTTTTAAAGGCTTGGAAAGCAGTGATTACGTAAATGGATTCGATGTGTATTACCGCAACGACTGGGCAAACATTAAAAAAGCCGTGGTTATAGGAGGCGGACTCATTGGAATGGAAGCTGCAGAATTCATTGCCGAAAAAGATATTCCGGTAACCGTCATTGAAATTTTACCCCAGGTGGCCGGCGATATGGAAATGATCAGCCGTAAGTTATTAATGCAGCGGATTGCCAAAATGGATGTGTCTATTTTAACGGAAACGGAAGTTCAGGAAATAAAAGGTAAAGCCATTCGCTATAAAAAAGACGGTAAAGAAGCCACCCTGGATAATGCAGACCTGCTGGTCATCGCCACAGGCACCAAACCGGTGAATGATCTGGAAGCGCCGCTACGCGCTGCCGGGCTGCGAGTCCTGACTGCCGGCGACATGGTACAACCGGCCAAAATTTACGAAGCCATTCATACGGGATATGAAGCGGGAATGACCGTTTAAATGCCATTATACAGCGCATCCACTAGATGCGCTGCTTTTTCGGCCTGTGCAGCAGACACATACAGATTCACTCCCTGCATCAGACCTCCTGTAGCGGTACCCAGAATCCCCACATCCGGCGAGTTGAGCAGGCAGGGAATTTCATTACGTTCCAGAATTTCTTTTGCCTGTTCGGCAAATGCGCGGTTGGGGAAATTTTTAATAAGCACCATTTTTTCCATGGTTATCCTCTCTAAAGGGGTATTAAATAAATAATTCCCTTGCTAGTTGATTCATTATCTCAGTCGCTTTACCCTGCAAAAACAGGTCGGTAACCGTTTCTGTATATTTGGATGGTTCAATATTTATTTCAATAACCCGCGCCCCATTTTCTTTCGCATAGGCAGGAATCATGGACGCCGGCATAATTTCACCGGTAGAACCAATCACCAGGAATACTTCCGAATTTCGTGCTGCCTTGTACGAGCCTTCTGCCGCCTGCTGCGGAATGCCCTCTCCAAAAAACACAAACATGGGTTTAAGCAATCCGCCACAATGTGAACACAAAGGAGGCAACATCCTTAGTGTTTCAGAAGATGCGGCTGTTTCCCGCCCACATTCAGTACAGACTAAGGTACGAGAATGTCCATGGAATTCAAACACCGTTTTACTGCCCGCCTGCTGATGTAAATTATCTATATTTTGTGTAATAATAGAATCCAGCATCCCGTTTGCTTCCATTTGAGCCAAGACCCGGTGCGCCCGATTCGGCTGCGCCTGACCAAAATAATCATAAAAGATTTCTTTAATCAGCTTCCAGGATTTTTCCGGATGTGCATAAA
>JANTHG010000050.1 GCA_024762535.1 Calditrichaceae bacterium
GAAGATGCGGCTGTTTCCCGCCCACATTCAGTACAGATTAAGGTACGAGAATGTCCATGGAATTCAAACACCGTTTTACTGCCCGCCTGCTGATGTAAATTATCAATATTCTGTGTAATAATAGAATCCAGCATACCGTTTGCTTCCATTTGAGCCAGGACCCGATGCGCCCGATTCGGCAGCGCCTGACCAAAATAATCATAAAAGATTTCTTTAATCAGCTTCCAGGATTTTTCCGGATGTGCATAAAAATAGGATATATCCAGAAATTCAGGATTGTAACGACTCCACAAACCATTCTCACCCCGAAAAGGCGGAATACCGCTTTCCACCGATATCCCGGCACCGGTAAAGGCTGTAACATGCCGAGCCATTTGAATGAGTTTTGCTGCTTCTTTTAGATGTGCGGACATGGTTAGCCGGTCACTACTTCCATTTTACTGTAATCCAGTTCCGACCCCATTGCACTATGGGGTATGGAATAGACGGCGAGCAGAATAATGGCTGCAGCCACCACCCACCAACGATATTTTTGAGCATTTTCTGGTTTCCACACGCGCCAAAAAGCCAATCCCCAGCCGGCTATGGCAAACAGGGTTTTATTATCAGTTAAATCATAGCCAAAAGGGACCCCGGTCCAATAGGCACCAAAGGCATATTTTTGGACAATCGGCCCCAAAATCATTCCGCCAAGAAAGAGCGATGCAAACGTAACAATGGTATAAATACGAATTTTATCACCTGAAACAAGCGCTTCCAACGCGCTAACCGAAGACATTAACATGGCAATAAACATGAACAGAATATGCGGAATCAAAACGCCACTCGGCACTCCGCCTTTAAAACGAGCTACAACCGTAGTTCCGTTAGGCAGATTGGCTTCATCCCCACCATGTTTTACTTTAACAAAATATTCCAGCTTTCCTGCGGGAGGCTGATGCGGCATTTGAGCGGTTAACAACCCATTGGTATTAGCCATTTCCAGCAGATGCCATTCTTTATCGGTTTTATAACGCCTGAAATATAATTCGGCATGATAGGTAGTATCCGGCGTGCTGAGCTCAACGGGTAAGTCCCCTGTGCCACCATGGGAACGTGGGAAGCGGTAGTCCAGCTGCGTAGAACCAAGTTTGGCATCTCCGCGCATAGGATATGTGGGACCGGTCAGGCGCTGGTACACAGCCGCGCTTAACGTAATTATAATGGCCAAAATCCAGCGAATATATCGTTTTTGCATACAAACTCCCTTTATTTATTTCATAATAATTTAAACCTAAAGCACATTCAATTCAAAAATATCCGTTTTTAGAAGGGAATACTTGAATTTATGAGTAACGACAGCTAACTTTCATTAATTATAAATTTAGAGGAAATTATGAAAAACGATATTGAGATTCCCCTGTATCATGCCCATCCCTGGCATGGCGTAGATATTGGCGATGACGCCCCGGAAATTGTTAACAGCTATATTGAAATGCTGCCAACCGATACGGTAAAATATGAACTGGACAAGCCTTCCGGCTTACTCAAAGTGGACCGGCCGCAAAAATTCTCATCCATGCCGCCTATGCTCTACGGCTTTATTCCCAAAACGTATTCCGATACGCGCAGCGCCGAATACTGCAATAAAAAAACCGGACGCACGGATATAATTGGCGACCACGACCCGGTAGATATTTGCATTTTAACGGAACGCCCCATTACATCCAGCAATATTCTTGTTCCCGGTGTAGTTATTGGCGGTTTTAGAATGATTGACAATAATGAAGCTGATGATAAAATCATTGCCTATTTAAAGGGTGACATGGTTTACGGAGAATGGGAAGATATTGCTGATGTGCCGGAACGTTTAATTGAACGCTTACGCCACTATTTTTTAACTTACAAAGATATCCCCGGCGCTCAAAAACATTTGGCACAAATAACGCATATTTACAACAAAGAAGAAGCCTACGAAGTGATTCGCCGCGGACGCCGCGATTACGATGAGAAATTTTCAAAGTAGCTTCATAAAAAAACGGCGGATTAATATCCGCCGCTTAATTTTACTTTATATCCTTTACCTTCCAGGTAGGCTTTTATTTTTAGCCCCTGGTCACCCTGAATTTCAATTCTTCCATTTTTAGAAGACCCACCGGTTCCACAATGTTTCTGTAACTCCTTCTGCACTGTTTTAAGATCGCCCCGTATCCCCATTACTGCTGTAACGGTTTTACCACCCCGACCTTTGGTTTCGCGCTGAATTTTAATAACCTGTCCGGGTTGGGGTCCGCTTTGTTCAGGTATACCTTCGGTTTCATTAGAAACCATTGCCTGTGGATTGGTAGAATATACCAGGTTACTTTTAGACACAGACATCAGCTATGGGCTTTCATGGATTCGAGTCGGGTAGAAAGGTGGCTTTTGATCCACTGTTCATATTGCCCATCATAGCCAACCTTTTCCTGCATTGCTTTCAGTTTATCATCAATTGCTTTCACTTCATCGGCAGAAAGTTTTTCAACTTCCGTGAAATGGCTAAAAATAGAATCGATCCGTTTATCCGCACGTTCTGCAGCTGCGTCAAAAATAGCTTCGTAATCTTCATCGGTGTAAGCCAGGTAGCTATCCACAATATTTTCTGAAACCTGACGACTGTGCACCTGGGACTGACGGATGTTTCCACGACCAGTTACTGCGTTACCCAGAGCAAACACATTATCGAATCCTTTAATCTTACCATTTTCAATACTTTCCACGTCATATATTTCACCCTTTAGAGGCAAACCCGGAATTTGCTGCGGAATACTGCCAATGGCGGATATAACAAGAGGCGTCTTTACAGAATGCTCGCTTCCATCCACTGCAACAATTTTCCCATCCTGGTAAATGGTGTCTTTAAAGATCATTCCGCTTATACGACCATTTTCAACTATTTTTCCCACAGGCTGTTTTTGAAACGCCATTTTAAAACCAAAGCGATCCAGTACTTTAGTAAGCATTTTTTCACGAACAGCCGCTGCTTTTTCAATCTCTGCTTGTGTGGGATTATCCGGCAGACTGGTTAACGGCATATCTGCCATATCGTGACGAGTGTAAAGAGTACAACCCTTGATGTTAAGTTTTTCGAGTGAAAGGTTGTGTTCAGTCAAAAAAGGAATAACACCTTTATGTTCCAGAGTCAGTGCGTCCACTTCGATACCACGTTCCCTGAGGGCAGCGCGGGTTAGTTCAATCATCACCATTTTGGAGGTATCAATGGAAGCCAGGCCTCCGCCGACAATTATCGCATCGTCTTTGAGTTCAAACTGAGGCCCTTTATAAGCGGGATCATGATTTTGATTGAACCAGCTTATCAATCCGTTTTGATAGTACATACCTTTTCCAATATAATCATCAATCCCTTCCACAGGTAAAGGACGATCGCGCCAGGCACCGGTTGCCAGCAATACGGAAGCAAAACCCCATTTTTCACTGATTTCTTTTATATCCAGCTCTTTGCCCAGTGCTACCTTAGGTATAAAAGTAACCAGAGGATGTTGCAATCGTTCATCGATAATTTTTTCCTGCCGATCTCTCAGCTTGTAGTGCCATTTCGGCAAGCCATATTCTATTTTACCATAGGGTAATTCATTTTGTTCGAATACAACTACTTTAATGCCTTTCGCTGTTAACTGGCTGGCTGCTTCCGAACCGGCAACAGCACCACCAAAAATTGCCACATAATATGAATCACTCATTTTTTGTTCCCTTTATATTTGAAGTGTAAAATTCTTTGATGTTCCAAACCGACTAGAGGGACAAAACATCCCATTTAATATTCCATTCCCATTGGTCAAAATAAAGATTTCCTTTTCGCCATTCCACTTCGCCGCGTTGCGAATCCACAGTTTCGGAGCGAAAAAAGGTTTTGGGCGGATCAAAAGGCTGACTAAAATCTTCGTTAAAAATTAACCGATAGCTGTCCATCCCATTCAGGTAAAACCATTTTACTGCCGGATCCGATGACTTCCGCACACCGTATGTTACATCCATGGGTAGCCAGCCATAAGGCTTAAAATAGATCATACCCCAATCGTGCATACTGTCTTGTGGCGGCTGGAATTCCCAACCGGATTGCCAGCGGGCCGGAATGCCGTTTAGACGGCAGAGAGTAATAAATAGCATGGTCTGGATACCACAGTCGCCATGGCGATTTGTGGTAGCGTAATCCGATAAATTGGAAATGGTAGAATATTCCCGGGCCGATGCCCAGGGAATTTCACGGTCCACCCAGGCAAATAACTTTTGCGCAATGCGATAGGGATTTGTTTCGTCCCCAATTATTTTTTTTGACAAGGCACGAAGACGCTCCGTAAACACAATATGTGGCGGGCGTTCCTGCAGCCACCTGTCTAAACTGTCTGCTGTGGTAACAGGCTGAATCTTATCGGCGTCAATTGACTGGTAAACGGCATGGTTGGTTACTTCGTATTCCACGGAAAACACAGTTTCTTTACCATTCTCTGCTTTCTTTTCAAGATAGACCGTGCGCTGCTTTTGATTGGGAGGCGCCAGATAGTATTTATCAGGCTCTGTTTTAATTAACTTGATGTTCGTCTGGCGTTTCGGAATTTCTACAGGGAAGGGTAGCCAACAACGAATTGTTTCGCCTGCAGGAATGGCGTCTTTATGTACCCGTAATGAATATTGAATATGTAGCTTTACCGGTTTAACGAATGCACTCGCTTGTTCACTGCCGGCCGCAATCACCTGAGCGATATGTCCGTTTAGATCAAATTTATCTTTTGTATTCGCTTCTTCAGGATGCGCTGCTTTCCAGATGTTTCGGCATTGAGGATCAATGCGGAATAAATTACGGGCCGCCTGCTTGAAATACCGTTTTTTACCATTTATGCGTTTCATTTCGAGTGCGCCACTATTTTCCCATTCATGTATCTGTTCATTCGATACATCGGGAATATATTTTTTTATAAATTCCAACACATCCGCTTCCGTTTTACTAAAATCTTTTCGAATGCGTTCCTGCCGCTCTTTGGCAAAAGAATGTTCTTTTGGTTGTGGTGCACAGCTCATTACGAGGATTCCAATAAAAATAATTAGTTGAATTTTCATTTAGTGCCTTCCGAAAGAAATTATTTAACTTATTTTTCAAATTCTTTGACAATAACATCTTTAAGCGCCCGCTTAGGCACATGGTGCACATCCTCTTCATCGCGCCAGTAACGAATATCGCCTTCTTCATTCAGCGCATCCAATTGCCGTTTTTCAGCACATTTACCGATGGCAATCACCAGCTGGATTTGATACTGATCCGGTATGTGCAATTTTGTACGCAGGTCCTGATGTTGAATCGCACTAATAACACAGCAGGATAGTCCCTGTTCATTGGCTCCGAGAATAATGGATTGTGCGGCTATTCCGTGATCGCAATTTACTTTTTTTACAATTTTAGAATCCGACAAAACCACAATATATGCCGGTGGCCGTTCACCTTCTGCCGGACCCGGCCATTCGCGTAAATAGCCGGCCCAGGCTATGGTTGAAAATATGTTCTCATTCACTTGAGGGTTATTGGAAAGCAGGTAACGCAAAGGTTGTAAATTAGCGGACGAAGCGGATAAACGGGCAAGGTCCACAAGCTGATGTAACGTATTCATCGAAACCGTTTCCGTTTGCACAAACCGCCTGCAGGTGCGTGCTGATTTAATTAAATCGTATAACATCTTATATCCCTCATTTTAAAATATTAAATCACTTTTCATAAATTTGAGTAAAGTACATATCTGCCTATTTTACATAGAATTTACCATTTAAAATTCAAAATTTTTCATCTGAAAAAAATCCCTTAGTGCCGCGCACAATGCATCCGGGGCATCGGCATGCAGCCAGTGTGTCGCATTAGGAATGGTGACCACATCCGATTGAGGAAACAAACGCTTAATGTGCGGAATATCCGTATCGGAAATATAATCGGATTTCCCGCCGCGTACAAACAGGGCCGGTACCGGAGTTTCTTCACGCAGGGCTGGGAATGTCAAAATATCGTCTAAGTGCGTCCACAAACTCTGCAAATTTATCCGCCACTTAAACTGCAGCGCATCATCTCTGTACAAGTTTTTTAATAGGAACTGACGAATAGGTTCGCTATGGATCGTTTGCGCCAGACGTTCATCTGCTTCTTTACGGGTATTTAATCCATCCAAATCAATTGTAAGTAACTGGCGGATAAATTCTCTGAACAGCGGTCGTTCGTATGTTTTGGGTGCCATATCTACCACTACGAGTTGATGAACCCATTCCGGATGTTTGGCGCTCAACAGCATAGCTGTTTTCCCCCCCATGGAATGACCGATGAGCCGAACCCCGGACAATTGCAAAGAAGTGATTAAATCCTGTACATCCTGAACAAGAGCTTCGTACGTAAAAAGATTGGCCCAGGGGGAACGACCATGGTTACGCATATCAGGAAGAATTACCCGGTAACGTTCGCCTATTTTTCGGGCAATGGACATCCAGTTATCGGACATGCCAAACAGGCCGTGTAAAATAATCACCGGTTCGCCGCTGCCTGTTTCACGATAAAAAAGTTTCATGTGAGCAACTTTTGCTTATGATTAATAGTTTTAATAATTTACTACTTCTTAAAATTGATTGAAAGCAGATTTTTATTTGTATGGAAATTTTTATTAACAGTTGTATTTTGGCTCTCAGCATTGGCGCCTTATGGTGGGGAGCCGTGCTGGTAGTGGACTCCGCTTCGGCCATTGCTCATAAAATGGGTATCTCGGAACTGGTAATCGGATTAACCGTGGTTGCTTTCGGAACCTCGGCGCCGGAATTTGCCGTTACCCTCTCGGCCGCTTTTAAGGGTCAGGCTGATATTTCCGTAGGCAATGTGGTGGGTTCCAATGTATTTAATCTTGGATTTATTCTGGGCGGTGTGGCTATCATTCGTGCCATTCAGACAAACGCCAAATTGGTCTTCCGAGACGGTAGTATTTTAATAGGCACCGCTATACTACTGCTTCTTTTTTTAAGGGATTCCACCCTTCAACGCTGGGAAGGCATGATTTTAATGGGCGCTTTGATCGGGTATTTGATTTTATTATTTGTTCAAAAAGACCCTCCGGAAGAAGAGATTCCGGAACGACCCTATTCCTTTAAAGATATTCCTCTTTTAATTTTAGGACTTATTCTCATTGTGGCAGGCGGCCATTTTTTAGTGGACTCTGCTAAATCCATTGCCCTGGCAATTGGAATTTCGGATTGGGTGATTGCTGTTACCATTGTAGCGGCAGGCACATCCACACCGGAATTGGCCACCTCGCTGGTAGCCGTGATTAAGGGGAAACACGGGCTTTCCGCCGGCAACCTCATTGGCAGTGATTTATTCAATTTGCTCGGTGTTCTGGGGCTGGCCGCTGTTTTGCGCCCCATGCAAATCGACCCGGGCGCTTATGAAGAAATTATTTTAATGGCCGGATTGATTATGCTTGTAGTAATTATGATGCGCAGTGGTTGGAAAATTTCACGTACGGAAGGTATCATTCTGGTACTGGTAAATATTATCCGCTGGTATATGAATTTCAGTAAATAAAAAAAGGGGCGTAACGCCCCTCTTGTTTAAACCGGTTTACCGTGACATTTCTTATATTTCTTCCCGCTTCCACAGGGGCATGGATCGTTAGGCCCTATCTTTTGTTCCACCCGTATCGGTTGTTTTTTGCGGGAACGTTCTTTCGAAGCCTTTTGAATATCCGATTCCTGACCACCGCCACTCATTCCCATTCCGTCTGCCGATTCGTGAATAAGGGTTACATGCTGGGGCTGATGACGACGTGCTTCAGAACGATTTTGCGGTTCTTCAGCTATCTGAAATTTCCACAGCCAATTGAGTGTCTCTTCATTAATCCGATGGATAAGTGATTCGAATAACAGATACGCTTCACGTTTATATTCTACTAATGGATCTTTCTGGCCATAAGCACGTAAATGAATACCCTCCTTAAGCATATCCATTTCGTACAGGTGGTCTTTCCATTTTTCATCAATCACATGCAGGATAAAATAGCGTTCCAACACTGCCATGCGTTCACGACCGATGCGTTCTTCTTTTATATCATAAACGCGAAGCGCTTCGGTACGAACGAAATCTGTAATTTTTTCCAGATCATAACTATCGGGATTTTCCCGTACCGAACGAAATGAAACATTCAGCACCAGGCCAATTTCTTCTTCAAGAGCATCCCAGTTCCAGCCGTCCGGCCTTATGGAAGGATCGATAATCTGTCCCAGTTTATGTTCGATAAATTCATCGAGAATACTTTGAACTTCTTCGCGCGTATCTTCCTGAAGCAGAGCAACCCGGCGGCGATCATAAATAATTTCACGCTGCTGATTCATTACATCGTCGTATTCCAGCAAACGTTTACGAATACCGAAGTTCTGCATTTCCACTTTTTTCTGCGCTTTACTGATAGAGCGTGTGATCATTTTATGCGTAATCACTTCACCCTCTTCGGCTCCGAGCCGATCCATCACACTGGCAATACGTTCGCTCCCGAATAAGCGCATCAAATCGTCTTCCAGGCTCAAAAAGAAAATACTGCTGCCGGGATCTCCCTGGCGACCGGCACGACCACGCAACTGGCGGTCAATTCGACGGGATTCGTGACGTTCGGTACCGAGAATGGCTAAACCGCCCGCTTCCACAACACCGGCGCCCAGTTTAATATCCGTACCTCGACCAGCCATATTCGTAGCAATGGTTACAGCCCTCGGTTCACCTGCATGCGCTACAATTTCCGCTTCACGTTCATGCTGTTTGGCGTTTAAAACATTGTGTGGAACCCCTTTGCGTTTGAGCATACGGCTTAAGGTTTCCGAAACATCCACGGTGGTAGTACCGACTAAAATCGGCCGGCCTTTTTCCCGTTCACGTACTATTTGTTCAATGATGGCATTATATTTTTCTCGCCGGCTGCGATAAATAACATCTTCATAATCCACACGGGCAATGGGTTTGTTGGTAGGAATGACCACTACATCCAATTTGTAAATTTCCCAAAACTCGGCGGCTTCGGTTTCCGCCGTACCGGTCATACCGGCCAGCTTATCGTACATGCGGAAATAGTTCTGCAGAGTTACGGTAGCCAGCGTTTGGGTTTCGCGCTCAATTTTAACATTTTCTTTGGCTTCAATAGCCTGATGCAAACCGTCGCTATAGCGCCGGCCCTGCATAATACGGCCGGTAAATTCATCTACAATAAGGACTTTACCTTCCTGAACCACATATTCCTGATCCCGTTCGTATAAAGAATAGGCGCGCAATAACTGAGAAATATTTTGCAGTTGTTCACTGCGAATATTAAAAAGGGTGTGTATTTCTTCTTTTTTTATTAAACGTTCTTCATCGCTTAAATCCGGGTCACTCTCAATTTTGGCAATTTCATCCCCCAGGTCCGGCAGCAGGAACAATTCAGGATCGGAGGGATTCAGGCTTTCCCGGCCTTTTTCAGTCAAATCGATAATATGATTCTTTTCATCCACCATGTAATACAAGTCGCCGAAATACTGCTCGTCCGAAGCTTTGTTTTGCCCTTTATCGCGCAGGTAGTCATTTTCACGCGCCTGAACCATCTTTTTAATACCCGGTTCCTGATACAATTTTGCGAGTCGTTTATTTTTAGGAGCGCCTTTTTCAGCGATTAAAAGTTTGGTGCTACCCTCTTCGGTCTTACCCTCTTTAATCAGGTCTTCCCCTTCTTTTATCAGGTGATTCACCAGACGGTTTTGGTTCGAAACTAAACGTTCGACCAGGGGTTTCATCTCTTTGTATTTGTGGGTAGATTCACTCACCGGACCGCTGATAATCAATGGCGTTCGTGCTTCGTCTATGAGCACACTGTCCACTTCATCCACAATGGCGTAATGATGGCCGCGCATCTGAACGATATCATCCCCTGAACCGGCCATATTATCACGCAGATAATCAAAGCCAAATTCATTGTTGGTTCCATACGTAATATCACAATTGTATGCTTCCCGACGCTGCGCTGGCGTCATATCATTTAAGATCACACCAACGGTTAAACCCAGATATTTATAGATTTGCCCCATCCATTCCATATCACGCTGGGCAAGATAATCATTCACTGTTACAAGATGGGCACCTTTGCCTTCGAGGGCGTTTAAATACATGGGCAGCGTGGCAACCAGGGTTTTACCTTCTCCGGTAGCCATTTCCGCAATTTTCCCCTGGTGCAGTACAATACCGCCAATAATCTGGACGTCATACGGTACCATATCCCAGGTTACATCCCGACCAACCACCTTCCATGTTGTACCAAGCAAACGTTTACAGGCCTGTTTAACCGTGGCAAAAGCCTCCGGCAGAAGATCGTCTACGGTTTCACCGTTGGCAAGGCGTTCTCTAAACTCATCCGTTTTAGCCTGCAACTGTTCTTCGGTCAGGGCTTCATATTCTTCAAAAAAAGCGTTTGTTTGTTCCACCAATGGTCTGATTTTTTTAACATCGCGAGCGTGTTTAGAACCAAATATTTGTGTGATTATATTTGCCATTTTTATTTAATACCCCTTTAATAATCGTTTAGCGAGAAATTCGGGCAAGCCGGCCTTGATAATTTTTTCATACGTTTTATTTACTTCGTATGGAACACGAACATATTCCACTTGGCGTGTCTCCGGTTCATACAGGCAATAACAGGATTCCGGATATCCGTCTCGCGGCTGTCCCACACTGCCTACGTTAATAATATATTTTTGTTCCGTTTTTAATGTAAATGAATTTTCTGATATTTCCTTTTCAGCTGTAAATATGGCCGGGATATGCGAATGTCCCACAAAGCAGACCGGCTGTTTAAACGATTGCATTTCTACAGCCGCATCCTGCGGGTTCATCACATAATACCAGTGTTCCGGATTGGTTGGAGAAGCATGTACCATTAACATATCATCATTTTGATGTGTAAATTTAAGCGTATTCAGATATTTTTTATTTTCTGCTTTTAGTTGCTTACGGGTCCACAGAGCCGCATGTTTAGCATGTTTATTAAAATAGGTAATATCCGTTTTGCCAATCGCCGCATAATCATGATTACCAACCAATACTTTCTTGCAGGAAGTGCGAACCATCTCTACACACTCATTGGGATTGGGACCGTAACCAACTATATCACCCAGACAATAGATTTCTTCGATCTGCCGGCTGCGAATGGATTTTAGCACCTGCTGAAGAGCTTCCTGATTCGCGTGAATATCTGAAATTAGGGCAATGGGCATGATGTAACCAGGACCTTTTTACACAAGGCCTCTGCCTGTTTTATTTATTCGATTCTCTTTGCGCAATTTTTTTAGAATGGCATCCAGCACACCGTTAATGAATTTGCTGCTACGCTCCGTACCATATTCTTTACTCAGTTCGATCACTTCATTTAGAGTGGCCTGAGGTGGTACGGAATCAAAATACAGAAATTCTGCAATTGCCATACGAAGCAAAATTTTATCGATGGTTGCTACTCGTTTATATTCCCAGTTCCGTAAACGCTCTTCGATTAACCGATCGAGTTCTTCCCTGTTTTGCACGGTTTTATTGATAAGCTTTAGTGAGAATTCCGTAGCTTTTTTCTTTTGTGTATCCAGCAGACGATCGACCATTTCCGAAACGCTTGTTTCATTGAATTCCAACCCGTACAACACCTGCAGAGCGAATTCCCGTTCTTGTCTTCTTGTCATAATTACTCGTAAGTGTAAAATCCTTTTTTCGTTTTTCGGCCGAGATGTCCGGCAGCCACCATCTTTTTAAGCAACGGACAGGCACGGTATTTGGGATCGCCCAGTCCATCGTATAAAACATCCATGATATTTAAACATACATCCAGACCTATAAAATCCGCCAGTGTTAAGGGGCCCATCGGATGATTCATTCCTAATTTCATCACCGTATCAATGGCCTCCACATCCGCCACTCCTTCCATTAAGGCAAAGATGGCTTCGTTGATCATGGGCATTAAAATACGGTTAGAAATAAAACCGGGATAATCATTCACTTCAACCGGTGTTTTTTCTAAAGATTCAGAAAGAGATTTCACAGTCTGAAAGGTTTCGTCCGAAGTAGCCAGGCCGCGAATAATTTCAACCAGTTCCATCACAGGAACCGGATTCATGAAATGCATGCCAATTACTTTTTCCGGGCGATTGGTCACCGCACCCAGTTCCGTAATGGAAATGGAAGACGTGTTGCTTGCCAGAATGGTTTCCGGCTGACAATACGCATCCAATTGTTTAAAAATGGTTTCTTTTACTTTTTGATTTTCGGAAGCGGCTTCCACAACCAGCGCCGAAGTGGCACAAACTTTCATATCGGTTGCCAGAGTGATCCGGTTCAGTGCATCCTGCATCTGCTGATCGCTGATCACTTCTTTTTTCAGTTGACGCTCCATGTTTTTTTCAATTCGGGCAATTGCTTTGCTTAGAATGTCTTCATTCAAATCTATTAAGTTCACTTCATACCCGTACAGCGCAAACACATGAGCAATGCCGTTCCCCATTGTTCCGCTGCCAATAACACTGATTTCCATTTGCACTCCTATAATTTCTCTACAACCAAAGTAGCTGCTTCTCCGCCGCCAATACAGAGTGAGGCGACTCCACGCAGTACGTCACGCCGTTTCATTTCGTACAG
The DNA here is from genome assembly GCA_024762535.1 of Calditrichaceae bacterium. Taxonomy (GTDB): domain Bacteria; phylum Calditrichota; class Calditrichia; order Calditrichales; family Calditrichaceae; genus JANTHG01. Next base: position 12,686 of record JANTHG010000050.1, read on the forward strand.
CAGAGTGGTTAAAATTCGGCTGCCACTGGCACCGATGGGGTGCCCCAAAGCTACGGCGCCACCGTTTACATTCACTTTTTCTTCCGAAAGATTCAACAATTTATTATTGATCAGAGATACCACTGCAAACGCTTCATTGATTTCGTATAAGTCGATGTCTTCGGTAGTCAGGTTTGCCTTGCGCAAAGCCTTGTTGATCGCATCGGCCGGCGCTTTGGTAAACTCTTCGGGTAAACGGGCGGCAGAAGCCTGAGAAACGATGCGAAAGCCTCCGCTGATTCCCAGTTCATCCGCTTTCTCTTTGGCCATTACCACCACAGCAGCAGCGCCGTCATTAATGGACGAAGCATTGGCTGCGGTTACAGTTCCATCTTTCTTGAACGCCGGGCGCAGCGTAGGGATACGATCGAACTTTACTTTTCCCGGCTCTTCATCCGTATCAAATACAATCGGATCACCTTTACGCTGTGGGATTTCTACCGGAACAATTTCTTCTTTAAAACGCCCTTCTTTTTGAGCAGACAGAGCACGCTGATAACTTTTTATGGTAAATTCATCCTGTACTTCACGTGTAATGCCACATTCATCGGCACAGAGTTCGGCTGCATGACCCATATGAAAATCGTTGTACACATCCCACAGACCGTCTTTAACCATCCCGTCAATCACTTTACTGTCGCCCATTTTAGTGCCAAAACGCATATTCGGCAAATAATAGGGTACCTGGCTCATATTTTCCATACCACCAGCTACAATCACATCCGCATCACCCACCATAATAGCCTGTGCGGCTAACATCACCGATTTTAAACCGGAGCCACACACTTTGTTTATGGTTAAACATTCTACGGTTTTATCCAGACCGGCGCCAAGGGCTGCCTGGCGGGCAGGCGCCTGGCCTTCATTGGCAGGAAGTACATTCCCCATTATCACTTCGTCCACCAGTTTTTTATCAATACCAGCTCGTTCTATGGCAGCTTCTATAACAATACTACCGAGTTTTGTGGCCGGTACTGAGGCCAGTCCGCCATTAAATGTACCAAGAGCAGTACGGGCTGAACTTACAATTACAACTTCTCTGATTTCTCTCATTTCTTTTTCTCCGTTCTTATCCAATGCGGTTCAATACAGAAGAGAAATGTACTTATTTTTCGCGCTTAATTCAAACAAATCAGGCCTTTACTTTTCCTCGTCCATTTGATCAAAACGTTCATATGCTTCAAGAATATTTTTAACTAATGGATGCCTTACAACATCTTCTTTTCCAAGATAGGAAAATTGAATTCCTTTAATTCCTTTTAATAATTGTACGCTGCTGAGTAAACCGGACTGTTTGCTTGAAGGTAAATCGATTTGAGTGATATCCCCCGTTATGACCGCTTTTGAATTTCGTCCGAGACGGGTAAGAAACATTTTTAACTGGGTAAAGGTGGCGTTTTGCGCTTCATCCAGTATCACAAAGGCATTATTAAGTGTACGGCCGCGCATGAAGGCCAGAGGCAGGATTTCAATAGTTTCCAGATCCAAATACCGCTTAAGACGTTCCTGCGGCAGCATGTCTTCCAGAGCATCATACAGGGGTTTAAGATAAGGGTCCACTTTTTCTCTGAAATCACCGGGTAAAAAGCCCAGACTTTCGCCTGCTTCTACAGCCGGGCGCGTTAATACAATTTTTCGAACCCGACCGCTTTTAAGATAATGAACCGCTTTGGCCACCGCCAAATAAGTTTTCCCTGTTCCGGCCGGGCCTATGGCAAAAATAATGTCTGCGGACCCAAAGGCATTCAAATAGATCTGCTGCCCTTTACTTCGCGGTTTAATAAGTCCATTGGTGCTTTTTAAGGCTTCCTGCCGGCCATCGATTATTTGAGGATCGCCTTCGTGCATAGAAAGGCGGGCTACGCGGAGGGCTGTTTCGATATCTTTATTCGAAAATTGTTTCTGCTGAAGCATTAATCCGAGTAGTTCTTCAAACACAGTTTGTGCAGCTTCGATTGCAATTTCTTCACCGATAAATTTTACGGTATGGCCTCGCAAAACCATGCGAATATTGAGCTGATCTTCGAACAGAGCAATTAGCTGATTTTCGGGTAGCAGCAAATAACGCGGATCTATGGTCTCTGGAATTTCTATTCTTAGTTCATTCAAGTCAGACATATGTTCTCATTCGGCTTAAAATAAAAAAAGCTCCCGGACAAAAGACCGGAAGCTTTTTTATAGAATTGTATTTTAACTTAACGAGCAATTTTCAAAATCTGGAACGGATAAATCACACTGGGATCAGAAATAGTGCTTTTGTTGGCTTCATATAATTTCTGCCATTTAAAGGCACTTCCATATACAGTTGAATATCCGGCAATTTTGGAAAGATTTTCACCTTTGGCAACCAGATGTTCGTTCGGTCCCATTACGCGGGGAATACTGAAAACCTGATTCGGGAAAATCATATCCGGGTTTTTAATCTGGTCTTTATTAGCTGTATATATCTGCATCCAGGCATAAGCATTTCCATAGATATCGTCTTTAGCAGCAATTTTCCACAAATAATCGCCACGTTGAACGGTGTAGCTCGGCGGTGTAGCGGCTTCGCCTTTTTCTTTAGCCTGTGTAATGAGGCTTTGAATGGAATTAATCAGATTCTGGTTGTCAGAAGTAGCGGCAAACGGTTCTTTCTTTAAAGCATCCAAACGTGCTTGCAAATCATCTACTTCGTTCATTTTACCATAAATATCTTCCGGGCTCATGTTTAACAAACTTCCGGCATCTGCTTTTAACTGGTTTAAGTTTTCACCATAGGAATTATAACCAGCCTGGTCGGATGTAGCTACCTGAAACATGGCATCCCATTCTGCATCGATGGCGGCTTGCGTTTCATCTAACTCTTTTTTAAGGGTTTCAATTTGAGTATTTTCATCAGCAATACCTTTTTGAGCTGTATCAAGCCTCTGCTGCCAGTCAGCCAGGTAGGCATTATATTGTTCCTGAGTCATTTCCTCGTAGTTATAAGATTGGGCGTAAACGCTGCTAAAAGCAAGAACCGTTACAAGCACCAATACAGAAAAAATCGCTTTTATTTTCATGACAATTTGTCTCCTTTTGTTAGAAAATAGCTGAATTATTCAGCTTTGGTTTGTTCTACATGTTGCTGAACGCTTGCTTTATCAGCTTTAATTTTTTCCAGCTCGGCTTTTTTCGCACGAACTTTACTTTCCAGCGCTTGTCTTTCAACCTTTTTATCGGCTAAAGTCTTTTCTGCAGAAAGTGCGGCAGATTTTGTTTCTTCCAATTGCTTTACTTCTTCATCACTTGGATGCCACGCACAACTTGTCAAAGAAATGGTGGTAACCCCGAACAGCAATATGAGGAATAGTTTAAAGTGTTTCATAAATCAGGCCTCCTGGGAGTTTGTTGGTTTCATAAGTTATGATTGTGTGAAAGTAACAAAATCTGCAAATGTTGTCAAGAAAATTGTTTTTAAGATTCAACAAAACAGTTTGTTACCCCAATTTTAATTTTAGTTCCCTCAATTGTGCTTCCGATACTTCGGAAGGCGCTTCGTCCATCAGCGATAAAGCCGAACTGGTTTTGGGAAACGCGATCACATCCCGTATGGATTCTGCCCCACTTAAAATCATAACCAGGCGATCTAAGCCAAAGGCGATACCACCATGAGGCGGCGCACCAAATTCCAGGGCTTTCATTAAGAAACCAAATTTAGATTCTGCCTCTTCACGACTGATGTTAAGGGCGTCAAACATTTTTTCCTGCATTTCCTTGGTATGAATACGTATGCTTCCACCTGCAATTTCATTGCCATTAAGTACCAGATCATAAGCGCGGGCCAATGCTTTTTCCGGATGGGTATCTAATAAAGCAACATGTTCCGGTTTGGGGCTGGTAAACGGATGATGACGCGCTACATAGCGTTCTTCTTCTTCATTGTATTCGAGGAGCGGAAAATCCGTTACCCAAAGTAGAGCAAAGCGGTCATTAGGTATCATTGCCATTTCTTCACCTATTTCCAATCTTAATTGCCCAAGCACACTAAAGGTGGTTTCATAGGAGTCGGCAACAATTAAGAGCAAATCTTTATCGTTCAGATTTAGGTTCTGAACTAAAGAAGTTTGTTCTTCTTCGGTAATAAATTTGGATATCCCTGCCTGAAAAGCACCGTCCATATATTTAGCATAAGCCAAGCCTTTGGCACCCAGGGATTTAGAACGATCAACCAGTTTATCTATTTTTTTACGGCTCAGTTCTGAACCACCCGGTACTACAATTCCTGCAATATGGCCATTCGCTTCAATAGTCGATCTAAATACCTGAAAATTCGATTCTGCAAATATTTCATTGAGTTTCATAATTTCCATTTCAAAACGTAAATCTGGTTTATCCGAGCCAAAACGCTCAAACGCTTCATAAAAAGTTAAGCGTGGCACCGGCACCGGCAATTCATAATTTAAAACATTTTTTAACAGAATACGCATTAATCCGGTAGCAATTTCCATCACATCTTCTTCGTCAACAAATGACATTTCCACATCAATTTGGGTAAATTCTGGCTGCCGGTCTTTACGCAGGTCTTCGTCTCTGAAGCATTTTACAATTTGATAATAACGATCAAAACCGGCAATC
>JANTHG010000051.1 GCA_024762535.1 Calditrichaceae bacterium
GGTTTGTTTCGTTTAAAATCTGCTTACCGTTTAGAAGGCCACCCGGGTCGTGCAGTACGTTTTGTACTCTCTGCGGAAATCAGCAGTATTTACAAAAAAGACGGCCGGGTGCGCAAAGTCCATAATGTGATTCTGGCGCCGGATTTTGAAACGGTGGGAAAAATCCAGCATAAACTGGGGCAGCTTGGCAATATCACTTCGGACGGCAGGCCGATTCTGGGGCTGGATTCCCGCGATCTGCTGGAAATTGCTTTGGAAGCCAATGAGAACATCTTTTTTATTCCTGCTCATATCTGGACCCCTTGGTTTTCGGCTCTCGGTTCCAAATCGGGTTTTGATTCCATTACCGATTGCTACGACGATCTGGCCGGACATATATTTGCCGTAGAAACCGGTTTATCCACAGACCCGGCTATGAACTGGATGTGCCGCTTTCTGGATTCTTACACGCTTCTGTCTAATTCCGATGCGCATTCCCCGGAAAAACTGGGACGCAATGCAAATATCTTTGACTGCGAGCTCAGCTATGCTGCAATGATGGAAGCGATGAAAGATCAGCAGACACAGGCGTTCGCCGGTACGGTTGATTTGTTCCCGCAGGAAGGGAAATATCACTATGATGGGCATCGTAAGTGCGGCGTACGCTGGAATCCGCTGGAAACTATGCAGCACAATGGCTTGTGCAGCGTTTGCGGTAAACCGGTCACTTTGGGTGTGCTGCATCGCGTAGCACAGCTGGCAGATCGCGCGCAAATCGAAACACGCCCGCACCGTAAGCCTTTTCATTCAATTATTCCTCTTAAAGAAATTTTAAGCGAAGTACTGAATGTGGGCGCCGGTTCGGCTAAAGTGGATCGCGCCTATCACCAGCTTCTGCAAAAAGCGGGCAGCGAATTCGACATCCTTTTGAACACTTCTCTGGATGACTTAAAACCGGCGCTCAATGAATTGCTGTTAGAAGCGCTGCGCCGCATGCGTGCCGGAGAAATTCATATTGAAGAAGGATTTGACGGACAGTTTGGGGTGATTCGTGTATTTCATCCACAGGAACAGGCGTATTTGCCCAGTCAGGAATCATTGTTTAGCGGAGTGCGCGAAAAATCAGTAGTGTACACCGCGAATCAGAATATGCGTTTTAGCTTAAGTGAATTCAGGACGCTGTATGCCCAACAGGCAGCCCAAAAAGCACAGACGCCTGTTGAGAAAAAAAATAATGGATTAAATGCGGAACAGCAGGCTGCGGTTAGCCACTATCGCGGACCGGCTCTCTGCACAGCCGGCCCCGGAAGCGGTAAAACCCGTGTACTGACCGAGCGCATTAAAGAGCTGATTCGCACCAAGCATGTCAATCCTGTTTCTATTTTGGCCCTGACCTTTACCAATAAAGCGGCGCAGGAAATGCGCAAGCGGCTCGCCGGGATAGAGCAGGCGGCAGCTGTACAAATTCACACGTTCCATAGCCTGGGTTTGCGGCTATTGAAAGAACTACTTCCCGAATTGCAGAACCACTATGACCTAATCGATAGTTTAGAGCGGGAACGTATTTTACAGCGTTACCTAAGTGTGGAAAAAGGCGATGTTAAGAGGATTGCCCGGCAAATTGAAACATCCAAACAAAACGTGCAAACCGCGGCGGATATCGGGGACGCGGCGTTTAAGGAATTGTTTGAACGTTACGAGGAATTTCTGAATACACAAAATCTGCTGGAATTGGATGACCTGATTTACCGCCTGGTTTTATTGTTAGAACGGGATACGGAAACCGCTTCTCGTTTGCGCACCCGGTTTCAGTGGATTATGGTGGATGAATATCAGGATGTGAATTTTGCCCAGTATCGCTTGTTGCAACTTCTGGCAGGCAATAATCATCCCAATCTGTTTGTGGTGGGCGATCCCAATCAGGCTATTTACGGATTTCGCGGAGCGGATGTAACTTTTATCCGGCGTTTCCCCGAAGATTTCCCCCGGGCGGCGCATTATCGTCTTAAAAAAAGTTATCGCTGTTCCAATCATATTTTAAAAGCTTCGGAAGATATTCTGCGTGCACCATCGCAAGCCCGGCAAAATTGGCTTAGCGGATTATCCTCCGGTGTGAAAATTGAATTGGTACGCGAAGCGTCGGATAAAAGCGAGGCCGAATGGGTGGCGCGAAAAATAGAAGAAATGCTGGGCGGTACGCATTTCTATTCTATGGATTCCGGAGTGAGCAGCGGCAAAAAGAGCGTGCTCAGGGCATTGAGCGAAGCAGCTGTTCTGTGCCGCAGCAGTGCTCAAATGGCGGTTCTTGAAGAAGCGCTGACCAACCACCGAATTCCATACCAGCGTATAGACGGGCAAACCTCTTTACGCAGCGGGAAGGTACTACATGCGTTAGAATTAATGTTGTTGGCCTATCATCCGGAAAACCGCTATTTGCAGCAAAAATTAATCGATTTGGGTATCATTGCCTCCATAGCTCCTCAGGTTCCCATTCCGGATAGGCCCGTTGCCCAGCAAATGGAAAGGCTGCTCAAACAATATCCGGTAATAAAGCTCAGCAAAAAGGAACGGGAACGTTTGCTGGCTGCAGCCGAACCGTTTGGCTCTGATACGCAGGCCTTCTTAGATTTTGCCCTGCTCAGCACACCAACCGATATACAGCGGTATAATGTAGAGCAGGTTTCTCTGCTTACCATGCATGCAGCCAAAGGGTTGGAGTTTGAAGCGGTTTTTGTAACCGGATTAGAACAAGGATTGCTGCCCTACAATCTCTATCCGGGGCGCACAAGCGACGAAGCCGAAGAACAGCGTCTGCTTTATGTGGCCATGACCCGCGCCAAAAAATACCTGTTCTTATCTTCTGCGAAGCAGCGCTTTTTGCAGGGAAGACAGTGGAATTTGGAACGTAGTGTGTTTTTAGACCGTATTGAGCAGGAACTGATCGAAAACAGCGTACGAAGCACTAAACACAAATCCAAAAAGAATGACGGGCAACTCAGTTTATTTTAGGAAATACCTAAGTAGAGCAAATTGTTGATATAAACCCAGCCCCTTGCCGTCATTGCGAGTCCCGCGTGAGCGGGATGAAGCAATCCCCAGGGGATCACTTCACTCCTCCGTCGTTCGTGATGACGCCCTTTTCCCGTCATTGCGAGAAACGAAGTGACGAAGCAATCCCTCTGAAGATCGCCACATCGCTGTCGCGATTCGCGATGACGAGGAAATCGCTCAATTCAGTGTTATGCTATTTGGCATAATTCAGGAAATAATTAATGTGGTTGCTGAAATGGGAAAAATGCCTGAACCGCAGATTTTAAAAAGAATAAGATAACACAGGATTGTATATATTAAACCGATGTGTATGATGAACACTGCCACCAATCAACGAAATCTTTAAATCATTCTCAATCTGCGGCTCAGACAATAAGATACCCCGAAGGCAGGATTTAGGAACATAAAATATACAGCTATTGCTAAAAAGCCTTTGTATTAGGAATATTTTATTTTAGATTTAGGTTACATCAGGTAATTAAAACTAATCAACAAAAAATGAACCAAAATAAAGGAGATTCATGATGAAAATTAATCGTTATGAAGACATTTCACAAATCGATCGTGAAGCCAAGAAAGATTATATTGACCGCCATTCCGCTTTTGTACATTGTGCAGATACTGCTAAAAAAGGTGAAAAATTCCGTGTAACCGTAAAAGTGGGCGAAGAATATCCGCATCCGGATGATTTCGATCATTACATTTCTTATGTCCAGTTATGGAACGGGGAAACCTTTTTAGCCGAAGCGCATTTCACTCCGGGTGTTCTGGGCAATATGGCCGGCCATGTAGAAGTGGACTTCAATATTGTTCCTACCAAAAAATTAAAACTGACCGCTATGGCATACTGCACCAAGCATGGTTTGTGGCAGAGTGATGAAAAAGTGGTAGAAGTAAGCGAATAAGCATTTGCTTTTTAAATCAGAGTTCGTTATGCTTGAGCACTGATTTTGATCTTTTACATAGAACCAGACGGTGCCCGAAAGGGATAATAGGGAAAACGGTGCAAGTCCGTTGCAGCCCCGCTACTGTAATGGGTTACGAACTCCGCACGCTGCTACAAGCAGCAGCCACTGTTCCGAAGGAATGGGAAGGCGCGGAAAGTAGGTGACAAGCCCAAAGCCAGGAGACCTGCCGATATGGTTTAGAACCAAACACCTTCGTGGGCGAGGCAGGTATCATTCATTTATTTGTATATTTACCCTGATTTTCTAACGAAGGTCAGGGTTTTTTTATGGACTTAATTTAAATGGAAACAGAACCAGAGTGATTCAAATTAAAAACATACTACCCATTCTTTTCCTTCTAACCGGCGTGTTGTTTGCCGGAAAGCGTATTCAATTCCGGGATATCTGGAGTCAGCGTCCCATCTTGGGTGTGCGCCTGATTGCAGGCAATGATACGCTTTTTAGCGATAGCCGTGGAGAAGTCCGTCTGAATGAAAACTTTGCCCCACATAAGCCATTAATGGTTTTTAAAACCGGCTATTTTGAAGAAGCAATTTCCGCCTCTCAAAACCTGGTTTGGCTGACGCCGCTCAGTGAAGCGGATGAAATTGTAGCCAGCGGAAAGTCGCTACGGTCTGCCGTTATGGGCCTTCCGGCGCACGTCAGTCGTATAAGTCCTCAGTCGGGCTGGACCGGGGCCAGCGCGAATTTAGGTGAATTGCTTAAAGGGATGGGAGGCATTCAGATAAAAGCATACGGCGCCGGCGGGCAGATGCAAACCGTTTCTTTGCGCGGAATGTCCGCCAGTCAAACCCAGGTCAGTCTGGATGGCGTTCCGCTGAATAATCTCCAGCTTGGCAGTGTGGATTTGGGTTTACTGGATTTGGCTGCTCTTGGCGATCTGTTTGTTTATCGTGGAGGCAGTCTGTATCTCGGCGGCAGTGGCGCCATTGGTGGCGCGCTTAATATCCATGCTGCGGAACTGAGCGAAAAGCAGACGTACCATTTATTTTATCAGCGTGCGTCCTGGGCTAACGAGTCCTTTGGCGGCCAATGGCAGCTACCCGTGTTCGGGCTTCGGCAGCAAATTTCATTTTTACGCGCATACGGAGCAAATAACTATTCCGCCCTGAATCCCAACCAACACACTACATTACAGAATCGTGATTTTAGCCGATGGAACGGGCAGTATCAGGCAGAATACGATTTTTCGGATCAACTGAACGCTTCTGTGTTTTTACTACAAACCAAAAATAAACGCGGTGCGCCCAAACCCTTTGTATCGCCTTCCACGGAAAACGCCAATCGTGCGCGTATGGATACAGATCAGAATCTGGCCAAGGTTAAACTATCGTACGCTACCCAAACAGGAGGCGTTACGCTTCAGGTATACGATCGAAATGAATGGATGCGTTACGATGATCCTGCTGTAGTGATCAATAATCGCAATCTTCACAGCCTGCATTTTAATCAGGAAGTTGGTCTGCAATTACGCGGACGCTTCCGGCCCTTTCCTTCCGTTGAGTTTTTGCTTGGAGCAGAAGGAGCGCGCTACAAGGTGAACAGTACCAATGCCGGCATCCATCGTCGTGCTGTGCAATCGGCATATCTGCTCAGCACGTATGAGTATACGCTTGAAAATGCCTGGCTTAAATCTCTGCAATTCCGCTCCGGTTTACGCCTGGAAGGTGAAGAGAACGCGACACTTGTTGCGTTGCCGGGAATGGGGATTTCGTTGCAGGGATCATTTGGCGAAGCCTATGCTACGGCAGGGAAAAATTTTAGGCGGCCTACTTTAAATGATTTGTACTGGGTGCCGGGTGGGAACCGGAATTTGCTGGCGGAAACGTCGTGGAATTATGAAACAGGATTAAAATACACTCGCCAAACAGGCCTTTTTTTATGGCAGGGACAGGCAGCCCTTTTTCGCAATGAGGTACAAAACCAAATAAAATGGCTGCCTGTTGCCGGACTTTGGCAGCCGCAAAATGTAAGCGCGGTGCGCAGCGAGGGCGTGGAGCTTTCTTTGGAAATCGGGCATTTTACTAACCGGCATAAACTACTTTTGAATTATTCGGTTGGCAGGGCAGAAAAGCGCCGCGCGGATACGCCACAGGATCAGACGGTTGGCAATCAGTTGCCCTACACTCCCCGTGAGCAGTATTCCATCCTGGCACAAAGCGGATACAGGCTGATGGACGGCGGTCTGCGATACACGGGCAGCAGTTTTTCTTATGTGAGTATGGCCAACGATCCGCAGAATATTATTCCGGCCTATCATACGCTGGACATCTGGCTTTCGGTTTCCCTTAAAAGAGCCCAACATCTTTTGCGATTAAAAGCGGCGTTGCTCAATACTCTAAACAGAAGCTACGAAGTGGTTAAAGGCTATCCTATGCCACCAAGGGAATGGCGAATTATTCTGGAAATAACTCATTTATAAAACCCAAAATATACTAAGGAGGTATTATGCGTAACAAATGGTTAATTATAACACTCTTTTCATTTTTATTATTGCTGTCCTGTGAGACCAATCCACTGGTTCCGAAGGTGACACCGGAAACCAAATTGCAGGGCGCTTTTATCGTTAACGAAGGTAATTTTATGCAGGGTAACGGTTCTCTTTCATTTTACAGTTTTGACGACCATTCGGTGCAAAATCACATTTTTAAATCTGTCAATCAGCGCGATTTGGGGGATGTGGTTAATAGCATGACCATTGTGGATACGGTTGGATTTATCGTGGTTAACAATTCCAATAAAATTGAAGTGATCAGCACGAATACCTGGAAGAGTTTGCACACCATTGATTTACCGGCCGGCAGCAGCCCGCGTCACGCAGCTTACCGGGAAGGGAAGATATATGTAACAAATCTGTTCAGCAATTCCGTAAACGTGATTGATGCGGAAACTTTTCAGACAGAAACATCCATCACCGTAGGCGCCAATCCGGAAGAAATTTTTATTGCCGGCAGCAATGCCTTTGTGGCTAACAGCGGTTTTGGTAACGGACATACGGTTTCGGTGATTGATTTGGCCACCAATCAGGTAACGAAAACACTGAATGTGGGTGACAATCCCAGTGCCTTTATTCAGGATGCGGATGGTGATTTACATGTGCTGTGCGTAGGACGCTGGCCGGCCTGGGGCGATACAACGGATCAGGGTACCAACGGTGGTATCTTTATGATCGATCCATCGGCTCTGGTCGTGAATGATTCGCTGTCCGTGCAAGGGCATCCTTCGGAACTGACGTTTGACGGTGCCGAAACCGGCTATTTCCTAAATGGCGGCGTGCTGAACAGCTATTCTACGAAAACCAATCAGCTTTTAAGTAATGGAGTGGTTTCGGGCTGGTTCTACTCGGTAGAAGCGGATCCTGTTTCGCAGCAGATTTTTTGTCTTGATGCAAAAGATTATGCTCAGGAAGGCAGCTTGCGAATATTTTCCTTTGCCGGTGATTCGCTGGAAACGCATACGGTAGGTATTATTCCGGGCGGTGTTACTTTTAGTTATACGGAGTAGTAAATACTTTATGGTTTAGCGCAATTCTTGGATATGTAGAGATCAAAAAAAACAACCCCCTCAGTCCCCCCTTGATAGGGGGGATTAGTTTGTGGCGAAGACAATTGAATATTATATGTGTTTTGTTCTTTGGTTATTTAGTGTTTCCCATTATTACGGATGGCGCTGGAGGCAAAAGCCCTGTTTTAGAGTAGAAACAGGGCTACTTCCCCTTTTAGCAAAGGGGGTTGTGAAATCTTTGTAATTCAATAAATAAACAGATAAAACACCCCCCTCGGTTAGTCGCTTGCCAGTGTAGCGATAACAATTGATAATTAATTATTATTTATGTTTCAAAACCCAACGACCCAACGTGGCCAACGCAATCTTCCCATTTAAAATCTAAAATTCAAAATTTTTCATTTCTATTGCTTATCTTTTGGATAGGGCTGATGCTGCGGCCAGGGACGTGGATCTGCCTTTATTTCTTTTAATAGTTCCTCAACCCCTTTCATAAGCTGCGCATCATATCCGCGAGCCATCTCCGCCGGTTTCATATCGATTTCAATGTCCGGTGTAACGCCTTCGTTTTCCACCACCCATTTCCCCTGAGCATTGTAGATACGGTAATCGGGCATGGTAATTACGCCGCCGTCAATCAGACGTGCATCTGTGGAGTAGCCCACCAATCCGCCCCAACTGCGGGTGCCAATCACTTTGCCCATGCCTTTTAAGCGGAACAGGTAAGGCAGTTCATCACCGCCGGAACCGGCCTGGCGGTTGGTCAGGCATACAAGGTGTGCCCGGTTGCCCAGCCAGGGTGAAAAATAATCTTTGGTGTAGCGTCGCGCCCAAAAAGAAATGGGTTTTTTATCTAAGCGCTGCAAAAAAATATCCGGATCCAGTCCGCCGCCATTGTAACGCCCGTCCACAATCAAACCTTTCTTGGTAGTTTGGGAATAGTAATATTTGGGGAAAATACGAGCCGAACCGTTGTAGGTATCGGGCAGGTGCAAATAACCGATTTGACCGTTCGACGCTTTTTCTACTACTTTACGGTTGTGCTCCAGCCAGTCCAGATAGCGCAGGCGGTAATCGTAACCAATCGGTTTAACCAGCAGGGTGCGCGCTCCTTTGCCGGTGGGTTTGCTGTTTACGGTCAGGCTCACTTGTTTTCCGGCCAGCCCGATAAAATAACTGTAAATATTACGCGAGGTGGTAACCTTTTGCCCGTTCACCTGCAGCAGATAGTCGCCGGCATGCAGATTCTTACCCGGGCCATTTAAGGGCGCGAGGTGATTGCCCAGCCAGTCAGGCACACGGTAAATCTTTTTAAATTTGTATAAATGGTTGTGCGTATCCGTTTCGTAATCCCCGCCTAACAGCCCCACATTAACCCGTTCGGCCTGACGTTGAATATCGCCGCCGTAAATATAGGTGTGTGAAGTGTTCAGCTCACCAATCAGTTCGCCGATTAAATAACGCAAATCCTGACGGGAAGCGGCCCGTTCCAATAGACGGCCATATTTTTCTTTCATGTCCGGCCAGCCCACGCTGTGCATAGCCGGTTCGTAGTAAAAATCACGTTCCATGCGCCAGGCTTCATTGAAAATTTGTCGCCATTCCTGCATGGGAATCATTTCCATTGTTAAATCATTTAAAGAAATAAAATTGCTTTTGGCATCCCGTTTATCAGAAGCAAGCCAGCCAACCTTATGTCCACGACGGTACACAATGGTTTTGCCGTCGGCCGAAAGCTGGTAGGCGTCGATTTTTTTAAGCACAGTGGATTCTTTTTGTTCGTTCAGGTCAAAGGCATACAAATCCATAGGGAAATGCGAATTGAATTCAAAACGGTTAAAATCGCCCTTGTCTTTATTCAAATAAAACAGAGTCGTTTCATTGACTGATAACGAACGAAAATTACCCCGTTCAAGCGGCAGGGCCTCTATGCGGTTTTGCAGGTCTTCAAAATCGATTTGAACGCGAACTGTTTTGGATTTTTTCTTAGAATTTTTGGGAGTGCTGTTTTCTTCATCATCTTTTAATGGAAATAAAGGCGCGCCGTTTTTAGAAAGCGTAAGCGTGTAAATACCGGCGATATTTTTATACACCATTTCCCATTCGATGTCGCCGTAGGTGGGTTCAAAACGGCGGTTGGAAATAAAGAAAAGATGGGCGCCATCAGTGGAAAATACGGGTTGAAAGTCATTGAACAAGCCCTGACTTACGCAATACGATTTATGTTGCTGCAAACTGTAAATATAAACCTTGTTGACCAGAGTGGAATCCATTTTGGAATAGGCAATAAAACGGGAATCGGGCGACCAGTTAAAATCATAAATAGCTTTTTTATCTAAGGTGATATCAATATTCTGGTACTTGGCTTTATCGGCAACGATTATTTTTTTTGTTTTTAAATCAAGAATATTCAGTTGCAGATTTTCATCGCTAAAGGCCAGCTTTTTGCTGTCCGGCGACCAGCGCAGGGTGTGGCGGTAACCCGGCTTCAGATGGGTCACCTGTGTGGCTTTGCCGGTTTCACCGGGAGTACGTACATAAATCTGATATTCACCATCTGCGTCAGAAAAATAGGCAATCTGTTTACCGTCCGGTGACCAGACCGCGTCTTTTTCGCGCGCGCCCGGGGTTTGGGTGATATTGCGTACCTGTCCCTCTTTTTTCGGAATGGAAAAAATTTCTCCGCGGGCTTCCACGAGAATACGTTTGCCATTGGGTGAAATGGAAGCAGCCGTAACATAGTCTTTTACTTTTTTGTAATAGGGACGCAACTCGGGTAAATCACTACTGATGGTAATTGGTATTTTATGGGTTTCTTTATTTGCAGGATTAAGCATCCAGATATCGCCGCCCAGTTCGTACACAATTTTACCGGCACCCATGCTGGGGAAACGTACATCGTAGCGGGTGTGGCGGGTAATCTGATTAATCGATCCACTCTTTGTGTCGTAAGCGTAAATATTCAGTACCCGGTCACGGTCCGAACTAAAATAGATTTGGTCGCCCATCCACATAGGGATGCGGTCGGTTCCGCGAAAATGGGTAATATTTGTATCCACGCCGGTTTTAAAATGGTAGATGTACACTTCCTGCGCCGTACCGCCCTGATAGCGTTTCCAACTGCGGTTCTCGCGGGAAACCCTGTTGTAGGCTATTTGTGAACCATCGGGTGAAAAACTACCCTGAACCGCTTCGTGTAAAATCAATCGTTCCAATCCGCTACCATCCGGTGCAATCATATACAAGCGGGAAAAGCGGCTGTAACTGTCGCGTCCGGAGCGGAAAATGATTTTGTTTTTCTGTTGGTTCCAGCCCACTACCAAATCGTATCCGGGATGAAAAGTGAGGCGTTTGATATGACCTCCGTTGGTGTCCATCACATACACATCGGGGTTACCGTCATATTCACCGGTAAATGCAATCCATTTGCCATCCGGAGAAAATTTGGGCATGCTTTCATTGCCGTCATGCATGGTTAAACGAACCGATTCACCACCGGAAAGGGGCGCTTTCCAGATATCGCCGCCGGCCACAAAAACCACAGCGTTTGTGCTAACGTCCGGAAACCGTAAGAGAGGCGTTTCCGCCTGAGCCGAAGCAGGAGGCCAAAACAAAGTAAAAAGCAACAACATTAAACTGAAGAAAATTAAATAGGATTTCATAGTTAAGCCTCCTTTAAAAGTATTAACAAAATAGTTACGAGCGATGCTTTTAAAAGTTACATTTTCCCTAAGCTAAAAACGTCATTGCGAGTCCCGCGTGAGCGGGATGAAGCAATCCCACAGGGGTTCGCCACATCGCTGTCGCGATTGGCGATGACGAATTAGAATCACTCCTATCCGGTTATCCGGTGCAGGGAATAGAACAAATTCAGAATTACACCTCAGGATATCCGAGGAAAATCTTTAAGGGTGATTTTCGGAATCTAAAAATGTCTTGAATCCGCTACTCATTATCTCTTTAAAGCCTTTGGCTGAATGTACAATTATCATGGCTTCTACGCCGGGCTTGGATTCTACCCATTCGAGTCCTTTTTGCGCGCCCATCACCATAATAGCCGTAGCCATAGCATCTGCCAGCATGCAGGATGGCGCCAGAATCGTTACAGAGGCTACACCGGTTTGTATGGGCCGGCCCGAACGCGGATCGATTTCGTGGGAGTAGAGGGAATCGCCGCTTGTAAAGTAATTGCGGTAATCTCCGCTGGTGGCCATGGCCGCATTTTGCAAATACAGAACCGCTTCTAAGTTGGAACCGGGAACCGCATCGGGCAGGGGATGGTCAATACCAATTATCCAGGGTTGACCGAAGCGGGTGCCACGGGTAACCACCTCGCCCCCAATTTCCACGAGAAAATTTTGAAGGTTTAATTCCTGTAAAAGTCCGGCAACCGCGTCCACACCGTACCCTTTGGCAATGGCGCTGAAATCCAGCATCACCTTTGGATTGGTTTTTCGGATGGTCGTGTCGTTCACCACTTCAATATAGCGGCTGCCAATATCTTTCAAAAGGGTGTTTATTTCCTGAGCGGAGGGTGGATTGTTTCGATTACCTTTGATGCCGAATCCCCAAAGATTAACCAGCGGGGCTACGGTTACATCAAAGAGACCGCCGGATTCCCGGTTAATTTGCAAAGCAAGGCGCAATACTTTGCTAAAGGCGGGAGAAACCGTAAACGGATCGCTTTTTTGGAAGCGGTTAAACCGTGAAATTTCACTGGTCGGGATATAGGTTGACATTTGTTGATTTACAATCTGTAACAGGGAATCCGTTTTATGTTTTACACGAGTTAGCTGTTTGGCCGGGAACGCTTTTTCGGCCAGAACAAGGTGGTAGGTTGTGCCCATGGTTCGGCCGTTCACATGCAGCGTTTCGGGCGGTTGGCAACGGACCAGGAACAGGGCAATGATTAGCAAAATAATTTTATACATAAAAGACTCCATATGGATCGTTTGTAACGAAGTTATAAAAAACAAGGGTTCCACGCCACGAAAAACACGGAAAGACCATTCAGATTATTAGGTTCTGTTAGTGCTGTGCGGTAGTGGGTAATTAGTTATTAAGTTGTTGGCTATTGGAAATTCGCCCCCCAAAGGTTTCACAGGGATGCCTCCGCTGTAACAATCCTCACATATTTACTAAATTTATGTCTTAAATTATGTGATCCTTTATTTAATTTGGTAGGTGTAAATAAAAAGGGTCAATGTCAATTAATATGGGTAATTAAAATTTTAATCGGTTTTTCACGGACTTATTAGAACGAACGATAATACAAAACACTTTCGTTAACAAACCTGATCCTTCTCAGGGATTCAAAGCTTTGATTCCCTATACCAATCTTTTCGTGGTTTTATCCAAGAGGTGAGATCCAGTGTTTGAAACCTGTAAATTTTGGATAGTAGAACATTTTATCGGTGTTTATCAGTGGCAAAATAGTTTTTAAGTAGATTTAACAACATAAAAAGACATAGAATCAAAAAAATGAATTGATATATTAGATATTTTATAGGAGAACATTCCAATTTTATCAGAAGAAATAAAGATTCTTTAAAAAAAGTCGAAATAGTTTTTAAATTCTAAGACAACTTTGACCTATTTACCAAACCAAGGAGGAATGAAAATCATGGATGAAACCAAAAAACTCTTGCCTTCATTAATTCTGTTTTTTTTCAGTATTGTGTCATTAGTTACAGCCGGAACCGAAGCGATTAACCGCAATGCCTTTGTGGGACAACAAAGCGGAGCGAATTACGGCTATTCCATTGCCAGCGGTGATTTTAACGCAGATGGCTTTAGCGATTTACTGGTTGGTGCACCTTTGGAATATGTTAATGGAAGTGCTGCCGGTAAAGTCTATTTATATTACGGTTCTACCCAAAAGGATACCAAAGTGGATGTAACCATCCATGGAACAGAAGAATACGAGTACCTTGGAAAAAGTGTTTCTTCTGCCGGTGATTTTAATGGTGACGGTTTTGAAGATTTCATCGTAGGCGCGGACGGTTTTAATGGCAACAAAGGGGTGGCTTTCATCTATTTTGGCGGACCGTATTTTGATATTTATCCCGATGTACGTCTCGAGTACAGTACTGCCAGTTCTTTTGGCACGATGGTTACAAAACTGGGTGATGTGAACGGCGACGGATTTGATGATGTAGCGGTCTCTGATGTATCCAATGTATTTGTCTATTTTGGCAATGCCTCCAAAAGCGCCGATAATTACCAGATTATTTCCGGCTATGGCAATAAAATTGCCTATGGCGGCGATGTGAATGGCGACGGGTTCGAAGATATCCTGGTCGGATATCCGAAAACAACGGGACAGGTGGCTCTTTTTCTGGGTGGCAGCTCCTGGGATGCTACAGCCGATGCCTACATGAGAGCGCCGGCCAGTAATGATCAGTTTGCAACCAGTCTGGCCGGAGGAGTGGATGTAAATGGCGACGGTTACTGCGATGTGATCGTTGGCGCGGAGGACGACGGACACAATGGTACGGGCGCGGGTGCGGCCTACCTTTATTTCGGCGGACCGGATATGATTCACAGTAATCAGACCTTTGGCTACGCGCCGTCGGTAAGTTTTTACGGTGACTCCGCCGGTACGCACCTGGGCCATGCAGTGGGCTTTTGCCCGGATTTTGACGGCGACGGATTTGGCGAAGCGCTGGTTGGAGAAAGCCACTTCTGGTACAGCAGCAAACCCAACCGCGCCTTCGTGTTTAAAGGCGGCCATACTGTAAAACCGGCGCCCTATCGTATTTTACACGGCGAAGAAGGTTTAAACGGAAGCTATTTTGCCAGTGCTTTTGCCTCTGGTGATTTTAATAATGATGGTTATGACGATATCTTTGTCGGTGAATACGGAATTGACAAGGTGTTCAGGTTCCACAACAAACCGACAGGAACCGAAAGCATTCCTGATTTGATTATTGAAAACAATGATATTTATCTGTTTACATTTTCCATTGATGCCAATGGCGATTTTAACGGAGACGGGTACGATGATATGATTGTAGGTAACTATTCCGGAAGCGGACCATTAAATATTTATTTTGGCGGGTTAAATATGGATGCCCGGGAAGATATCTCTTTGGATGGTAATACGTTCGCCCATAAATACATACGCTATGTGGGTGATGTTAATGGTGACGGCTTTGATGATTTTGTCGTTACCAATGATGATCATCAGTCGCAATTGATTTATGGAACGGATCAGCCTGAACCACAGTACCTCGATCTGGTCGGAGTGGGGGGAGCCCATTATGAATGTATTAATTATGGAGATTTTAACGGGGATGGTTTTAGTGATTTCGTCCTTAGTACAATCAGTAGCAATGCGGATTCCTTTTTAGTTTTTTATGGTGGTCGTTACATCAGCGGAAAAGCGGATCTTCGTGGCGGCGGATCTAATTCAGTAACTTATGATTATACAGCCTGTCTGGATATAAACGGGGATGGTTTTGATGATATTTTACAGTTGCATTCTTACCAGTCATCGATCGGTATAGATGTCTATTTGGGCTCTTCGGATGACGTATATTGGAGCGATGTTATAAACGCTTCCGACTTCGGTCCTTATTCCGATATTACGAGAGTAAAACAGATTGGAGATATAAATAATGACGGAATGGGCGATTTTATCATTCGTCTGAAACCATCGGACGAATCCACTACTTACGAGACCTATGCCATTGTTTATGGTCAGGCCAACGGCGGCAATCCGTATGCGTTTACGATGTTACCCGATTATAATTTTTATCCGATTGATTTTGGTTACAGTGGTGATTTGACCGGAGATGGTATTGATAATTTGGTACTGTTTGATTCACGCCAAAACTCTAATGTTTTAACTTCTGTTTTTGATGGAAACCCATTAGATTTATCCAAGTCTCTTTTTTCAATCGAGTATTTACAGGAAAACGATTATTACTATTCCCATGCGGTTACCGGCGATCTGAATGGTGATGGTGTTAATGATTTCATTTTTGGAAATCATTATAATAAGATTTACACCTTCCTGTCCAGTCCGGCCCATGCCGCGCCCCGCCTGACTGCAGTAAATGACGTGCCCGCGGATCAGGGCGGTAAAGTGAGCGTGGTCTGGTTTAAATCGGCCTTTGACGGCGGCAAGGTTGCCTCATACCGAATCGAGCGCAGCATTGCCCCGGCAGGCAACGGTTTTGCCTGGGAAACCATTGCAACGGTCAGCGCCCATCAAAATAATTACTATTCCTATACGGCCCGAACTCTAAGCGACGCCATCGAAGGCTACACAGGCAACACCTATTTCAGAATCAGCGCCCTGGATGGCGATGGGCGAATGGTGAGCCAATCCAACATCGCTTATGGGCACAGCGTGGATAATCTGGCGCCGGCTGCGGTAGCCAATTTGTCCGGAAGCGGAAATGCCGGCAATGTGCATTTAAGCTGGAAGGCCAATAGCGAAAGCGATTTAAAAGAATACCATATTTACCGTAGTCCCAACGCAGAAGCGGATTTAGACACCTTAACGCTTTATGCTTCTGTAACGGACACCACTTTTGAAGATGTAGCCGCTCCGGCAGAAGACAGTTACTATTTTGTCCGTGCTGTGGATGTGCATGGTAATGGCGGCCATAGCGCTCAATGGCTTTATTCCACTACCGGAATCGTTAACAACAGCACACTACCGGAACAATTTAAACTGGAACAGAATTATCCTAATCCCTTTAACCCCACTACAAGTATTAGTTATGTGATAGCGGCGCAAGGCCTTGCACCGGTACACGTGCAGTTAATTGTTTATAATGCCCTGGGACAACAAGTAAAACAACTTGTGGATGCGCAGCAGGAAACGGGAAGCTATTCGGTCACCTTTGACGCCAGTAACCTGGCCAGTGGAGTGTATCTTTATCGTTTAAGCACTGATCACGGCTTTGTGCAAACCAAAAAAATGATATTGGTGCGCTAGTGAACGATAATTCAACACCCTATTTGACAAGGAATAAAATAATTTAAGGAGAAATCATGTTTGTCATTACCAGATCTCTGCTGCTTATGCTCGTGTTGAGCGTAACCATGCTTTTGGCACAAACGAAACCAAAACATAAAAAAGCATTACAGTTAAGGCAGGAAAAAGTGGAACAAGCCCGGGCTGTAACGGGTGATGATGAAAACGCCACCTTACAGGGCCAATGGGCCAAAGGGCCGACTTTTGCCGTGGCTGCTACGGAGGGCGGGCATGTCTATTTTGGCGACGGTGCCGAATTGGTGAGTGCCACCATTAATTCCAGCGGTGAAATCAGCGAGAAAGGCCGGCTGGTTTTACCTGCCGAATTAAATGATATCGAAATTTCATCCTCCGGGAATTACGCCTATGTGGCCGTAGGTACCAAAGGAGTGGCCGTGGTGGATATTCAGACGAGTTCCGACCCTCAGCTTGTGCAGGTGCTTGCCCGCCCGGACGACAGCTTTTACGTCAATGCGGTGGCCAAATCGGGCAGCCGTTTATATATCGCCGGGGGATACGGTGGTTTACAGGAAGCCACCATTTTTGATGTGGACAGCATTGTTTATGGCGGAAGATATACATATAACAACTGCAACATGGAAGATGTGGTGGCCCGTGACGATACGGTGTTTACGGCCAGCAGCGGTGTCGGCGTGGAAATGCTGCACTATGCTGGCGGTTCGTTTAGCTTAATCCAGCAGGTTAATTATAACCAGTACACCACCGATTACCAGAACCAAACACCCGCGCCCTCCGGTTTGTATTTGC
>JANTHG010000052.1 GCA_024762535.1 Calditrichaceae bacterium
TTAATTATGTGGACAAAAAAACCAACAGCCAGGTGGGATACGTGCATTTACCCGGTATGATGGAAGACGGACTGATCGAATTTGCCAAAGCATTTTATCCTCAATATTACAAAAAGGGAATGATTATTGACGCCCGCTACAACGGTGGCGGCTTTACCAGCAAACAGATTCACGACCGTTTAGAACGTACCATCAATACCTATATGCAGCCGCGGGAAGGTAAACCTACGCCTGTTCCGGAACGAACCTTTGGCGGCTACTACGTTCTTCTGATCAATCGTGATACAGGCTCCGACGGCGAACTCTTTTCCGACGCCTGGAAAACCCGTCATATCGGCCCTGTAATTGGTCAGCGAACCTGGGGTGGTGCCGTGGGTATTGAGGCACACGAAGGTCTGGTGGATGGCGGAACCGTTACGCCTCCGCAATTTGGTGAATACAACATCAAAGGCCAGTGGGTTATCGAAGGGCACGGTGTGGATCCGGATATTATTGTGATTAACATGCCCAAAGATGTTCTCAACGGAAAAGACGCTCAATTAGATAAAGCCATTGAAGTGCTGCTCAAAGAGATCAAAGAGCAACCCAAACCAACCTTTAAATTGCCAGCTTATCCCGATAAAAGCAAACCCAGTTTAAAGTAAAGATTTGATTTTAACCGGTTCCTTCCTATCAAGGAACCGGTTTTTTATATTCCTGTAACTATCAAACCTGCAACGCATCAAAACCGAAAAGTCACAGGAAACGAAAAAGATGGTTATTCTTGCAGATACCAGGGTTAAAACTGCTTTAGATAGGCACCCGGAGCTGAAAGACGTACTACTCGCCTTATCTCCCAAATTTAAAAAGCTAAACAATCCCTTATTGTTTAAAGCGGTGAGCCATTGGGCCACCTTTCACGATGTGTCCAAAATCGGCGGAATTCCCATTTGCCATATTTTACACACACTGAATCGTGAAATTGGCGCCGAGTTGGAATTATTTCAGCGCGCTCCCGAATGCAGCAAAGAAATTGCGGCCTTAAACAGCGAAAACGAGCCCGAGACCGATCGAGTATTCACAAGAGTCATTCCTTTTGATGTGCGCGAACGTGAAGATTATTTTTTACCGGAAATAACCCAAAAAGTTAAAAGCTTAAAAGAGTCAGAAGCCCTAAGAGTTATCAGTGATTTTGATCCCATTCCCCTAAAGCGCATGATGGAATCCATGGATTTCTCCTACAGTACCGATATGATCCATGAAGATCTCTATGAAACCTTAATTTTCCAGAACCCATCCACAACTGACCACTAGACACAGAGCTGTCCTAAAAAATCAAAGTTTTAGTTTATCAAACATGTTGCATTCAAATTAAGCCTGACGAGTGTGGGCGGGATTGTTTGATTTCGTTAGCCCCATCCTTCAGGATGGGAGAAACGGAATACTATTTCCAACAACTCAACGCCCTTCAGAGCGTAAATGCTTTGAGGAATTAATAGTTAACTATATCATTGCTAATTACAGATTTTACAACCCCCTCGCCCCCTTTGCTAAGGGGGGATTAGGCTTAAGCATATTCAAAATGTGGAGACTTGATTAGTTAGCACTGATGTGCTATAGACATTGCAATTTTGGCATGTTTTTTGTTTTTCTTTTTTGTATCTTGAATGCAATCAATCCATGTAGAGAGTTATGAAAACAAAAATAAATTTAAAATCACTCAGCCCGTGGACGATTATCCTGCTAATTGTTTTAGCGCTGATTATCTTTATTCCCGCTATTGGTGAATATGTTTCCGTAAAAAAAGATATGGTTGAGCTGTGGCGCCAACAGGGTGAACTGCTTTCCGAAACCATCTTACGCAGCGCTGATAAAATTGCCGCGTATGATGAACAGGCACGCATGATGGATCATCGCCGTTTAGAAGATATCGCCTTTTATATCCGCCAGCTGGACAGCCTGAATTATCCCAACACACAAGTTGTCCGCCGCTATGCACGGATGCACGCCCGTTTGCTTACCCTGTTTTTTGATACAAACGGAAAACCTGTTATCCAACCGCGCAACCCCCGTTTCCATTCCGATCTTAAACGGTTGAAGCGTCTCATCCGCAAAATGCCAGGGGAGCGCTTTGTGTGGCCCCTGCCGGAAAATTTTTTTGAACCTCAAAAGCGTGACGGTTTTCTTGTACGTCGTGCTAATGACAAGGGGTTCATCATTTTGCTTACCCGCTCTTTAGCGCCACCGCCCGATGAAAGAGCAGGCTCTTCGCGCCGGCATCTGTCATCGTGGATGGAACATCTGACGGCCCGGCCGGCAGTTCGCTATATTGTTTTATTGCGTAATAATCAGGTTATTGACCAAAGCGGACCTGTTCCCAGGCTATCAGCCGGTTCCTTTATTGAGCCCGGATGGAAAATTCGTGAACAAGCCGATCAGTCTGTTTTTGAATTTGTACGCGGCGCACCCGGCCAGCTGCAGGTTGTTATCGGGTTTGCTAGTACGGCGCTGGATCGCTTACAACGGAATTTAATCCGCCGTCTGATCACCAACTCTGTTATTTTGCTTCTGCTTGCTTCGATTCTGACTATTTTCCTGCTTCGGAAAGAGCATTACGCCTTTTTAAAAACACGCTATGCGCGCATATCCGCTTACAATGCTTCTATTTTGGAACACATGGAAGAAGGCCTTTTACTTATGGAAGATGATTTTACCTTTTCAGTGGTTAATCCTGCTGCCATGCGCCTTTTTTCTTTACCCGATCCGGATTCAAATACTGTTTCGTTACAAGCGCTCACTTCCTCATTTCCCGAAGAAGCCCTCAAACGTCTGCGTGCCTTCGAAAATATTGATGGGCTTACAGTTGAAATACCGGAGCGCAAACAACTGATTCAGCTTAATGCCAAATCCGTTGAATTTGATCCCGGAGATTCCACTCATACCAAACGACGTGTTTATATTATTATAGCACGGGATGTCACAGCCCAAACCGAACTGGAACACATGCGTTCCCGTCGCAGTAAATTAACGGCTATGGGAGAACTGGCTTCACGTGTAGCTCACGAAATCCGTAATCCGCTTAACGGAATTTCGGTACTGGCTCAACGTATTCAGCGCGAATTTAAGCCCCAAAATGAGAGCGAAGAATTTGAAAAGATGACGGCCTCTATCCGGGATGAAAGCAATCGGATTAATGAAATTATCGAAGCATTTCTACGTTATGCCCGCTCTCCGGAGATACAATTAAAACCTGTTGATCTGACGAACTGGATGCAGGAAAATGCCCCTGTATTTCAATCCGCAGGGAAGGTGCACATAGCTGATCTTCCCATTACACCCTGCCGGGCTCTGGCAGATACGGATCAATTGAAACAGGCGATGTTGAATCTGGTGAAAAACGCGGTAGAAGCTACAGAAGATACACAGCCGGTTACCATTCGGCTCCTTTGCCGTGAGGATGACATTTTGATTCAGGTAGAAGATCACGGGCCGGGCGTCAGCGCCGAAGATCGTGAACATATATTTGACCTCTATTTTAGTACCAAAACCAATGGATCCGGATTGGGATTAAGTATTGTAGAAAAGATTATGTCTGCGCACAACGGCGCTGTACGCCTAACCAGTCCCTATAAAGAGGATGGATCCTCCGGCACACGGTTTGAGCTTGTAGTACAAAGGCACAATGGATAACCCATGAAAAAAAATTATTCCGTACTCATTGTAGATGATGAAAAGATACAACGCGATTCTCTTTCCGGGTTTCTAAAAAAAGGCGGCTACCAAACGTTTACGGCTGCCAACGCGGATCAGGCCTTGCAAATAGCAGGTGGTCAGACCATTGATCTGGTTTTTACGGATTTTAAAATGGGAGATAAAACAGGCTATGATTTATTGTTGGAATTAAAACAATTAAATCCGGAAATCAGCGTAGTGATCATGACCGCGTTTGGTACCATAGAAAGCGCAGTAAAAGCCATGAAAGCAGGCGCGTATGATTACCTTACCAAACCCATTGATCTCGATGAAGTGGAAATCATTTTGCAGCGGGCGCAAGAGTTACGCCATTTGGTTCGTGAGAATCGTTCTCTGCGTAACCGTCTGCGGGAAAAACATAAACTCAGCGGTATCATAACCAATAGTCCGCTTATGGCCGAAACACTCAGTTTGGCGGCCCGGTCAGCAGAGAGTAAAACCTCGGTATTAATTCAGGGTGAAAGCGGAACCGGTAAAGAATTGATTGCCCGTGCCATTCATCAGGCAAGCCCGCGCAGCGAACAACCCATGGTTACCATAAATTGTGCCGCAATTTCCGAAAATCTGCTCGAAAGTGAGTTGTTTGGGCACGAAAAAGGATCCTTTACAGGTGCGGTTCGCCAAAAGCCCGGGCGTGTGGAAGAAGCAGACGGCGGTACGCTCTTTTTGGATGAAGTAGGCGATATCCCTTTACCTATTCAGGTTAAACTCCTGCGCTTTTTGCAATTCGGTGAATTTCAGCGCGTGGGCGGAAGTGAATCACTACGGGTTGATATCCGGTTGATTTCCGCCACCAACCGTAATTTAGAAGAGATGATCCGTGACAATACGTTTCGTGAAGATTTTTTCTACCGTCTCAATGTCATTAATATTCAGCTCCCGCCTCTGCGTCAGCGCAAAGAAGATATTCCTTTGCTCATTGACCATTTTATCCGGAAATACGCCACTCGAAACGAAAAACAGGTAGAGCAGATATCAAATGACGCGTTGGATTTATTAATGAAATATGACTTTCCCGGCAATGTGCGCGAGCTGGAAAATATTATAGAACGCGCCGTGGTGTTGTGCCGCGACCGGATTATTCAGAAAAGTGATCTACCTTTAACCCTGCAACCGTTGCGTTCCGGTTCAGCGCCAAACGCACCCCTGGAATTTTACTCCGGTACATTCAAAGATAAAGTAGAAGCATTTGAGCGGGATTTAATCGAAACCGCATTACAGGAAAACAATTTTAACCAAACCAAAGCAGCCAAAGCGCTGGGACTAAATGAACGTAACCTGCGCTATAAATTACAAAAATATGGCATGAAATAACAGCTGTCATAGATAATCAAGACACTAATTGTAAGTGGTTGTTAATCCCCCCTTAGAAAAGGGGGATAGGGGGTTGTAACATCTTGAATATGCAATTATTTGTTAAACTAAATAACACCCCCCTCAGTTCCCCTTGCCGGGGGGATGCATTTCGAATAATAACTAAACAGTTTGAGTTCTTTATTTAGGTCAGATAAGCCATGAAATAACTTTTCCCCGCAAATTCCGTCGAGCTTTCCCGACAATATTGTCGAAACCGCTTCCATCTTCTGGTTTTAAACCTGTAAATTCAATAAATCTTTTTTGGCACACAGTTTGTAATAGTGACAATAAAAATCAAACTAACAAAAGGAGATTTACCATGAAACGCACCCTGATTACTTATTTAACACTCAGTCTTTTTATTCTTACAGGCAGCCTGCTGGCTCAACCCCGCCAGGCCGGTGCAGGCCCTATGCAACCCCCTATGAAACAAATGATGGGACAACGCATACTGGGTACGAAAATGCTTGGCTTAACAGCCGATCAGCAAAAAAAGGTCGATGCTTTACGCCTCGATTTTCAAAAGAAAATGTTACCGTTACGCGATGAAGTTCGTGCACTGCAAAACAGCTATAAATTATTAATCATCGATGACAAAGCATCAGAAGGTAAATTGAAAGCACAATTGCAGAAAATCAGCGCTAAACGGCAGGAAATGGCCTTACTACGTGCCAAACACATGCGTGAAGTGCGCTCTCTTTTAACGGACGAGCAAAAAATTAAATTCGATCAGCATATTCTCTCTTCAAAAAAAGATGCTTTTAAAAAACATGTTAAAAGGAACAAAAGACCTGGTCGTTCCATGATGGGTCGTCAATCTCGGAAATAACGTTAACTTCTATACCCCCCCTAAACACCCCCTAAGGGATTGTCTGATAAGAACTGGACAATCCCTTCCTCTTTTTTTATATTTTTCTGTCAAGTATATTGAGAAAGGTTCGATATAGATTGATTAAATCAAAATGAATCAGCAACGAAAGCAAATATGATATCCTACGTAAAGCGCTTATTTTTTCCCCCTCTAATACTTCTTTTTCTGGGTGCTTGTGGTGTAATACCATTTCATAAAACAGTAGTTGTAAAAAAAGAAACAAAAAAAGAAGTACATAAAGTGACAGCACCTCCGGTAGATGGTATGGTTTTTATCCCAGGAGGTACCTTTAAAATGGGCAGCACACGTAAAGCTAATGAAGCGCCGGTACATACGGTAACTGTTAAAGGATTCTATCTGGATGAAACGGAAGTCACGGTGGCCGAATACGAACGTTTTTGCAGAGCCACAAAACGGCGTATGCCCCAACAGCCGGAATGGAGCGATGACAATCATCCCGTTGTAAATGTTGATTGGAAACATGCCCGCGCATTTGCCCACTGGGCAGGTAAGCGTCTCCCGACCGAAGCAGAATGGGAGTATGCCGCCCGAAGTACGATGCCAGGTACCGGGTATGCTCCAAATCCTAAAACCCGATACAAAATGAGTTATGGAAATATTGCGGATGAATCTTTATTACAAATTAAACTCCGCTTTCCCATCAAACAACGCTACGATGATGGATATATTCATTCCGCACCGGTAGCCAGTTTTCCGGCAAATATTTTTGGCGTTTATGATTTGGAAGGGAATGTTCTGGAGTGGTGTGCGGACTGGTACAGCGCCAGCTACTATAAAACATCTCCTCCAAAGAATCCCAGGGGACCGGCAAAAGGAAATTATAAAGTCATTCGCGGTGCATCATGGAATCGATCAGGAGCCTATTTGCGATCCACCTTCCGAAGTTGGTATCCACCGGCTTGTGCTTTTAACTTTCTCGGCTTCCGTTGTGCAAAAGACCTTTAATTTCCCTTTTTATAATTTTGATATTCATCACATACATTTTTCGTCCTTTTTCAATAAACTGTTTGAGTTATAACAGTTATTCCTATATTTTTTTTCATTATATAAAATAAATCAATTCCGAGGTTCTATTTTGGATCGAAGACTTTTTACCAGGATTGAAGTGCCCGGTGCAACTATCCGGTATAAGCGTTTAAGCGCTAAAAACATGATAAAAGGCCTCTCTAAACCGGTTCCTGTAAAGGACCTTTCCAAAAGTGGTATTTCCTTTTTTTTGAATGGAAAAATGAACTATGGTGATCCTATCATGATGAAAATTGCTTTCCCCGATGGAATGAATCTTAAACTTAAAGGCCATATTCGTTGGTTAAAAGATCAGGAAAACCAGAATTCAAATACTGTTGGCATTCAATTTTTTCCATTTGGAAATTCCAGGTATTACAATCCCTTAAATGCACTGGATTATCTACGCTCCATGGATGGGCAAAGTATTATTCAAACCACTCAACCGGAAGATATGAATTAGTTTTTTTTCTGTAATTCATTTGATTCGTTCCCTTTTAAATCCTTACCTTATAGCAAGACTACAAGCATAAGGATTTTCCATGAAACTTAAACTACACTGGCAAATTTTCATCGCTCTTATCCTTGGCATCATCCTGGCCGTTTTGGCCCGCGCTATGGGCTTCGAATCTTTTGTAATCGATAAAGTAAGTGTACTCGGTGTGATTTTCTTACGCGCTTTGCGTATGGTGATTGTTCCCCTGATTGTAGCTTCGATCATTTCCGGAGTAACAGGAATTGGAAATGCAGAGAATTTTGGCCGCATGAGCGCCAAAACTTTTACTTACTATATTGTTACCAGTTTACTAGCCATACTAACCGGCTTAGTTATGGTAAATATTATCCATCCCGGCGTGGGCGCCTCCATCACCATGACCGAAATTCCCCATGGGTTACAATCCAATGTGGATAAACTCAGCGATACGCTGCTCGGAATTATTCCTTTAAATCCTCTCGCAGCTATGGTAAACGGAAAAATTTTACCGGTTATCTTTTTTTCACTTTTATTTGGCTTTTTTATCACCAAAGCGCCCAAACCCTACAAAAGCCAATTAACGGATTTCTTTCAGGGCGTGTTTGAAGTGATGATGAAAATGACCCATTTTATCATCTTATTTACTCCGGTGGGTGTTTTTGCCATTATTGCCAAAAAAGTAGCAGAGACCGGTGTGGATATTTTTATTCCTTTGGCAGGATATATGGGTACGGTTATTTTGTCTCTGGCATTCCATGCCTTCATTACCTTACCTCTGCTTCTTTCTGTTGTGGGGCGAATCTCTCCTCTGGCCATGTTTAAAGCTATGACATCCGCGCTGCTGACCGCTTTTTCCACTTCGTCTTCATCCGCAACACTGCCCTTAACTATGGAATCTATTGAACAGAATGCCGGGGCATCCAACCGGGTAAGCAGTTTTGTTTTACCCTTAGGGGCTACTATTAATATGGATGGAACCGCTTTATATGAATGTGTGGCTGCCATTTTCATTGCCCAGGTGTATGGATTTGATTTGAGTTTTGCCCAACAGTTTATCATCGTTTTAACTGCTCTGCTGGCTAGTATCGGCGCGGCAGGCATTCCCATGGCCGGACTGGTAATGATGGCGGTAATCCTGAATGCCGTAGGTCTGCCCTTAGAAGGTGTCGGACTGATTTTACCGGTCGATCGCATCTTAGATATGTTGCGTACTTCGGTAAACGTGTGGAGTGATAGCTGCGGCACAGCCATTATTGCCCACTCCGAGGGTGAAAATAATTTAAAGGTGCTACGAAAAAAATCCTGATTGGGCAGGTGATTTCATGACTCAAACCATGATTTTTGAAACAAAGGGAAACGTAGAACTGCTCAGCGCAAACCGCTTTGCCGTTTTTGCGTCGCGGAACACACCGGAGGAGCTGATTCAATATTCCTGTGATGTATGTGATTCGATTAAAAGATTTTCTTTCTGCGCTGTTGGCGGCTGGCAGGCTAAAGCGGAAAAGAAGATTCTTTCCCATATATGGGAAGAGACAAATGCATCCGTTATACATTATCTAGCTAAAAATCTAAATACGTTCTCACCCAATGTAACCCAGCAAACGTACCTGGATGCAAAGCGTTTGCTGTTTGTAGCCCCACCCCTTAATCAGCTGCGTCCTTCACATAAAGAAATTACCCAACGCGATCAGTTGCTGTTCAGCCAAACCCGTAAAATCTTCTTTATTCATATTCAACCGGGGGGGCGATTGGAAATGTATCTGAATCATCTAAGCGAGAAGAATTTTACTCTGTTTATTTTGGATCATTCCCTCAACGCGCCTTTTTTCGATTCCGGAATGATTAAGATACATCCGGATAATGCTGAATTGCTTTTAGGCTAAAGGTTGGACTTTTTTCCCGGCAAAACGAATAAAGAGGAACAGGGCAATAAAACCTGTTCCCAGTACCAAGCCGTCGCTTAATCCAAATCCCACCGGTAAATAACCGAACACAATACTTACCGCCGCTGCCATCAACGCATACGGTAACTGGGTTCGCACATGGTCAATATGGTCTGCGCCCGAAGCCATGGATGACATGATGGTCGTATCGGAAATAGGTGAACAGTGATCGCCAAAAGTGGCTCCGGCCAAAATAGCGGCAATGGAACTTAAAAATATTTCATAGGCTACGGCTGGCGCTATTGAAGGATCTGCCAGGGGCAACTGATAAGCCAAAGGAATGACAATAGGCGACAAGATTGCCATGGTTCCCCAGGATGTGCCTGTGGCAAAGGCGATGATTCCGGCAATGAGAAAGGTAAGCAGCGGCAGCAAATGGGGCGATAAAATGGTCTGAGTTTCGGTAATGACATATTCTGCTGTTTGTAGATCCGTACAAATATTACCGATAGACCAGGCCAGTGTCAGGATGATACCGGCCAGCACCATAGCTTTTACACCGGATACCCAGGATAAAATCGCTTCATTCAGCGTAAGGATACGCTGGCCGATAGCCAGTAAAATAGCTGTGAAACTGCCAAGAAACGCCGCCCACATCAAAACGGAAAAAGAATCTGCCTGGCCGATTACGCCGCTGGCATACTGCACCCAGTCGTGTGCCCGGGTAGCCGGATGATAATTCGCCAATCCGGTCAGCCATAAACCAAACAGTGTGGTAGTGATGACAACCCCCACGGGAATCATGGCATTGTACCAGCGCAGCGGCGCGCCTTTTTTTATTTCCAGCTCACCGCTGTTCATATCTGCCAAAGGAACAGCGCCTTCACGAAGCACCTTCCCGCCGGAGGCGGCCCGTTGTTCGGCCCGGAACATGGAAAAAAAATCCCGTCCGGTAAGCGCTACAAACAGGCCAAATGCCAGAGTAAATAAGGGATAGAAATTATAGGGAATGGTTTTAAAAAAGGTGATGTAGGCATTATCCTGCACGCCTATTTGCCCGAAGGCCTGGTTGATCAGACTTAATTCATATCCGATCCAGGTGGAAATAATAGCAATATTGGCTACCGGCGCTGCAGTGGAGTCCACCAGATAGGCCAGTTTTTCGCGGCTGATTTTTAGCTTGTCCGTAAGCGGCCGCATAGTATTGCCAACAATCAGAGTGTTGGCGTAATCATCAAAAAAGATTAATACACCCATCAGCCAGGCGACCACCTGTCCCCGTTTGGAACTGGAAGCAAAACGGGACAGTTTTTGCACAATACCCTGCGTACCGCCTGCTTTGGACATAACACCGACCATTCCGCCCAGTGTTAAGCTAAAAATCAGAATGGACATGCGATCCGGTTCTGCAGCCGCTTTACCGATATATTCGGTGAGTGCGTACAAAAATCCATCAATGGGCGCGTAACCATAAATGAAAAAAGCGCCCAGCCAAATGCCGGCGAACAAGGCTACAAGCACCTGGCGGAAAATAAGCGCCAAAAAGATGGCAGCCAATGGCGGCAAAATACTGACCCAGCCCGGCAGAACCCGGAGCTCGGCAACCGGGGCGCCATCGGGCGCGTTAACAGAAACCGTTCCACTTGCAGAAAAAATATGTTTGGGCAGCTCAAAATGGTTGCCAATTGTTTGCAGCAAAACAGGCTCTCCATTAAAGACTAATACAGGTTGAACAGTGTCTGCCTCGCTGCGGATAAACTGCAAATGATATTCTACTCCGGTCAGATACACGGCTTTGGTCTGTTCCATCTCCCAGCCGGCTAATAACGGCAGGGGCAGAAGAATAAATAGCAATACAGCAATACGGATTTTTCTAATCATCTTTCCAAAACTTATTTTACTAAGGTCATTTTCCTTATTTGCGATAATGAACTCCCGAGTTTTAAACGGTAATAATAGACGCCGCTGGCCAGACCGGAAGCGTCAAACGTTACGGAATGCTGACCAGACACCTGTTCCTGATTGACCAGCACAGCTACTTTCCGCCCCAGTGCATTATAAACCGTCAATTCAACATTACTGTTAACCGGCAACTGATAACTAATAACTGTAGAAGGATTAAAAGGATTAGGATAATTTTGGAACAGCTCGAATTCCTGAGCGGTTTGAGCCTGAGGCTTTATGGAAGTGAGCTTGTTCAAATCCAGCTTGTACATAGAACGTCCGTGCGTACCAGCTACAAGTTCATGCGTAAGCGGGTGAACTTTCATATCACTCACCACTACAGCTGGCAAACCGTTGCCTAACACTTGCCAGGATTGCCCGGAGTTAAAACTGACAAAGGCGCCCACATCCGTACCAACAAAAATCGTTTGGCTGCATTCCGGATCAATGACAATGGCATTGACCGGTGCATCGGGCAAGTTGCTGTTAATATTTTGCCAGCTAAAACCGAAATCTTCACTCCGATACACATGCGGCTGTGCTTCCCCCCACTTTAAACCGGAGTAGGTAACGTACACCGTGCCTTCGTTTTGAGGATCCACGACGACACGAGTTACCCAGCGGAAAGGAAGCGAATCGGACACGCTCTGCCAATTGACGCCATAATCCATGGACTGCCACACCTGTCCGTCAGCTGTTCCGGCATAAATAACCGAAGAATCGCCTGGTGCAATGGCAATCGTTGTGATTGTATTTACTCCAGCATCTTCCAAGCCCCGGGTCAGATCAGAGCTGATTGCTGTCCAATGCATCCCGCTGTCTTTCGAGCGCCAGATGCGATTGGTGCCGTAATAAATAGTAGACGGATTTTGGGGATCCATAACCACGGGCGTGGACCAGTTGGTGGGTTCGTCGTCCGGCGCAGGAGGCGTAATAAATGAAAAAGACACGCCGTCATCTTCGGTTTTATACAACGATCCGAACTGGTATTCGCAGTAAATTTCTGCAGAGTTTTGCGGATTCACCAGCACATAAAAGCCATCCCCTCCCCAAATACGCTCCCAGTCTGCGGTTCCGCCGTTTATCGTACGCATGGTTCCGTTGTCCTGAGAGCCGCCGTACAAACGTTCCGGTTTCTGAGCATCCAGACCTATTTCATAGAACTGCGTAATGGGCAGGAATCCGGCCTTAATCCAGCTTTTACCGCCATTGTCCGAACGGTTGACGCCGCCATCGTTTCCTTCCAGAATCGTATCCGGATGTACAGGATGAAACGCCAACGCATGATGATCCACATGTAACACATCCGGACCGCTATAACCGTAGCGAATGGGCCAGGTTTTACCGCCGTCTTCCGAGCGCATAAACGATACATCCAGTACAAACACCGTATCCGGATGCAAGGGATGGACGCGCACCTGCCCAAAATACCAGCTAAATCCACCGCCGCCATCGCTCAGGGTTGAACTCGCGCCGGTATCCTGCCAGTGTGCGCCGTCATCCGTGCTGCGGTAAAATCCGCTAATATTCGAACCGTCTGTGTAGAGTGCGTAAAGTGTCCGCCTGGTTTCGCTGCTGTGCAGAGCCAGGCCAATGCGTCCCACCCGTGCTTGCTGCGCATCGGGCAATCCATTGGCCGGCCCCAAAGCCTGCCAGTGTGCGCCGCCGTCTGTGGTTTTGTATATGCCGCTGGTTTTACCATAAAGATGGGTTTGGGAACGGTACACGGGACGGCGAACCCGTTCCCACATGGCAGCCAGCATAAAATCGGGATTGTTCGGGTCGAGTATAACATCAATGGCGCCGGTGCTGTCAGTTACAAACAGCGATTGATTCCAGGAATGTCCGCCATCTTCGGATATGTAAATACCGCGCTGCGGATTGGGTTCAAAATACGAACCGACCGCTGCCACAACCACGCGCTGCCCATTATGCGAGCCTACAAGAATTCGCCCAATGGAAACGCTTTCTTCCAGGCCTGTTTGTTCCCATGTCTGTCCGCCATCGGTAGATTTATAAATGCCGTTGCCGGGAAAGTTGTTATGCCCTCCGTTGGCCTCGCCCGTGCCCACAAACAGCGTATCCGGGTGCTGAGGGTCCAGAGCAATATCACCAATATTCAGCATCCCCTGATTGTCAAAAACCGCCTGCCAGGATTGGCCGCCGTTAAGGGATTTAAATACGCCACCTGTTGCCGCCGCCACATACACTATCTGTGGATTGCGCGGATTGTATTCGATATCCACTACCCGTCCGCCGATATTCTCCGGTCCGGCGAATTCCCAGTTAACCTGCGTATTTTTTTTAAGAGCATTTTGTCTGATCATCGCTCTTCGCTGATTCAGAGCAAGAGGATAGGCGTCACGGTCTGCCTTTCCATAAGGGAAGGTTCGTTGCAGCCAGTTCCATTCCGCAGGATAGAATTCGGTTTTGGGGTGTTCCTTAAGAGGAAATAGCAGGGCTGTTGCCAACAACCCTGCACTTATTATTATAAACAGATATCGCATACGTATCAAAACGGCTTAAAAGTCCAATGCACACAAAGGACTACTGGTCTATTTTATCCAGAGCCTGTTGTAAATCGGCAATGATTTCATCCGGATCTTCGATACCTACGGAAAGGCGAACCAGTCCGTCTGTAATATGCGCTTCCAGCCGCTGTTCACGACCCATAATGGCATGGGTCATAGAAGCCGGATGCTGGATTAATGTTTCCACACCGCCCAAACTTACGGCAAGCTGACACAATTCGACGCTGTCCATCACTTTTTTGCCGCCTTCTACACCGCCTTTTACTTCAAAGCTAATCATGCCGCCTGGGCCTTTCATTTGCTTTTTAGATAATTCGTGTTGGGGATGGGAAGGAAGTCCAGGAAAGATAACCTTTTCCACGTTGGGATGCTGTTCTAAAAATTCAGCTACTTTTTGGGCGTTACTGCAATGGCGCTCCATACGCATAGCCAGAGTTTTAATGCCCCGGTGTACCAAAAAGGAATTCATGGGTCCCAGGATACCGCCGGTTAAATTTAAGGTTCCACGCAGCGTTTTGTAGCTCTCTTCGTCTTTGGCGATTATAATGCCGCCTACCACATCGGCATGGCCGTTTAAAAATTTGGTTAAGCTGTGTACCACAATATCCGCCCCAAGAGTCAGCGGTTTTTGCAAAGCCGGGCTGGAAAAGGTGTTATCTACTACCAGTAAAGCGTTGTTGGCATGTGCCAGATCCGCGGCAGCTCTTAAATCCGTAATGGCCAGAGTGGGATTGCCCGGGGTTTCCACATAAATAATTTTAGTGTTCGGCTGAACCGCCTGCTGAACCGCTTCCATCTTATCCGTATCCACAAAAGATACTTCTACACCAAATTTGGTGAACAGTTTAGCCAATAGAGTGTTGGTGGGACCGTACACTGCTTCGGAACAGATGACATGGTCACCCTGCTGTAAATAGGCGGCAAATACAGTGTGAATGGCTGCCATACCGCTGCCACAGGCCAGACCCTTGTGTCCCTCTTCCAACTGGGCGATGGCATCTTCCAGCGCCTGAACCGTGGGATTGAGCATCCGGGTGTAAATATAGCCTTCGCCTTTCCCTGCGAATAAATCGGCGCCGTGGTCCGCATTATGAAATTTAAAAGTAGATGTTTGGTAAATCGGCGGGACAACCGCGAGATGTTCATTGTCGGTGATACCGGCATGCACGCTTTTGGTTGCGTCTGAATATTTTTTATCTGAGTGCATGTTTCCTCCAGAAATTTTTTATAAAACATTTCAGTAATTGTCAAGAGTTTGTAATATAATCAATTTCTTTCAGGAAAACCTCTTTATCGTCACAAATAAAAACAGTATATTTGAAAAAAAAATAAAAGTTCGCTGTTTTAAGCAGAATTTTTGAATCCTGTCAGGTATTATTTATGGAAAACAAGAATATAGAACACGCCTCATTTTACAATGAAGTCCGTGCTATTCTGGAGCGGGCGCATTTGGCTGATACCTGAATGGAGCGATTCCCTCGTCATCGCGAATCGCGGGAGCGATGGGACGAACCCTTGGGGATTGCTTCGCTCCTGAGACCGCTGTTGTGGTTTCGGCAATAATGTCCCTATTAAGGGGGGTATTTTTTTAATGGACAATTATTGCATTGTACAGAATTTACAACCCCCTAACCCCCTTTGCTAAGGGGGGATTGAGCGATAGCAACGAGGCGAAACCCTGTGGGATTGCTTCATCCCACAAAAACGGGATTCGCAATAATGGTATTGTATTAAGTTTATATCAACAATCACTCAACTTAGGTGCTAGAAAATAAAACATGACTTTTTTGAAATAACCCTTAAAGGAATCCCATGACCACATCCAAACGCATATTCACCGTACTGGGCGGCCTGGCGCTGCTCATCATTATTGCCGCCGGTATCAGCATTTACGTTGTCTTGCAAAACTCTCTGCCTCAGCAGGAAGGCGAACTGCATTTTGCGTCATTGAATCATAAGGTTGAAATTACCTTTGACGCCAAAGATATTCCGCAAATATGGGCGCAGGACGAACACGACGGCTATTTTGCCATGGGCTATTTGCACGCATCGGAGCGCCTCTTCCAGATGGATATGACCCGGCGGGTGGCTCAGGGCCGCCTGGCCGATTTACTCGGCCCTACCGTACTTAATATCGACATTCATCAACGTACGGTTGGGCACGACCGGATCGCCAGGCAGTTTGTCAGCAAATTGTCACCGGAAAACCGCGCCCGCCTGCAGGCGTATGCGGACGGGATAAACAGCTATGTCAAAACCTGCGATGCCCTGCCTTTCGAATTTCAGCTTCTGCAAAAGAAATTTACGCCCTGGACTGTGTATGACTGCGTTTCCGTTTTCAGCTTTCAAACCTGGTTTTCCGATTATCTGATGAGTCCCGACGCCTTTTTAACCAAGGTTAGCGACAAGATCGGCTACGAAAAAGCGCGCAGCCTTAACATTCCCTATCCCAAATGGGCGCCCTTTTGCACACCGCCCGATGTGGCGGCACAAACAAACGCTTCTTCCTTTCGGGAAATGGTTGCCAAGGCACTGTTTGCCGATCAGGATTTACCCTTTCGCATGGCCAATTCATCCAATTCCTGGGTGGTGGCGCCGTTTAAAAGCAAGAGCGGCAAAGCCATGCTGGCCAGCGATCCCCATCTCGAAACAACCCGCCTGCCTCAGTTTTGGTACTATCTTGGACTGCATATTAAAGAAACCAACGCCCATGTTTTGGGTATAACCACACCGGGTCTGCCCTTTGTAACCATGGGCCACAACACACAGGCGGCCTGGGCCTTTACCGTAAGCGGCGTGGATGTTAACGAATATTATCATGAAAAAATAAATGCAGACAGCAGTCTCTATTTGAGCCCCGAAGGCTGGAAACCGTTGACTGTAATTCCTCAGGAAATTCATGTTTCCGGGCAGGAAAAGCCTTATCGCTTTGATATCCGCCTGACCGAACACGGCCCGCTGGTATTTGAAAATGATTCTTTACAGAAGCATTACAGCCTGCATTGGGCCGGTTACGACGTGGATTTAAATGCCAGTTGCAGCGCCGGATTCCATTTGGCGTACACGACAAACTTTGAAGATTTTCGCCATGATGTTACACGCTTTGGCGCTTTGGACGCCAACTGGACCTATGCGGATGTTAAAGGCAACATCGGTTACCAGCTGGGAATTCCGGTGGCTATCC
>JANTHG010000053.1 GCA_024762535.1 Calditrichaceae bacterium
CCATTTGACTGGCTACGAAGCGTTTCCAGATTAAATCGTACAACCGGAACTGCTCGGGCGATAAATGTTTTTTTATGGCTTCCGGAGCGTATTCATCACTAATATAGGTAGGCCGGATGGCTTCATGGGCATCCTGTGAGGACTTCTTCGCTTTAAAAAAACGGGGTTTATGCAAACCGAACCCATCGCCAAAATGGGAGGTAATATAAGCGCTGACCGCCTCAAGCGCTTCGGCGCTGGTACGGGTAGAATCCGTACGCATATAAGTAATTAAACCAACGCTTCCCTGGCCGGGCAAATCCACCCCTTCGTAAAGGGATTGGGCAATACCCATAATTCGTTTGGTGGAATACCTTAGCCGGCGTGAAGCCACTTGCTGCATAGTGCTGGTAATAAAAGGTGGCGCGGGTTGGCGTTTGGATTCTTTTTTGATAATGGATGAAATATACAGGGAAGCCGCTTTGATGGCATTCGTGTGCTGATGCGCCTGTTCACTGTTGCTGATTTTCGCCTTTTTCCCTTTGATTTTAGTCAGGCGCACACCAAAAGGAACAGAATCACCACTTTTCACCAACGCGCTGATCGTCCAAAATTCTTCCGGTTTAAATTTCCGGATTTCTTCTTCCCGCTCACATACCAAACGCAAAGCAACAGATTGCACACGTCCGGCGCTTAATCCGCGATAAAGTGTTTTCCATAAAACCGGACTCACCTGATACCCTACAATACGGTCCAAAACGCGGCGCGCCTGCTGTGAATAGACGCGACCCATATCAACCGAACGTGGATTCTGCATAGCCTTTTCAACAGCATTACGGGTGATTTCATTAAATTCGACTCGTAAAATATTTTTATTTTTCGGCTCTACCACTGTGGAAATATGGTAAGCTATTGCTTCCCCTTCCCTGTCCGGGTCAGTAGCAATATACACTTTGTCCGATTTTTCAGCCTGGGTACGCAGTTCTTTAATAATTTTTTCTTTACCGCGAATCTTAACATATTCCGGAGCAAATCCTTTTTCCAGATTTACACCCAATTTCGTTTTAGGCAAATCTATAATATGCCCTACCGAAGCAGTAACCAGATAATCTTTTCCAAGATATTTGTTAATGGTTTTAGCTTTAGCGGGTGATTCGACAATAACCAATGATTTAGGCACCATGTCCCTCAACATAAAAAAATACAACGTACCGGATTTGTTTTATCGGTCAGTGAATGGTGTTACTGCCCTGAAAAAAGAAACCATCAAAAGAGCTGGAATTTGAATCGGCTCCAAAAATAAGAGAAGCGGCAATAGATTTAACATCTTCGATTGTAATGCTGGAGGTACCAAGCGAAAGCGCTCGCTCTATAACCAGTTCCAGATCATAATCCGAAAGAAGACCGAGGTGGCGCATTTGCAGCAGATACCCATAGGCTTCGGCTGTAATAATCAACCGTTCCACATCGTGCAAAATACGGCTGGATGTGGGCGAATAGGTAAATTCGTCATCCAGTCCTGCCTGCTGCTGTTGCATATGGTTGAATATCCACGAAAAAGCTAAATTAATTTCGCTTTCCGTATAGCCCTTGGAAATAAGCTCTTTGGATAAATCTTTATAGTTATCGCTGTTTTGTGGCTGTTTAATTTCTTCTAACAGATAAACAATAATCTCAATTAACCGTTCTTGCATTCCATACCTTTTTTTATTTTTAAAAAAATACTCAAATGTCCGTCTAAAATCAAGCCGGATATTAAATCGCTTCTTTTCCGGATCAGAAAAAAATTAAATTGGAAAGCAAATATAAAGTACAAAACCCGGGCATTTGTGCCGAAGATCAAGGTTTAGCCTTGTGCCGGCCGAATATCTTCTACTACAAGTTGTAACCGTTCTCTGCCTTGCCAGCTGTTAATGGTCATCTTAAACGCTAAATCGATTTTCTGGCCAAAGCGAATTTGATCTTTAAACT
This sequence comes from Calditrichaceae bacterium, assembly GCA_024762535.1. Taxonomy (GTDB): domain Bacteria; phylum Calditrichota; class Calditrichia; order Calditrichales; family Calditrichaceae; genus JANTHG01. The sequence continues at coordinate 1,951 of JANTHG010000053.1, forward strand.
CCCCGGCGCCCCACCACACACATTCGAATTTTTGATTTCCTTTTTCGACATTCAATTTTAAATGCTTACCGCCGCTCATAGCAAAAATATCACGGATTTTAGCATCCATCAAAGCAAAAACCGGCTCCGGATTGGTTTCACCGAATGGCCCAATCTCGTTGATCATTTGAGTCATGTTCTTGGTTATCTGATCAATATCAACGACCGAATCGATTTCAAGTTCCGCCACCAAATCTTTTTCGTTAATCTCTTTATTGGCAAAATCAGTAAATTCTTTGCAGAACCGCTCAAACTGATTGGCGTACACAGTTAATCCGGCCGCTTTATGATGCCCACCGTATGTCACAAAATACTGATTGAATTTCGTAAGTGCATTGGTCATATGAAAAGCTTCCACGCTTCGGGCGGAACCCACATAATTCCCATCACTATCACGTGTAAAGGCAATAGCCGGCCGGCCAAAGCGTTCTTTGAGTTTGCCAGATACCAAACCAATCAAACCGGCCTGCCATTCCGAGTTTTCAACAATAATGATTTTGTCTGAGCTGTTGGGCGGAGTAGCCACCGAATTCATAGCATAGGTATAATAATCGTGTTGCATGCTTTGTCTGCGTCGATTCAAGCCATCCAGATGTTGTGCCAGTTGCTGGGCCTCCTCCGCAGAAGTAGTAATCAACAAACGCAGGGCAATTTCGGCATGTTCCAAACGACCGGCAACGTTTAAGCGCGGGGCCAGAAAAAATCCAACAGAAATGGGAGTGATTGTTTTTTCTTTGACTCCACTAATTTTTTTCAATTCCACTAAGCCGGGCTTTCGTGTTCCGGATAGCACTTTAAGACCAAATTTCACTAAGGCATAATTTTCATCCCGCAAGGGCATCACATCAGCAATCGTTCCCATGGCAACCAGATCCAGATTGTTTAGCAAGAACTGCTGGAAATCATCCTTTTCCATAAACTGTTTGCTAAGTGCGTGAATTACTTTAAAGGCAACCGCTGCTCCACAAATAGACTTAAACGGATATTCGGAATCCGTACGGTTAGGATTAATGACCGCTACGGCCGCCGGTAATTCCCCTTCCTGCAGGTGATGATCCGTTACAACTACATCAATTCCCAATGATTTCGCATGTATTATAGCTTCATTGGCGCTAATGCCATTATCAACGGTTATGATGAGTTGCGCATTATTGGCAGCCATTTCATCCACAGCAGAGCAGCGTAGACCATAGCCATCCTTTTCCCGGTGCGGCAGCATGTACGAAACCGGATAATCAATTTTTCGAAAGAAATAAATCATTAACGCAGTAGATGTAACCCCATCCACATCATAGTCACCAAAAATATAAATCTTTTCTTCGTTCCGAATCGCCTTTAATATACGCTCTACGCCCTTGTCCAAATCCGGAAGTAACATGGGGTCATGCATCCGGTCCGAAAGTCGAAACGGATCCATGTGGTCGGCAGGCAATCCTCTGTTTTTAAGTAGAATATCTATGATTGATTTTGAGGTATCATTATTTAATATTTTCCATCGTTTGCTATACAAGTCTGCTTCCCTTCTATTCCGGAATCGTGTGTGGCAATATTAAAAAAAATGTAGTCCGCAGGCAAAGGTGTTTAATTCGTTTCGCGGACATCAATTTGATTTTTTATTTCATTTAAAAATGGTGAAGCGGTTTGACGGCGGCCATCCCGGTTTTTTACAACCGTAAAAATCACTTCATCCTTACTGCGGGTTATACCTACATATAACAATCGCTTTTGTTCGTCCATTTTCTTCTCTACCGAACGATCATCCTGGTCATCGCTCTGGCGAGAAAAAAAATTGGGCATATTATTATCTTCCATGCCCATAATAATTACTTTTTCAAACTCCAGCCCCTTGGCAGCATGAAAAGTAAGCAATGATACTGCGTCGATTTTTTCAAGACCGTCCTGTGGATTAATTAAAGCCAGATAGGACAAATATTCGGCAATTGCTTGATCAACGGGTAAAGGATTAAATTCATGCGCCGTAGTAAGTACACGTGAAAAAAATTCTGCTTCCGCTCCATGTACCGATCCAGCGGGATTCATTCGATCTGCAATGCGTTGAATATTGCTTAAAAAATCATCTTCGTTTAAGCCGAATTCCCTGGTATATTTGTTTCGGATTGCCGAATAGGGAGATTGCAATTTGGGAACCCCGGCCATAAAGAGGATTTTGTCTTCAGTAGCTGAGAATGTATTTTCTATGATCGATGCCAATGCCACAAACTCTGTGAACTCCGACCCCGAAGTACGAATTTCACGCTGCTGTTTTACACGAAGCAGGCGCTGGAAAATATGATGCAACACAAGCACATCATCCAAAGCCCGATGTCGGGTGCCGGTATCTAATTTAAAACGCTCTGCCAATGCATCAATTGAATTTTGCTTCCCTCTATATAAATTCCGGGAGAGGATTAAAGAATCATACCGTACACCTGCTAATTTTGGCATTTCCATCTCTTTACAGACCCGATCGATTATTTTAAAGTCAAATCCATATCCGTTATGGGCAATCAAAACATCCTGCCCCACAAAAGCAGCAAATTGCGGCCAAACTGTTTCCAACGTAGGGGCTTTGGCAATATCCTCATTACTAATCTGATGCACTGCTTGCGCTTCGGGTTCTACGGGTATGCCAGGATTAACCAAAGTTTGATATTCTTCGGTTATTTCACTATCACGTACGCGCACCGCAGCAATTTCCACAATTCCGCAGGTTTCCGGATTTTTCCCGGTCGTTTCCAGATCGAACACTACATAATCCCGGAAGAGATTACCTTCGTGCCCTAACTGCACCTGTAGCCAACGGAAAAGCGTTGCCATCACTCCGCGCCTGCGTTCTGTTGTTTCTTTAAATATCAGCTCATAAGGACAAGGAAGATCATTCGTGGGCAAAGGTTCCAAGAGGAGTACAAAATCATTTTTGGCAACATGAATTATCTTTTCTTTATCCAGCTTGTAAACACGTGACGGAAAAAACTGTTCAAGTAATTCAATTCCTATAAACAAAAGCTTCGGGTCGCTATGGTATATCCATATTTTTGTGGTTTGCTTTTTTAATCGTTCACTCTGTTTAAAAGAAGTACTTCTGAGTTTGGATGCATTATGTTCCAGATACCCGGACTTAAGAGTTTGAATACTTTTAATGATTTCTTTGATTAAACCATCAAAGGTAAAAAATGATTTCAGATTTACTAAATTCGCAATATTCCCAATAAACGTAGCCACCTGATTTCGAACCTGATAACTCACTTCGTCACGCATACTTAACTCATTTAGCGCTTTACGAAAGGATGCTTTTTTTATTCTTTGAATATCCTGAATTTGTTTAAAAATATGATATCCTAATTCATTTTGAACCAATTCTTCTAATATCAGAATGTCAGAAGGATCATGAATCATTTTAAGATAAAGCAAAATGGTTTTCATGGCTGGCTGTTCAATTAAATTTTTCCCACTCGCCTGCTGAAAGGGAATCTTATTCTGGAGCAATCCGGGTATAATTTTTTCTGCGAAAGTATGTCTGGGATAAATGATAGCTATTTCTTCCAAAGATGTTGTCCGGGTATGCTGCCAGTCCTTGATTTTACGTAGAATAAATTTTTGTTCTTTACGTTCGTCATTAAAAAACACAGCCTGAATATTGGATTCCTTTTCAGGATCTGCAAACACTTTTTTTTCTGGTTCTATCCGCTCCGTATCTTTAACGATTTGTTGAGCTGCATCTAAAATCGATTGTCCCGAGCGATAATTCACATCAAGGAAAATGGGATCATCTATTAAAAAATCAGACATGTATTTTCGAATGTTCTCCGGCTGTGCACCTCGCCAGGCATAAATCGACTGATCATCATCAGCCACAACAAAAATATTACGATGTTTTTCTGCTAATAATCGAAGTATTTCATATTGAATGGGATCGGTATCCTGAAACTCATCTACCAGAATGGCTTCGTTCATGAAACGATATTGATCCAATACATCAGGGTTTTTATTAAACAAATCCAAAGTTTTAGTTAATATTTGGTTAAAATCAATTAAACCATGTGTATTTAAATACTGATTGTAAGCTGTAAACAAACGTGCCGAATAAGCTGGCAAAGGTCGATCTTTTAGTAAATGGTTGGAAAAAGCCAGTAAAACGCCTCTGGCCTTGCTATGTGCTTTAATTTGATTACGTTCATTCATTAAAGATGAAAGCAATTTGATTTGATAATTTTCATCACAAACACTAAAATGCTGTTTCAGACCTACCAGATCAGGATATTTCCGAAGAATACCTATACAGATAGAATGAAATGTTCCACTACGAACTTTTTCAGCTTTCTCTGGCATTTCCCTATAAAGTCGCTGCTTAATTTCATTAGCGGCCTTGTTACTAAAGGTTAAAGCCAGAACTTGCTCTGGAGATATATGATGCCTTTCGATGGAAAACATGATGCGTGCAATCAGAGTTCGTGTTTTGCCTGTTCCGGGCCCGGCAAGCATAAGTATCGGAATACGGGGAGCTGTTACGGCTTGGTATTGTTTGGTATTAAGCGATTTGATAAACTGGTTTTGTGTCATATTTTTGATAACTGTGGTTAAAACGATTACATATCCTGCCCAAGAAAAGCACCCAGTTTTAAGAAACGGACTTCAAAACGTCCGCTGTCCCGAACCTGTTTATAACGAACCCGGCTGGCGTTTAGTTTTTGTTTATCATAGGTTTCAGCAAAGTCAATAATCATGGAATAAGCTTCAAAGGGCTCGGGTGACAGCGGGTCGAACAAAATTAACGCTTCGGCAGCAGTTGCCGGAAGAGCAACGGTACATATTTGCACAGCATCAGTCTCTTCGTTTTCATCTGACAGGCTATGCGGTATAAACGAATCCTGTTTCCAGGTCCATAGCAATTGATCCAGGAAACGGCCGTCCTTTTTCTCGGATGTAAAAATGTGAATCTGTTTACCGAGATTGTATAGTTTTTCGCTAATTTCGCAGATATATTTTGGTTTTTGGGCAACGGCCAGTTCAATAAAGTAGATGATTGGTTTTGCCATTAAAACACTTTCCCTACTTCAAGACGAAGATCAATAGTAGAATGATTCTGCCGTTCACCCAACACATCATTAAACTTCATATAGCGGTATTGTGCAGATAAACCAAAGGTATAATTTCCTTCCATAACAACATCAACCCCGGTCATTATCCCTGCAGAAATTGCCCAGCGGTACTCATTGGGTTTTGCGCGATCTTCCGGAAAATTCATACCAAAAATCGGCCCTAAGCTAGCACCTACATAGGGACGCAAATTATCAGCAATTTCATGAGCCAACAACCGTTTTTTAAAGGTCACACCTAAATCGATTAAATAAACATTGTTCTTCTTACCATACGTAACGGGATACCCATAATAATCGTATCCATCAATTTGCTTGCTATCCCGCAACATGTAAACATTTACTCGTCCGCCAATATGAGTAAATCCGGCAAACGGCCACTCGTAAAAAGCGCCCAGTCCCGAACCGGATTCCAAAAGACTAAACGCCCCCCCACCCATGGCCTGTGTTGTGGGCTCCGGCTCTTCCTGCAAATACTCCTCATACTGAGCAAAGCTCAGCAGGGGCAGCAGCAGAACTATTGCTATTTTAAGACAGAAACGCAAGGCGCCTCCCTTCTTACTGAAACCTTGGTTGACATTTTAATAGATTTTATGCGCAACGGACTATCAAGTATATGTGCATGATAATATCTATTTCAGGGAATAATCCCTGATAAATCACCCACTATTAGATAATTGTCCTCATTTACTAAAATAAAATCTATTTTTACATGACATTTTTATAACTCTGTGCACCTGATAAAGTTTCATATAAAGAAAATCCCTTTCCATAGATCATGAAAAGGGATTTAATCTCATTAAAATATACTCTTATCTGAACAACGCTTTAATAGCCCCCCAGGTTCTGAAAATACCTGAGATGTTCGGGTGAACAATCATCGATGTTTCATCAATGGTTTGACCGGTAGCATCCAAGGCTTTCACCTTGTAAAACAGTGCGGAAAAATCATTAAACATAACATTCTGATCTACATATTCATATTCTGTTCCCGGCCCTTTTGCAGTAATTCGTTTGAGGGATATATAGGTTTTATCGTCATTGCTGCGGGCAATCACAAAACGTTGTACCCCGGTTTCGGATTTTGTAACCCAGGTAATAACCACACGATTCGTGTTGGGCACAGCGCTTACTTCGCTGAATACATTCACATCCGAAGCAAAAAGCAGGCTCATAAAGCCGAGAAATAAAATTGTAGTTACCCTAGGACGCATTATTTTCCTAAATATATACAACAGAAACAATATATTAATTTTTTCTATCATGTCAAGATATTTTTGGTGTTTTCCTTAATTTTTATCTGAACTATTTATCGGCTCTCTTTTGCAGTGCTTTAGATAATTGGGTAGATTAAAGCGTTCTAAAACATAACTGAGGATTCCATGGAATTACAAAAAGCAATTGACTATTGTTCCGCTAAACCGGGTGTTACTCAAGAATTTCCTTTTGATGAAACTACCCTTGTCTTTAAAGTTGCGGGAAAGATGTTTGCACTCATCAACCTCAACCCGCCTTATAGTATAAATCTAAAATGTGATCCTTTTCTTGCACAAACCCTTCGACAAGAATTTCCGGCAGTAAAGCCCGGATATCATATGAACAAAAAGCACTGGAACACCATTCAATTCAACGATAGTATTCAGGATGATTTGATTTTTCAATGGATCGATGATTCCTATCAATTAGTTTTTCTAAAACTCAGTAAAAAAATTCAGAGTGAGCTGCAATCAGATTCATAAAGCTCAATTGAGCGATTTCCTCGTCATCGTGAACCACGACAGCGATGTGGTTACCCCTGGGGATTGCTTCGCTCCTACGTCGCTCGCAATGACGTAATTTTTAGGATACAGTATTTTTGAGAAACGATAGCCATACTTTCCGCTGACGCGGCCCGTCGAATTCGCAAAAATAGACACCCTGCCAGGTTCCGAGCTGCAACACACCTTCTTCTACTATTATTTGTTCCGACACGCCAAACAAAGAAGATTTAATATGCGCAGCAGAATTCCCTTCAAAATGATGAAAGCCATCGTCAAAAGGAATTACTTTATTGATTTCATACAGCATATCGCGTTGCACATCCGGATCGGCATTTTCGTTAATCGTTACAGCCGCGGTTGTGTGCGGTACAAATACCGTAAGCAATCCGTTTTGCCAGCCTTCTTTTTGAACGACTCTGCTAATTTCGTGGCTTATATCAATCATTTGGGTACGTTGCGCCGTAGGAACAGGTAATATAACTTTCATTTTGCCCTCTTTTTCAGGTTTTCAGTTTTTTCTTTTTAGCAGCCGGAAACAGAATATTATTTAATATAAGACGGTAGCCCGGTGAATTTTTATGTAATTCCAACTCGGTTGGCGGATCTCCTACCCGGTGTGTGTAATCTTCGGGATCGTGCCCGCCATAAAAGGTAAACGTTCCTTTGCCACTGTTTCCGTGAATATACTTTACTTCATTAGTACCCTCAATTTTCCCCATAATGGTAACAGACGACTTAATTTTATCTTCACGGAACATAGTCGTTTGCCCCATAAATCCTTTTACCACATTTACATGATCCTGGGTTAGCATAGTGGGCACAGGGTCATATTTCGCGGAAAACTCGAACAGTGTAAAATAGTCCGTTTCCGGATCGCGCACACGGGGCATATTACTGGGCGGTGTGTCGATATCCGAAAACTCATACACCGCAGGATCCGTAATCACTTTAAAATTGGTAAAGGCCAGGGTTTTGGAATAGTCCAGTTTTTTCTGGCAATCCGGGTCAACCCCGTCTCCGTCAAAAACAGCGGCGCAAATATCGGTATTTTCCGCAGCCAGGGCAATATCCAGCGCATCGGTAGCGGAACACATAGCAAACAAAAATCCGCCTTTATCCACATAGCGTTTGATTTCGCGAGCTACTGCACCCTTTTCCTTACTGAGCTTACTGAACCCCAGTTCTTTGGCCAGTTTTTCCGATTCCAACTGTCGTTTAATGTACCAGGGTTCATTGCGAAACGCCGCCCAAAATTTCCCGTACTGCCCGGTGAAATCTTCGTGGTGTAAATGCAGCCAGTCGTATTTGTCCAATTTCCCGGCAAGCACTTCACGGTCATAAACCCTATCGTATTTTATTTCGGCATAGGTCAGGGCCAGTGTCACGGCGTCATCCCAGGGCTGGTAACCGGGCGGCGAATAAACGGCAATTACCGGCGCTTTTTCCAGTTTAACCCGGTCCATATTCTTTGTTTCGATTTCCGCGTAAATGGCGTTAACTGCCGCGCCGCCCATAGTTTCGTAACTAACGCCACGCAACTGGCAAGCCTGGCGCACAGATGGCAGGTCTGTAAACAGAAAAGAACCGCCGCGATAGTTAAGCAACCACTCTACGGTAATTTCTTTTTCCAGAACAGAATAGGCGATTCCATAGGCTTTTAAGTGATCGTTCTGCGACATATCCATGGGAATCAGCAGATACTGCGCGCTTACGGTTTGCAGTGCGAACAGCATAATCAAAACTGTTAAATATTTTTTCATTTCAGGATATCCTTACGCCTAATAAATTATTTCGCACTTTCATGTTCTGTGCTTTCCTGCAGCGCCCGGGCCTGTTGACGCGCTTCTTCGAGATAAAAACTATCCGGATAGCTACGAATCAAAGTTAAATAGGTATTCAATGCCTGTTGTGGCTGATCCATCTTTTCATAGGTCATTCCCAGCAAGAGTAAAACCCGATCATTGCCCGGATGCTGCGCATTCCTTTGTAAAAAAGCGTTCAGCAGCACAAACGATTCCGAAACCTGCTTGTGATGGAAATAAATTTGTACAGCGTGCTCCAAAGCAGGCAGAGCCAGAGTTTGCCCGCTTTGCGAAAGCGCGCCAAAGGCTTTGGCCGCCGCTTCCCATTTTCCCTGCCGTTCCAGCAGCTCCGCAGCCGCATACCGGGCCAGAGCAAGCGAATCCGAGCGATGTTGTTGAATAAAGCGCACGGCTTCCAACACGTTATTGGTTAACGTATCCTGTGCCTGAAGGCGGGTCTGCAGGCTGGTCAGGCGATGCAAGGCGGAGGCAAATTTTCCTCTGTAGTAATCCAGTTTTGCCCATTCAAACTGTGCAAAGGGCTGTAGCAAGGGGTAGCGCACTGCGCCATACTTCTTTTCGGCTGTATCCGGCTTATTTTGTTTTAATTCGATTTCTGCGATTTTCAACAAGGTTTTGGCGCGTATGGTTCCCACTGGCGCTTCTTGTTCAACCAAATGGTAAAAATGCAATGCCTGGTTGTCGTTTTTGAAATACCCGGTTTGCATATCGCCCAGCAACACAAAAGCCCGCCAGCGATTGCGTTTATCCCTTTGTTGCTCCGTCAGGGTTTTCAACTGCTTCTCTGCGCATTGCACGGATTCCCGCGCCTGTGAACCTTCCGCCTGGCTTAGCGCCAGTTGATAACAAGTACGCGCCAGCAAATAGCGCAGATCATTAACTTTTTTAGGATTACCTTCGCGCTGCAAAGAGAGTTGATAAGCCTTCTTTGCAAAGGAATAGGCGCCGGCCAGACCCGCTTCTTTGGCAAAATTTAATAAATACCAGTTTCCTTTGAGAGACTGATAAATATCCAGCGCGGGCTCAAATTGCCTGAGGCGCATATACATGGAAGCCAGTATTTCCTGCACACCCGTATCTTCCGGATTCTTTTGGGCCGCTTGCCGCACTGCGGAAAGAATACGCTGCGCTGCTTCATCGCTTTTGGCCATACTATTAAGCTGCGAACGCACCAGAGACAATTGTTTTGTATTGGCGCGATAATACTCAATTAAATAAAAAGAAGCCTGTTCATAATCCAGTTGGGCGCGGTAAATGGTGGCTAAATCCATGTAAAAAACGCTTTTTTTCTTAAACCGTTTTAAAGCATCTTTGTACACTTCGGCCGCTTCATCCAGCATTCTCATATCCGTCATTACCTGTCCGACGGCCCGGTACACTCCGGAATTATTGGCTTGTTTTTCCAACAAGCCGCGCCACACCTGCAGCGCCTTTTCTTTTTGCTGATTGAGCGCATAAGCTCTACCCAGTTCCACCTCGTTCATATATTGCCCGGGCTGCAGGCGAATCATTTTTTGGTAAAATCGAATTAATTCCGGGTAGCGCCGCAAATTGGTTAAGGTTTTGCGGATGCCGAACAATACGCCAAAACTGTGGTCACCATCTTCAAAAAGCTTTTGGTAGATTTCCAACGCAGCTTCATAATTACCGCTGCGTTCCAGCGCCTGAGCCAGCCGTATGCGTGTATTATTTTGAGCCTGTGCCTGTACAAGGTTGAGCAGCAATACACTAAGGACGATAAAAATCCTGTAAAATTTCATCACAAATCAGCATCCCTTTCCGGGTCAGCTTAAAATAGCCGTTGATTGTTTCTGCCAGATTGCGGTTCAAAAAACCATTGATTTCCGACTTATATTTTTCTAAAAAGCTCACACCGAATTTCCGTTCAAATTCTCTTAAATGCAAACCGGCATACATGCGCAACCTCAACAGAATATGTTCAAATTCCAGAGTAGACGCATCCAATCGTTCCTCAAAATCCACCGGCAGCTTTTCCTGTTCCAAATCAGCAAGATAGCGATGTAGTGAGCGCACGTTGGACCAGCGCCGGTTTTTGTGAAAGGAATGGGCCGAGGGGCCGAAACCCAAATAAGGCACATGCAGCCAGTATTTTATATTATGCCGGGAGTAAAATGCAGCAGAACGGGCAAAGTTCGATACTTCGTAGGCTTCGTAGCCGTTGGAATCCATGACATCTAAGGTCATATTCCAAAAATCAATTTCATTCTGCTCGGGCTGCCCTTGAATCTGACCGGACTGCAAACGATTGTAAAAGGGTGTTCCAGGTTCAAAAATTAAATTGTAAGCAGAAATGTGCTCCGGAGTAAAGGCAAACGCTTCTTCCATATTCTTCTTCCAGGATGGCAGTGTTTGCCCGGGCAGAGCAAAAATCAAATCCAAAGAACAATTAGAAAATCCGGCCTGCCGGGCACGGCGTAACGCGGACCTGGCCTGTGCCGCATCATGAATGCGACCCAGAAAGCGCAACTCGTCATCGTTAAAACTTTGCACGCCCAAGCTCAGGCGGTTCACTCCGGCCGCAAAAAAATCGCCATACATCTGTTGTTCCATGGTACCGGGATTGGCTTCGAGTGTAATTTCTGCCTGTTGTGAAATGGTAAAGGTTGAATGCAGCGTTTCTAAAATTTTACTGATTTGCTCTGCGGAAAGCAGCGAAGGGGTGCCCCCGCCAAAATAGATGGTATCGAATGCAGCGCCCGGAATAGAATTTTGCTTGCTTAGCTGAATTTCCCGGCACAGGGCATCCACAAAACGGTCGCGTAAGGAAAGCTCGGTTAAGGAATAAAAATCGCAGTAAGCACATTTTTGTTCACAAAAGGGAATATGCAGATACAGCCCCGGCTGCTCGGATATGTTAGCTTGCATACATTCCGCCTGTTCAGATTTGCCGCCGGATGAATTTAGCGGATAACCGTACCGATGCGGTTGAAACGGATTTTTTTAAAGAATTGCCCCCAGGGTACGTGCGTGTTCCAGGAAAAATAGATAATCAGTCCCTGCCCCACAATTTCGCTATGATCTACAAAGCCCCACACCCGGCTGTCGGCGCTGTTATCGCGATTGTCGCCCATCATCCAGAACTTGCGCGGCGGAATAGTAATGGGCCCGTAATTATCCCGGCTGCCAAGATTGCGAAAGGTGGGAAAGGCATACATAGCCATTTCCCTGCTAAACGTACGTGGATCGATGTGTTCCATCATAGGCGGATGAGGAAAGGGCTTACCGTCCACAAACACTTCTTTATTCACCACTTCTACGGTTTGACCTTCCACGGCAATGAGGCGCTTGATGTAGTCTAAATTATGGTCTTTGGGATAGCGGAATATAACCACATCGTATGGTTTGGGTTCACGCAGAGCAGGGAAACGGAACCAGGGCACATCAAACCCGATGGTGGTGTACGGAATGCCAATCCAGTCCGGAGTGCGCATTCCATAATTGAATTTATTCACTAACAAGAAATCACCCACCAGCAGGGTTTTTTCCATAGACGGTGTGGGAATGGTGTAGGCCTGCATAATGAGCTGACGAATAATCAGCGCTGCGATCAGAGCGCCAAAAAGGCCTTCGGTTAATTTGCTAAATTTATTTTTCGGTTTTGCGTTTGGTTTACTCAAGAATGACTCCTGCTCAACTATTTATCTGTTTCCATAGACAGCACGGCAAGGAACGCTTCCTGCGGGATGTGTACCCGGCCGACCTGTTTCATACGCTTTTTACCCTCTTTTTGTTTCTCCAATAATTTCCGCTTCCGGGAAATATCGCCACCGTAACATTTAGCCGTTACGTTCTTACGCAGAGCTTTTACGGTTTGACGGGCGATTATTTTGGTGCCAATAGCCGCCTGAATGGCCACTTCGAACATCTGACGCGGAATCAGCTCTTTAAGATGGCGGCAGAGGCGCTGCCCCATTTCGTAGGATTTATCCACGTGCACAATGGTGGAAAGCGCGTCCAGAGGTTCACCGTTTAATAGAATATCCAGTTTAACCAGCTTACCTTCGCGGTAGGTGTCAAATTCATAATCTAGCGACGCGTAGCCACGGGTTACGGATTTTAATTTGTCATAGAAATCAAAAATCACTTCGGACAGTGGAAAATAAAACTGCATATCCGCGCGGCTGGGATCGATGAATTCCGTGGTTTTGAATACAGCGCGTTTTTCCTGCCCCAGCTTCATAATCGCGCCGATGTAATCCGGCGGTGTGATAATCTGGGCAAAAATATAGGGTTCTTCGATGGAAACAATCCGTCCGGCATCGGGCATATCAGCCGGATTATCAATTTCGACGGTTGTGTTGTTGGTTAAGTTAATCCGGTAAATAACATTGGGCACTGTATTAATAATAGAAAGGCCGTACTCACGTTCCAGCCGTTCATGCACAATTTCCATGTGCAGCAAACCCAAAAAACCGCAACGGAAACCAAAACCGAGCGCTTTGGATGTTTCCGGTTCAAAGGTTATAGCCGAATCATTTAAAGCCAGCTTATTGAGCGCATCACGCAGGTCTTCAAAATCTTCGGTTACAATGGGATAAATGCCCGAAAAGACCATGGGTTTCACTTCCTGATAACCGGGAAGTGGCGCATCAGCAGGGTTCGACTGACTGATTACCGTATCCCCCACACGTGTATCCTGCACGTTTTTGGCGCCGGAAATTAAGTAGCCCACTTCCCCGGCCTGCAATTCCGGCTTGGGCTCTTTCGTTAATTTTAATATCCCCACTTCTTCGGCCTGAAAATCGAGCCCCGTATTAAAAAAACGGATTTTGTCATTCTTTTTAATTTTACCGTTAAATACACGGATGTAACTGATGGCGCCGCGATAGCTGTCGAATACCGAATCAAAAATCAAAGCCTGTAATTTCCCGTTGACATCTCCCCTCGGCGGAGGAATTTCACGGATAATGGCTTCAAGAATTTCATCGATACCGGCGCCGCTTTTAGCGCTTGCCGAAATAATTTCTTCTTCGGAACAACCGAGCAGCTCGATAATCTGATGTTTTACCACATCCACCTGAGCGCTGGGTAAATCTATTTTATTGACAACCGGGATAATGTGCAGGTCGTGTTCGATGGCAAGATAGAGATTACTAATCGTCTGTGCCTCGATGCCCTGCGCCGCATCCACAACCAAAAGCGCGCCTTCGGCAGCAGCGAGACTCCGTGAAACTTCGTAACTAAAATCCACGTGTCCGGGTGTATCGATTAAATTAAATACATAATTATTGCCATCCCGCGCTATGTAATCCATGCGGATGGCATGGGATTTGATGGTAATACCCCGTTCGCGCTCCAAATCCATATCATCCAGAACCTGTGCTTTAAGCTCACGTTCCGAAATGGTGTGCGTTCGTTCAAGCAGGCGGTCCGCCAGGGTTGATTTCCCATGGTCAATATGGGCAATAATACAAAAATTGCGTATATATTTTTGGTCCATTTACTCTAAATCCATTTTTTACAGAATTTGGAAATTACAGGTAATCTCGTCTAAAAGCAATTTATCCAGTTAGAGAATATAGAAAGAAGCTCTTTAATCTTATCTGACTAAAGAGCTGTCCTAAATAAACAAAATTATATTTTACCCAACCTCTACCCGCAACATCAAACCCAATCCCCCCTTAACAAAGGGGGTTAGGGGGTTGTGAAAGTGGCACTATTCAACACTCTGTCCAGCAAAAAAAACACCCCCCCTTAATAACCCCTTGATTGGAAAATACTATGGTAGTATTCGTAACCGGTGTAAGGATACAATGCTTTGAATCCTTACGAT
>JANTHG010000054.1 GCA_024762535.1 Calditrichaceae bacterium
CGACCTTCGACGGGCATGTACAAATCGGCAAAGTGCGGCGCTGTAACGGGGGGCTGCACAATCTTTTCGTATCTGCTTTGCCGCACATCCAGAACGTTTTCCACATTAAAAATCAGAGAGAATGCATCAAACTTTTTTTCGAACATGAGTCCGAAGATAACATAATCGCGCCCCTTGCTGCCATCCGACAAAAATTGTTCACCCGTGTAAAAGCCTTCAATACCGGTCCGCCAACTGCCTTCTTCTTCGTAGCTTATGGTCGTATTTAGTTTATGCTTCGGCGTAAAAGGTAATGATTCCCCGGAATTTGATATAGTGCGCTGTACATCCGCGTAATTGTAATCCACAAACACTTCCAGCTCATCGATGTTCATAATCAGATGCGTTTCGGCACCGCGGGCCCATACGGATGCATCATAAAAAGAAACGGGCAGAGACGAAGAGCTGGCTAGGGCAAACTGAGCATCATTTACCCGGGTGGCATAAAATACCTGATTTAAACTTAACGCTAATTCGCCGTTCACATAACGATAAGTGGCGTCCAGCGATATATCACGGGATGTTTCCGGATGCAAATGGGCTAATGGATTGATTCGATAGCGGTAAAAGGCCTTGGATGGCGCGACATTGCCGAGAGCGGGCAGGCTGTAGCCATATCCCCCGGACAGACGCAACTTTAAATTTTGGGCGGCGTTAAATAAAAGCGCTGCGTGGGGCAAAAAGAAGGAATGCTTATCCGAGCGGTAATCCCAGCGCAAGCCACCGTGCAGCGTCCAGCGGGGCATAAAAGTCCAGTCGTCCTGAGCGAACAGGCCCAGTGTGCTAAAGCGGTTGTCGTACAATGCGCTGAGTTTTTTATTCTGTTGTTTAAAATTACTATGAATGAATGAAATACCGGCGACCGGTTTATGCCGCTTAAAAGGATGGAAATAGCTCGCTTCGGCAAAGACGTAGTTTTGTTGGCCATTAAAATAGGCAGAAGGGAATGTCGCTGTATGGTCGAAATTCTGATACGATGATTTGAAGGTAACCGAAGCGCTGTCTGTCCATTGTTTTTGGAAGCGCAGATTGAGCCCCAACCGTTTGGTGGCATATTCTTCCGAGTACACATGCGCGCTGTCGGCGCCGTATTTCAGAGTATGCATATCGCCGCCGCTGCGGTTCTCAAAAAAAGAAGTCAGGCCAATCATCAGTGAAGCGCCTTTGTCGAAATCATAAAAAAACCTGGGATGCACCGTAGTTTGCCGGAATTGCGGCATATCGCTGAATCCGTCGCCATCCACATCCACAGCGTTCTGAATGCTTTGACTCACCAGAAAGGTCAAACCGGCCCGGCCGTATTTTGCGCTGTAAAAGGAACTGACATCCGTGCCCCGGCGGTTGGTTTGGTTAAGCAATACATCCAACTGCGGTTTTTTAGTGGGCATGCGGGAAACCAAATTGACAATCCCGGCTACGGCGCCGTTGGCAAACAGGGTGGAATAGGAACCGCGGGTGATTTCAATCTGCTGCAAATCCAGCGGCGGAATTTGCAAGGGACTGAATCCCGAAGCCAGACCGCTGAAATCCGGGAAACCGTCTTTGAGCATTTGCGTGTAACGGGCGGGCAGGCCCTGCAGACGGAAACTGACCGCGCCGCTGACGGCCGAAGTCTGCTGTGTAATGATGCTGCTGGATTCGCCTAAAAACTTGGACAGGTTACCCGGCCGGATAGCAATCTCTTCATTGACTTCTTCCTTCCCCAAAACCTCGATACGCACTGGCGTTTTGGCGGCAATGCTGTTATTACGAGTGGAAGTGACCACGATTTGATCGCTGGTAAAAGGCGCAGGTTCCAATAAAATCAATAAAGGGTGTTTTTGATTTTTATTGGGGAAATTCAATGGAATTTTTTTGGTCTGGTAGCCAACGTAACTGACAATCAAGGTCTGCCGGCCGTCAGGGATGCCTTTAATTTGTGCCCGGCCGTTGGCGTCGGTAGACCCGCCGATGTGCAGGGAATCGAAATAGACGTTAGCGCCGATCAGCGGCTGACTGTCGTCGGCGTTTTGCACTACAACGTTTAAACTGTTCTGGGCCGGCAACGCCCGGCCAAAAACCAACATAATCAGAATTAAAAAGGATGCTTTCATTTTGTCTTGCCTTTATTCCGAACAGTCATTAAACGCAATATCCAACAACCAACAAATCAATGTGTATCTTAATTGAACATTGACCATTTCTTGTTGGATATTGGATATTGTTATAAAAATAGTACCTCGGTTAAGAATTTATTTACTTTTCATGCTCGTTTTCTTCGTTCTCTTCCTTCTCGCCGCTTTCGGCCTTTTCCGACTCTTCGTCTTTTTCCTGTTTTTCGATCTTCTTGATCAACTTTCCATTGGGGCTGAAAATGGCGTCTAATTTGGTTTCGCCTTTTTTTAATTCCGCTTCATACGTGGTTTTGCCCTTTTTTACGATTTTAGCCGCTTCTTTAATTTCGTAGCCAAAGAAAGCTTTGCTAAGACTTGCCTTTACTTCCGCGGGCAGATTTTTTATTTCTAATCCCGTTTCGGTTTCCAACAGATTGCCTTTGGCATCTAAAAGAACAGACATTTCCACATCGTTTACTTCAAAGTTGGCTTCATAGTTCGGAGCTTCCGTATCCCATTTGACAGATTCTGCTTTGGGATACAGGGCTTTAAGTTTTGCTTTTGCTGCAGCCGGTACGTTTTGCGCAAACGCTGTTCCGATGAAAAGGGTAAATAGAAGAATGACTAAAGATCTCATGACGAACCTCCGTTTGGATAATAAAAATATAATTAATTGCGGAGTAAAGATAAGATGTAATTCTGTAGGAAATTTGGAGAAAATTTGGAAATATCGATTATTATAGAGTATTATTATTGAATTTTCCCAAACACATGCTATCCCAACCCTGCCGGGTAATCTTTTTGCTACATCGATGTTTTAAATATGTAAAAAATAAACATCTGTCTCTTAGGCATAACGATTAAACATTCTGGTTTTTTTATGAAGTTTTGGTGAAAGCTCTTTATACCAATCACCATATTTTTCAAGATTATTGATATCATTTTTAATAATATTAAAAAATATTTCTGACGATAGTGTTGAATTTTTTATGTGTATGGCATATCTATTTTTATAGACTGCAGTATTAATATGATTTCTTATAAATTGCCCCCAAATCCAATCATCACCATACCACAGTTTTATGTAATCAGGGATTTGATACTCGAGTGTACGATAGTTTCTTAAATTTAAAGTCATAAGCCATCCTTGACGCCTGGCATTTTTATAATATCTTAAGGGTTGGTTTTCTTCCGAAAAATAATCTCTTGATTTAAAATCATCATTCTTAAATTGGGCAATGTTTTTTGTTTTGCAAGAAGATATTCCAATATTATTCTTGTGCATATGCGGAAGAATCTCTTCAAAATAATTTGGAGATAAAATAAAACAATCATTATTCAACAATGTTAAATAGTCACTTTTCACCTCTTTAAAAATCTTATTCCAGGCGGGATTTACAAAACAGTTTTTTTCTTCCCGATGATAATGAATACTAAGTTGGTTTGAAATTTCCTTATATGTAGGATTTGACCCATTATCAAAAAGTAGTATTTGGTCACCATAACCCATTTCTACTAGATGCTTAAGATTTTTATGCGTAAGCTCATGATTGTTATACGCCAAAATAGCTATTGTATGTGAATAGTTCATTTTTAAAAAAAAGAATCAATAATTTTGGATGAAGCATCGCCATTGCCATAAGGATTTTTACCTTCCCAATGAGGATTATTATTTGCCCAGTTAAAATTTTCAACAATATCAGTTCCAACAAGTTTCGCAAGACCTACATTAATACCTTCTGGACGTTCCGTAGTATCCCGGCACACTAAAACTTTTTTTCGGAAAGCGGCGCACTCTTCCTGAATGCCTCCGGAATCACTAATTACAAATTTAACTTCGCTTAACAGCCTCATCATTTCTGGATAGCCCATAGGTTTAACAATATTTATATTGCTTACTAAATGCTTTATTTTCTGAACATTCGGGTTTGGATGCATGGGGAAAATAAAATTAAGACCGGGATGTTTTTCAGCCAGCCAATTTATTTCTTTAACTATTTTTTCCATTTTCTTACCAAAATTTTCACGTCTATGCAAGGTAATTAGAACTTTATTGGTGTATTTAATTTTATATTTATAATTCATACAGGCATCAATTACCGTATTCCCGGTTACATAGACATTTTCTACTTTTTCATTTCTTAACTGTTGTGCCGAAAGTTCGGTTGGCGCCCAGTTAAACCGAGCTAATCTGGAAACGATTTGCCGGTTCCCTTCTTCAGGAAATGGACTCGTAAGATTATAAGTTCGCAGTCCTGCCTCAACATGGCCAATGGGTATTTTTTCATAAAATGCTATCAATGCAGATGCTGCAACCGTTGAGGTATCTCCCTGCACAATAAGTAAATCCGGTTTTTCTACCCTCAGGATTTGGGCAAATTTCAATGCTATATTTGCAACAATATCAACAGGTGTCTGATCATCTCTCATAATGGATAGACAATAATCCGGTTCGGGAACCAACTCTTTTACATCTTCATATAATTGTTTATGCTGGCCCGTAAAAACCGTTTTATAAACAATACCCCGTTTATCTAATTCGCGGATTAACGGACTTAATTTAATAAGCTCAGGACGAGTTCCATAGGATATTAAAACTTTATTGTTGATAACAAATTTCCTCAAACTTCTCTTTCAGTTGTCTGGCCCGATCATGCCAGGTATTGTGCTGAATTGCTGATATTGACTTTTCCTGATATTCTTTTAAAAGCTTTTTATCAGCATGAAGCAACTGAAGCTTTTCTTTTAATTCTTTGGGTGAATCTATCTGAATAATGGCCCTTTTTAAATCTAAATCAGCCAACGTTTTGTCAAATAATCGTTCCGAAACAATCGCACAACCTGATGCCATTGCCTCAAAAATACCAGATTCGAAGTCATCCAGATTCCGGTTGGAATAATGGATATTAACAGCTATCTGCGCACTACGTAAATCGCTAAAATAATCTTGTCCATATCGGCCCTTTATCCTAACAATCAGATTCCCGGATGGTCTGAGCCATAATCGCCTTCTTAAGGAAAGGTGCCTGTTGAAAACAGCGAATTTTGTTTTTTGGCTATCGAACTTAAAAATTTCTTTAGGAGCCGCATTATGTAAGACACTGGTTTTCTTTATAAGATGGGTAAACTCTGTTTGTATTCTTGACAAACAGGAGTAAGAATGCACATAAACCCATGAGAACAGTTCGCTTTTTAATAATTTGTCAACATCTTTCTTAAGCCGAATAGGCTCCGTACTCCAGAAAATGATTGGAATGTCTATATTCTTAAAGATATCAGGAGATAATCGATCCCCTCGCTGTAAAAAAATAAGATCGCATCTTTTGCTTTTTTTCTCTATTATCAAATTTATTTCATAGCTACTTTTCGTTTTCCTCTCCTGACGATAGTCAAAAAAATCAATCTTTAAGCCCATGTATAGGAACGCTTTACTAAGCCAGTACTCTGCTCCCCATCCCTCGTGAGAAAAAACACCGATATATAATATTTTCATTTCAGGTTATACCTCGTTAAATCATCCCCCCACTTATATCGTAACAAATCCCGTGATAATTTGATATTAGTCTTTGCCCTGAATTTAAATCGTGACTTGCCAACCTTATGATAAACAAACGCATTGTGGCACACCATTAACTTCCAGCCTGCGTCAGTTAACTTAAGACTTAAATCTATATCTTCACAAGAATTCTGATACCTATCGTCAAAAAGGCCAACCTCTAAAAAGGCTACTTTCCTTCCAATCAAACAAAAACCACCTAAAACAGAAACAAGCTGATCCTGATTAATTTCCCGGCTTTCCAAAACCATGGGTTGGTGAAAATTATTTAATTTCCACGTGGACGCTTTTTGTATTTCATCAGATTCTTTACTATCTGTTGATAACATTATTGGACTACATGCGCCTAAACGCTCATTGTTTTCTAATCTTGTTATCATCTCATCAAGCCACCCTTTGGACGGTATCGCATCATCATTAATTGTACCTAGATATTTTAGAGACGGATAATTGTCCATTAAATAATTCCATCCGACATTATTCGCCCCGGCAAAACATTTATTTTGATCAAGATTAACAAGATGAACTTTTTTAGGAATCATTTTCTGTAAATATTTTCGGATTCTTGTATTTCCATCATTTACTACGCAAAGAACAATATCATTCCGTTCAACTGTTTCGTAGATTTGTGAAATAAGGTCTGTAATATATTTTTTCTGAACAATCGGTATCACGATTCCTATTTTAGGTTTTATCATTATTGTAGTATCCTTAATATTTCCTGGTCTCTATCGTCCCAATTGTATTTATTCTCAATCTTTCTACGTGCGTTTATTGATTGTTCTGTAACTTTTTCAGGATTATTTATATAGTCAATCAGAATGTCAGCCAAATGGTTTTCATCAACCAGGACTTTATGGGTTGGCATAGAGCTTTTCTTAATTTTCTTAATTTTTATAAGGCGTCCGTCTACATTATCATCAACCCATTCATTCATAGTTGGAAAATCGGATGTAATCACCGGCATTCCTGTGCACATTGCTTCAGTAATCGTCAGGCCAATACCTTCCCTCATTGAGGGATAGACATAAATATCACCTAAGCTATACAATCCCCCTTTCTGATTATCTGCTGTTTTAAAGATAATCTCGCAATTAGTATGTTTTCTGAAATAGTTAAAAAATGCTTTATCAATCCTGTTTTCACTTCCTTGTACACTACTGGTAATGAATTGATAATTGTATTTCCGTGGGTTAAGTTTTCTTTGGATGAAATTACCTTCCATTTTGGATAATGCCTTTGGAATCGCTGTATAGCCTTTCCTTATGGTTCCGGTTCCAACATTAATATAAAATTTAATTTTATCTGCCACCTGTCTCGAAATAAAAGGAAAATTCTTCGTAATAACACCCCATTTAATAAGGGTAGGATTTTCTACTTTCGCATTAACCAACCAGTGATAGTTTCTTAGAACATGCGATAAGTTAACATCATAGAGCCCTTTATATTTTTCAACATCTCCCCGACGAATCCAATCCGGATAATTGATCAGTTTTATTCCCATCTGTTTTAGACGCAAACTTTCTTCCCGCATCTCCGTTTTACCATAAATATTTTGATCCTGGAATAAAATAACATCCGGTTTAAATGTATTTACCCAATCCCAAAAATGTGGTTGATTAATATCCATTGTTTCCGGCCCGTTAACCACATCTTCACCCTGCCACCTAAATGGACTAAGCCAGGGTAGTGCTCTTGAATATATTTGGTAATTAATTATCTCGGGGTACTTTCTGAAAGTGTAAACCCAATTCTTTGCCAGATACCCCATGCCACATTCACCCCATGCCGTGACTAAACCAATTTTTATCATCTTTATTTTCCAATACTTAATGATCAAGCTTCATTTGTATTTTCAACTATTCCCTTTCACCTCGCTTAAGGTTAGCAAGATTCTTTTTTTATCATTTAAATAAACACCAATGATATGATTCAAAATGGCAACAACTCCCAAAGTATTTTTAAGTAGAAGGGTAGATGGATATTGTATTTTATAAAAACTCATTAAAAATACTGACAGAATCAGTATAATACCGGATATAACTGAAAAACTTATATCCGGTAGCTTTTTATTAAGTCTCGAATATATCCTTAAGCCAATATAGGAGGAAAGGAATCCGGTTAACATACCACCAATAATATCAGTAGGCCAATGCACACCTATCACAACCCGGGATACGGCTATTAATGTAGCGGATAAGAAGAAAAATAGTTTTAACTTTGTATTTTTAATTGTGAATATTAGAAGTGAAATGATAGTAAATATAGTTGTTGCATGTCCTGACGGGAAAGAATTATTTTTATAAATAGGACCAATTATATTTATCGTATTATTAGAAAAGACAGCTGGTGGCCGCGGTATTGCCAATAAATGTTTTAACCCTTGAGAAATGGCAATGGAAACGATGGCAGCAAAAAACAGTGCCCATATTAAATCATTTCGTTTTCGGATCCAGGGCAAAAACAAAACCAGTGCAACCAAAGTGTCACCCAATATACTTAAATTACTCCATAAAACAGGACTAGAACGTACAGCCCAATTGTTTAGATAAAGGAATATACTTCGATTGGAATGAGTAACTATAATAGAAAGAGTAAGTGCGAATCCTATTACCATCGTACTCCAAAACCATTGATACTGTATTGCTTTGTTCACTTTATTCATTCATTAATCCTCAGTAATTTTATAAGCAATGAAATAATCCGAATGATCCTTTTTTATATTTTATCGTTTTATCTATTTCCATATGGCCAAACGAAAGGTTTTAACAAATTCCTGCAATTCCAGATATAATATCTTTTTGCAATTTGGCCGCTACAATAGATATTAAAATTTTCTACATGCTCTATTTTTTCAAAATAGTTGCTATACAGCAATTTAGGTGAGTCGTTATAACGATCCGTGCTAATGTAAATGCCATCCTTTCCTACGAGGCTATCGGGCTTGGCCCAAAAGGCAAAAGCGTGCGGTGCGGCTGCATTTAATACTGTAACTTGGTATTTATTTTCTCCGGCCCAGGCCAGTTCGCCGCCGGTAAACCATTTGTCAGTAAACAAAAATGTGCTTTTAGCCTGAATCATTTTCTCGTCTTCCAGATGTTGAATGACCTCTTTCCACCCTAGGCCATCCAGAGTTAAATCTGTTTTTTTGTCCAGATGCAAAAAGCCGGTCGTGGTCTGGATACTGATCAGGGCAGCCAGAGCAAGCATCATCACTACCGAGAAATACAAATAGGTCTTTTTAAGAACAGGTTTCCATTTGTTCATCCATCCGGCAGCAAAATAAATCGCTGGCAGATAGCCCGGCATCGGCCAGTGCGGAAGGATCTGACGAGTAGCACCGATTGCCGTGAATATCACAATTGGTAAAACCATAAAAGGAATCAGAATGTAGGCGTCTTTCATTTTTTTACGATAGACAACCCACAGCGAACCTAACAGAACAAACCAATGCCATGGCAGGAGATAACCGATCTGAATAAGGATACCTTGTATAAACAAATTGAAAGAAACGTGACAATCCCCTCCTGCTTTGGCGAATTGATATTTATAGGACACCCATTCATGCTGAGCATTCCATAGAATATTAGGTAAGAAGATTAAAACGGTTAGTAAAAGACCTATATACAAGTAAGGGCTTTTTAAATAGGTACGCCATTCTTTTAAAATGATAAAACAAAACGACAGACCTAATAATAAAAACAAGGCGTGGTATTTTGACAATAAGGCAAAACCAGACCAAATACCAGCTAAAATAAGCCATCTTGCATTTTTGCTTTTCTGAAATTTAATAATCGTGAATAAAAACAGACTCCAGAAAAAAGTTAAGGCATTATCCGGAAAAACAAACGATCCTATTCCCAAGAAAAAAAAAGGAATCGTGTTTAAAATGATAAGCGCAATTACCGCGCTGGCAGAATCAAAGAGTTCTCTTACACTCTGGTAAATGATAAATGAAGTCAATATGAATAATACTATACTACCTAATCTCAAACTTAAATAAGAATAACTGTTAAAAAACCATTTCCCGATTCCCGCAGTAACAGCTACCATAGGTGGGTGATCAAAATATCCCAAGGCCAAATGAGAAGAATACAGGCCATAATATGTTTCATCAAAGCCTAGCGGAATAATAGCAGCCAGAATTGATCGGACAAGAAAACTAACAGAAATAATTAGTACGGCTCTATAGCTATCCTTTAAAGTGATTTTAAAATATTTGCTTACCAAAATAACTCCGCTTATTCAGGATAGGTAAAATTCACGGCATCCGAATAATTACAGGCGCCGAAAATACCAAAGGCGCCGGGAATATTGGAAGTAATAAACACCGGTTCGATAAAGGGATTTATCTTGGCGCTTTTTTGTCTGTCCAAATCGTCGAAAAAACGGGCGCTGGCCGCATCCAAAGTTTGCAGGTAAATATGTGCCGTGTCACCCGCATTATGTTTAAACGCCGGTTCTATGACAATGGTCAGGTGTGCACCATCCACATTGGTATCAAAATAAACGGAACGTCCCAGCTCGGTAGCCGCATAGGGCCCGGTTGCACAGTTAGGAATATCTTTTTGTGATTGGGTTAGTACCCGGTCCATTCGGTAGCGATAATAATTCTGCTCATTAGGTAAGTCGGTAAAGTGTACCACAACGCCTTCGTGTTCGCCATACAAATCGCTGAAGTTGGCGACATACGAAACCGAATCGATTTGAACAGGCCTCACATTGGTTTCTGTATCCGCTTCATAAATATTCCCGTCATGCTCTATTCTTAAATGATAAACCCGTCCCAGTACAACCGGAACGGCGCCCTGATAAAAGTATTCCTGCTGACAGCGATAGTAGTTATATTTACTTGCAACTTTAAGTGTATCCTTGCTTTGGATGCTGCTAATAATAACCCGGGCGTTATCCACAAATAGATCTTGATTTGTGCTGAGCGTGTCAAAATAGGAAACCGTTTTCCCCAGATATAAAACGGGAACTTTATCCGGCTCCAGGATACACTCAACCGACAGTTGACTTTTATAATTATGAATGGGCAACACAATATTTTTTTCACACCCATTGATGATCAAAAATGGAAATACCATTATAATTTTGAATAGAATCTTCATGATACTCTCTTTATTTAGAACCTAAAATTAAAACTGATGCTTGGAATTATGGGTAGCAAAGAAACCTGTTTGGCGTAAGGTTTGTGTGTTACACCGTCAACATCTACATAAATGAAATAGGGATTCAGATGACTGTAGACATTATAGATGCTTAAAACAAATTCACCATTGTAGTTTTTATTAAAAAAGCTGGATGCATACTTGTAGGTTGCCGTAACATCCAAACGGTGATAATTGCCCAGACGGTAATTATTGCGCCCGGTATAAACGTCAAATACACCGTTATACAAATCTCCGCCTTCGTACACGTTAACTCGGCCTTCCGGCAATGTAACCACATTTCCCGAAGCAAAAACAAAATCAGCGGAAAAAAACCATTTTTTATTAAGATTGAAGATACCTACTGCTTTAAAATCATGGCGTTTGTCATATTTAAAAGGGAAAACCTTGCCAAAATTCAGCTCAGGAAATTGCTGGTTTGTCCAGGAAAGCGTATAGGAAATCCAGCCGTTATAGCGACCGCTTCTTTTTTTAACAAGCATTTCAATACCGTAAGACCATCCTTTCCCGAATACCAGTTGCTGATCGATATCGGTCTGCTCCAACAAGTGCGTGCCTTCTTTAAAGGCAACCTGGTTTTGCATGGTTTTATAATAGGCTTCGATACTTGTCTCGTACATATTCTTCTCAAAATTGCGAAAATAACCAAGCGCATATTGCTGAGAGCGCTGCGGTTTAACGGTTTTACTGCTGGGTAACCAAATATCCGTCGGAAAAGAAGCTGTTGAACTGGGCACAAGATGTAAGTACTGGTGCATTACGGTGTAGGCCGCTTTAACGGAAGACACCGGCGATAAGGTGTATTTAAGTGTAGCGCGGGGCTCTATCCCAGAATAAGAAGTTTGATTGATTTTAAAAACCGGAAATCTCAGCCCTAAATTCAACCCAATGGCTCTGCTGACATTAATCGCATCATTAATATAAATACTGCCTTCAGCGGCGCGCTTTTTCTGTATATTGGTTATATTTACTTTTGTTGCCAGAGAATCGGTTTTAACGTTACCGGATGTGCCGCTCGGCGTGATTGTATGCTGCGTATACTGCACACCAAATTTTATTGTGTGTGCAGGATTGGGAAAATATTCGAAATCGGTTTTAGCGTTAAAATCTTTTATCTGCGAATAAAATTCGGAATAAAAATTACCCTGGTTGGTTTTCAGATTCATCAAATAAGTATTGTAAATAAGCGATGTATTGCTGAATAATTTTTCGCTAAACAGATGGTTCCAGCGTAGCGTGCCGGTGCTGTTGCCAAATTTAAAATCATAATTAAGGCTGTTGGCGTCGATATAGGCAGCGTTATCTCTGCCGCTGAAAAAACTTAAAAAGAAACGGTCATTATCGGATAATTTATAGTTTATCTTGGCATTCAGATCATAAAACGAATATTTTGTACTGGATAAACTGGGCATTGCTTTTAACAGCAAGTCAAAATACGTCCTGCGTGCTGAAATGATGAAAGAAGCCTTGTCTGTTAAAATAGGCCCTTCCACGGTCAGTTTGGAAGTAATTAATCCCAGACCGCCATTCACATGATAGGTTTTATTGTTCCCTTCCTTCATCGAAATATTCAGGATAGAAGACAAGCGTCCGCCATATTGGGCCGGAAAGCCCCCTTTAATCATGGTTACATTGTTGATGGCGCGCGAATTAAAGGTGCTCAATAAGCCAAAAAGATGGTTGGGGTTGTAAACCACGGCTTCGTCCAGTAAAACCAGGTTCTGGTCGGCATTGCCGCCGCGCACATAAAATCCGGTGGTGCCTTCCGAGCCGGACTGAACACCCGGTAAAAGTTGTATGACCTTTAGAACATCCGTTTCGCCCAGGATCGCCGGCAGTTGTTTTACCATTCGAACCGGCACGTCCATCACACTCAACTGTTTTCTCTCAATATTTTCATCTTCCCTGCGCGCCGTGACAACAATCGCTTCTGTTGATATGGGCTGGGGCGAAAGTTTAATATTGAGTTTTAAATTCTTTGTAAGAAAGAGCTTTTTTACCTGCGGCTTATAGCCCACATAAGAAAAGACCATCCGGATGTCTTTTTTTACAGGCAAAGAGAGAGAATAGAATCCGTAAGAATTAGTGGAAGTGCCTATCCTGAGTTCATCCGAATAAATATTGGCCCCAATGAGCGATTCCCCGCTGGATGCGTCCAAAACATAGCCGCTAAGCGTAACGTTCTTTTCGGAAGCGAGAAGCAAACCAATTAGTAAAATGGAAATTAGATATATCTTCATTGTGTCAATTTTCTATTTTTAGATTTAGTAGGCATTAGTGTTTTGTTAAAAAAAGTAAATAAAAGAAAAGGCCTTCCAAAAAACCGAAGGCCCTTTCCGGTTAAGGTTATTGATGCTCTTCCACTTCCACATGCTGTTCCAGATTGGCTTCGAAGGCACTAAGCAAAGCCGCGTTGTTAGAAGCGTCAATCAGTATTTGCCCGTTGGAAATTTGCGCCGTCGAAAAATCAACATTTCCAAACCATCCGGCCAGGTCGAATACCACATTAATTTCAACCGTCGAATTAGCGGCTACGGTAATTCCGCCGCCGGCTATCGGTGTTTGAATCTGTTTTGAAAATTCGGATTTCAGAGTAAATGGCGTCACCGTTCCGGCATCGGATGTGAATTCTCCGCTGAATACCATGGTCTTACCATAAAACGGATCATTGACATTGGGCGTAAATGTGAAGTCGACTTTCTTAAAGGTTCCGGGATAAACATCAAAAGAACCGATTAACACCTGCCCGCCGCTAATATCCAAATTAAACGGTCCGGCTGCGGTAATATCCGCATTGTCCAAACTGTCTTCAGCGCCGCCGCTTTCTTCTTTGCCGCCTTCCGATTCATTATCCACGCCGCCCTGATCGCCATTGTTATTCTCGCCCTGTTGTTCCACATCGTTGCCGGAATTTTCTTCGATACGCAGGTCGGCGATATTAATCCAGGCCGTCTGAACATTCAGCTTGCCGCCCTTCACAGGAAGGTCCGAAAGCGTTGTATTTGCAGCCCGCGGGCTGCCTGTCGCTTTCATTAACGCTGTGCTGGATTTGGTGAGTGACGCGCTCGAATAGGGATTACTCTTTTTACACCCACTGGCCCAGAAAACGGCCAATGACAAGGCCAGAACGGCCAGGATACGCAATGATAACTTCATACCATCTCTCCTTTTGTTAGATAGAACATGTTAAAACAGACCTGTAACATGGCAGGTCTCTATTTTAAATATTTTTTACATCACTTTAGTATTATCAATCTGTGTGCCAGAAAACAATAATTACCGGGATAGCCCGTATTTATAGGCCTGAATGGTGGGGAAGAAATCCGGATTTAAAAATGAGTAAAAAAAGATGTTAGATTTTTAACGATATGGATAAAGAGAACGTCAAAATTTTAACGTTTTGCGTCAAATAATTGACTGTTTATAACGATTTATAATTTATAACGCAAACCGGCGCCGCAAATTTGCCGGGAATACTGGTAGTAGGAAAGATTACTGTGATTGTTTTCCAGATTAAAATAGAGCTCGGCAAATAAATTTGTATGAAGGCGGTATTTGGCGGTAAGGGAAAGATAACCGAATATATCCTTACGCAACGGGCCGTTTTGGGATATGTGCCAGTGACTGAAGTATTTAGCCTGCAATACGGCAAAACCGAAAAAGGACAACTTTTGCGTGGCTTTGAACAGTAGGGATGCCGATAACTGGTGCTTAAGATAATCAAAATCCGAGTCTTCGGCTAACAGGTCTTCGGCATTTTCGTCGCCGGTATATTCACCTGAATTCTGGGCTTCAATATCCTGGGGACTGTCCCACTCGAAGCGGTAACGCAGGTCTATAAAATATTTCCGAGCGAATATGCTGTTGCCGGATAGTTCGGACGTATAGCGGAATCCTTGCAGATTGGCACCCGGCTTTTTAGGCGCGCCATAGGGATACAGGTTGCCCCGATGCCAGTTGAGTTCGTTGCGCAAACCGAGCTTATTTTTCTTGTTTAAAGTATAGTAAAAGTTGAAAAACAGCCGGTGACTCAAATAATCCTGATAAGCGGCATTGTTGGGATAGCGCTTCAGCCAGTGGCGATAACCGCTGTTTAACTTCAAACCATCCGTTAGTGCCGTTTGCAAATAAGCGGAAAAAACATTGCGCAGGGAATTAATGTTACGATTTTGATTATAATCCCGAAAACGTAAACGTTCGTTTAGGATCATCCGGCCTATAGGGCCCAAACTCAGGTATCCGTGAACAAACAAAAGGTGAGACATGCGGCTGTAAGTTTGATGGGTATAATAATGTCGCAGGCGGTTTTCATAATAGATGTTCACAGATTTCTTTGTTTCCGGCCAATTATTTTTATAGCCGAAACGTACGAATGAATTAAAACGGTAATCGGCTTTTTTTAGCGAGTCGGGCAGGCGGTATAAATTACTGTGATATTCCTGTGCGGCATTCAGGTTAAAATAAAAAGGTGACGGCTTGACCTGCCCGTACAACAAACTTACGCCCAAAATCAATAAACCGACGATTATTAATTGTATTCTGTTCATACGTTTAAACCTGCCTATTGCTTTAGCATATTTTTAAGGTATGCCTTGAATTGTGTTAATTTATTTTCCAGTTCTTCCTTCTGAGCGGAAAGCTGCCCCAATCGTTCATCAATTCCTGAAATTTTCAGTTTAGCGTTGCGCACATCGTCTTTTAGCTGGTCGCTGCGTTCCTGGTCAAAATATTCCTGTTCCGGGTCGATATTCTGTTGCAGATTATCCATAAAGCCGAGCATTTCCTGGTAAATCTGTAAGTCGGATTGCAGCCCGGTCCGCCGCTTCCGTAATTTTTTTAAATCGCCGTCTACCTGACGGATGCGGTCTTGCAGTAATTGAATTTTGAGTTGCAGCCGTTCGATGGTGTCGCCGGGTTCGATTTCAAGTAGCGGTTTTTGAGTTTCGGTAGGACCCATTTCGGCCAGTTTTTTTTGCCAGACTTTTTTTTCTTTTTCAAGAAGGCTAATCATATTCAAAGCCGCTATTTGTATGCGGCTGTTTTGCTGATGGTGAACCACCGGCAATTTCTCTCTCACCAGGCTATCAATAACGGCAATGACCCGCCTGTAAGCGTTTAGCAATTCCCGCTGAATACGCAGCTTCTGCTTTTGCAGTTTTTCCAGCTTAGCGGCCAGACGGGCGGACGCTTTTAGATTACCGTTCAAACTCAGCCGGATGAGCGGATTGGACGATGTTTCCAGCTCTTTTTTCTGCCTGAATATTTCAGTATTCAGCGCGTCAAAGGACTGCTTAATGCGTTTATGCATTTTATCAAGCTGTTTCAGCGAGTCTTCTTTTATTGTGATAGCGCCGCGCAACGAATCGATGGGTTGTATTTGCGCGCGAAGTCCGCCGCTGAAAAAAAATATAAACGCGATAAAGAATGCAAATCCCAAACGGCTGTTCATTCTTTTTTCAATCGCCATTAAAATCGTATCCTAACAGGCCATATTTTTCCATTTTATATCTGAGCGTTGTTCGTTTTATATC
>JANTHG010000055.1 GCA_024762535.1 Calditrichaceae bacterium
TAAATTTAAGGAGTATGTTTCTCTCAGCTACAGCTTCCTATTCTTAGATTTAGTAATGTCTTAAGATTAATAAAATCAATGAACTAACAGAATGCCTCACTAAAGAGTATTTCTTTTAACAGTTTAAGTGTTTATTTATAACTTGTTGTAAATTAAATAAATAAGGTAATAAAATAATTTCGGCATATAAGTTGCTATAAACAGCAAAGTACATAACCAAAATCAGGAATGACACATGTCCAGGTATATTTTTAGTTTTATCGTGTATTTTGCTTTCTGGGTAGCCTTTACCACATCTCTGGCACCCGCAGAGTTAGGTGCCGGAGCTTTAATAGCTCTTATTATGGCCTATTATACGGCAAAGGATTTCTCAGAAATTGGAATGGGAAATTTTACTTTCCGGAAAATTTTGTTTGCATTCCGCTATACATTTGTGTTTTTGTGGGAAATGGTAAAAGCCAATTTAGATGTGGCCGCCCGGGTACTGAATCCTAAAATGCCCATAAATCCCGGTATTGTGGAAGTGCCCACCCAGCTTAAGAGTAATGTGGCAAAACTGGCCCTGGCCAATTCCATTACCTTAACCCCGGGAACATTAACCGTGGATGTGATTGAAGATAAATTATATATTCACTGGATTAATGTTACTGCCCAGAATCCTGAAGAAACGTTCCGGCAGATTTCTGCTGTGTTCGAAAAATACATTAAGGAGATTTTTGAATGATTTATGTCTTCTTTGGTGTGATTGCTCTGGCGCTCGTTTTGGCCGGTATTCGTTTTGTTATCGGTCCAACCACTTCGGACCGTGTGGTCGCGTTAGATACAATGACAACCATTTCCACTGCGTTGCTGGTTTTACTCGGACTCTTCTTTAAACGTTACATTTATATTGATGTAGCATTAATTTACGGCGTGCTCGGATTTGTTGGGGTGCTTACGGTCGCCCGTTATTTGGAAGGAGGCCTGTAATGCTGACAATTCTTATGTACGTGGGGTATGTGCTCACAAGCTTCGGCGTTCTGTTTTTACTCTTTGGCGCATTGGGTATTTTGCGTATGCCGGATGTGTACAACCGTATGCAGGCCGGAACAAAAGCAACCACACTGGGCGCGGTTGGTACTATTATG
This sequence comes from Calditrichaceae bacterium, assembly GCA_024762535.1. Classification (GTDB taxonomy): domain Bacteria; phylum Calditrichota; class Calditrichia; order Calditrichales; family Calditrichaceae; genus JANTHG01. Next base: position 1,128 of record JANTHG010000055.1, read on the forward strand.
GGGGTAGGCCTGATTAATCCGGAATGGTTTTTTAAAACATTGATTATTGCGCTGTTTATCCTTTTGTCCAACCCGATTAGTAGTCATGCCCTGGCGCGCGGAAGTTACCGCAGCGGAATTAAGATGTGGCAAAAAGACGATATTGATGCATATAAAAAAGCATTGGAAGAAAACAAAGATACAGAAGAAAGCGATGAGGCTGCCTGATGGATATATTACTTATTATATTAACGGTAATCCTGATTGTCGCTGCAGTAATGACTATTCGTAAAAAAGATTTGGTTGCCGCTGTTATTTCCAGTTCGGTGGTAAGTCTGATAGCATCCATTTATTTTTATTTGCTGCAGGCGCCGGATGTGGCTTTAACCGAAGCGGCTATCGGTGTGGGACTTTCCACAATCATTTTTATGATTACAATTCGCAGAACCAGGAGAATGGAAGAATGAGAAAAGCAATTGCAGTTATTTTCTTAGGAATAATTGGTTATTATCTGCTGGCGACCTTTTTTAATATTCCATTTGGAATTGCCAGAGTACTGGATGGCGTCGGTTTTAAATATTTGGCAATGGGCGTACCCGATACAGGTGCTGCGAATGTAGTTACCTCAATTGTAGTGAATTTTCGTGGATTTGATACCCTCGGTGAAGTTACTGTTTTGTTTTTGGCTGCAACCGGGATGGGCGCTTTGCTGCATCACCGTGAACCCATGAAACGTTCCCGTCAAAATGCCAGTATTATTGTAAAAGCGGGTGCGCGTATCCTGTTCCCGCTGATTATCATCCTGGGTGCTTACGTGTTTGTGCACGGTCATTTAACACCCGGTGGCGGTTTTCAGGGCGGGGCGATTATTGCCTCCGGCTTTTTACTTATGTTCATGTCCTATCGTTCCTATCATGTGAACCATGTGGTTATTTCACGTGTGGAAAGTCTGGCCGGTTCGACCTTTGTGATTATCGGTTTGTTTGGCCTGGTGTACGGTCACAGCTTTCTGGCCAATGTACTACCGCTGGGAACCGTGAATACCTTATTTAGCGCCGGAGTGATTCCGCTTATTTATATAGCTGTGGGCTTTAAAGTGGGTTCCGAATTAACCGGTCTGTTGGATACCATGCTTAAAACGGTTAAATAATAATCTTTTAATAGAGGTTTAGAATGATTTATTATGTTGCTGCATTTAGCCTGATTCTTATCGGCGCCTACGCAGTTCTGGTGAAAAAGAATATGATTAAAATCGTTTTGGGGTTGTCCCTGATCGATAGCGGCGTCAATATTTTGCTGGTTGCCTTGGGTTACATTAACGGCAAAACCGCGCCTATCTTTTCCAATCCCTCTTTAAAGGCAGAAGGAATGGTGGACCCGGTTCCGCAGGCTCTGGTACTGACGGCTATTGTGATTGGTGTAGCGGTTACAGCACTGGCTTTAACGATCGTAATCCGTTTACATGATCATCATAAAACACTGGATATTAGTAAAATTCGCGAACTGAAGTGGTAAAACGTTCCACTGAAAGTAAAGAGAAGGAATAAATTTGATGTATTTCGATCCCGTATTAATGATAGCGCTTCCTTTGTTTGCTGCCTTTCTGATTCCGCTTCTGGGGCGCGTTTCTAAGGAAATCCCGAAATATGTACCGGTGGTCATGATTGGGTTCAATTTATATGAATCCATTATGATGCTCCCGCATTCCATGGTAAAGCCGATTATCGTAATTATTGCTGCCTGGAAGCCGCCTTTGGGGATTAATTTAACCATCGGTGCGCTGGGGAATGTGCTGGCGCTGATTATTTCGCTGGTTGGTTTTGTGGTTGCTATTTACAATGTGCGTTTTGTACAGAAAGAACCTACCGAAAAATACCATATGCTCTATATGCTGATGGTAGCAGGCGCAACCGGTATGGTTCTTACCGGCGATTTGTTCAACCTATTCGTCTTTTTGGAAATTACCAGTATTTCTTCTTATGCGCTTACCGCTTTTATCCGCGACCGGAACGGCGCTGAAGCAGCCTTTAAATATTTATTGATCGGCAGTTTGTCTTCTACTTTTGTGCTGCTGGGCATCGCTTTGATTTATGGAACAACCGGTACCTTAAATATGGCCGACATTGCCGAAAAGATTCAGCATGTGGATTCCAAAATTACAATTGTGGCCTTAATTTTATTAGTAACCGGTTTTGGTGTGGAATCGGAAATGTTCCCGCTGAACGGTTGGGCACCGGATGCGTATTCTCAGGCACCTACAGCCATTGGCGCAGCTTTTGGCGGAATTGTAGTTAAAGCGGGCGTTTATGCGCTGGCGCGTCTAATCTACACGATTTTCAATTTTCAGGGTGTTTTCTTTTTTATTCTGATTATGGGTGTCATTACACTATTGATTGCGGAAATGTCCGCCATTCGCCAAAAACAACTCAAACGTATGCTGGCTTTTTCATCCATAGGACAGATGGGGCTGGTGCTGATTGCTTTGGGGCTTGCTACGGTACGGGGTGTGGAAGGCGGCCTCTTTCAGATGTTTAATCATGCCATGATTAAACCCTTACTCTTCCTCTCAGCCGGCTATCTGGTTTATTATTCCGGAAGTAAAGATATCAGTGATTTAGACGGTATGGGCCGAAAAAAACCGTTACTTAGTTTCTTTTTTGCCTTTGGCGCCTTTGCCATTATGGGGCTGCCGCCTTTGAGCGGGTTCTGGAGCAAATTCATTATTATTTCCGAAACCATTCGTGGCGGATTCGTAGTGGTTGCGGCTTTGGCTCTGTTTGGCAGCGTAATTGAAGCGGTTTACTATTTGCGTGTGGTTGGACGCCTCTATTTTAAACAGCCCAATGAATCAGAAAAAACAAAATATGTACATGCTTCCGCCATTCTGGCTATGTCTGTTTTGGCGCTGGTTGTGCTTTTTGCCGGTCTGTTCCCGGACATGGTTATGTCCTATTTAAAACCGGCGGCAACGGAACTGGTGGATAAAACAGCCTATATAAAAGCAGTGTTAACAGCAGGATTATAATTATTAAATAACGGATCAACTATGGAAACGATTCCTCTTATCTTACTCATATTATTTGGCAGCGCACTTCTTTCCTATGTCATCGGAAAGATTAATTTTGTGCTGAAAGTTGGCGTGGCTTTGGCCGGAATACTCGTCTCGGGATATTATTTCCTGCAATTATACGGGCAGGCACAAAGCTATACGTTCCGGCTTCTTGGCTTTGATATTATCTGGCGCATTAATCCTTTATCCTGGTTTTTCGGCATGCTTATTTTTGGGCTGGGGATTTTGGTGGCCATTTTTTCAACTTCCTATATGAAAAATAAAGAGCGGGTGGATTTTTACTGTTTTGCCTTGTGTATGACCATTGCTTCCATGTTTGGTATTGTGGTCAGCGGTGATTTGCTCTCTTTCTTTTTCTTCTGGGAAATTATGACCTGGGCATCCTTCCTGATGGTCATCTACTACCGTTATGAGGCACAGGCCGCAGGCATAAAATATTTTGTGATGAGTATGATTGGCGCCTATTCCATGCTGATAGCCATCTTAATGGTATATGCGCAGTTAGGTACCTTTTCTTTTGATGCGCTGGCTTCGGGCTGGTCCGATTTTTCCGTATCCTTCCAGATTGCGCTCTTTGTTTTATTTGCTATTGGTTTTGGCGTTAAAGCTGCGGTTATGCCGTTGCATACCTGGGCGCCCGATGCGTATGGAATGTCTCCTGCACCATTTAGCGCGCTCTTTTCCGGTGTGCTGTCCAAAATGGGTATTTACGGTTTTGCCTTGCTTATGTTTGTGTTTGGGGCTGGTAAACTGGCTGGTTCCGTTACAACCATCCACGGCGTTGCGTTACCTTCATATATTCTGGCCTGGTTTGGCGCTTTAACCGCACTGATTGCCACTTTGATTGCCGTTATGCAGGATGATGCCAAAAAATTACTTGCGTATTCTTCAGTAGGACAGTTAGGCTATATTATTCTCGGATTTTCTTTAAACAGCAGTATGGGAACCACGGCAGCCTTATTCCATGCAGTGAATCATACTATTTTTAAAGGGATGCTCTTTTTGTCCATTGGCGCCGTTTTTTACCGCACCGGTACGCGCAAACTAAGTGAAATGGGTGGGTTGATTTCCAATATGCCCTACACGTTTTTTGTAGTGCTGCTTGGTATTATTACGATGGCCGGTATTCCGCCTCTGTCCGGATTTGTGGGCAAATGGCTGATTTACGAAGCGTTGTTAGAAAAACAGATGGTGCTGTTGGCTGTGGTTGCTTTTATGGCCAGTACAGCCGCCTTTTTGTACTGCTATCGCCTCATCTTTACCATTTTTCTCGGGCAGCGTCCGCCGCGCTTCGACGATGTAAAAGAAGTACCCTGGACACAGCGCGCTCCCATGTTGCTGCTTTCGTTATTAACCATTTATCTGGGCTTCTATCCTTATGGTTTGCTGAATCTGATTGGTCAGGCAGAATCAACGGTTATGGGGCTCGTTCCCATGAATTTAAGTCAGTCCATACTTTTTAATGACCTTGGTCACGTAAGTACCATAGCTGTGATGAATACGGTTGGAACCGTTTTTGTAATTGTTTTCGTCCTCTTTAACACCTTATACAAACGTTCACGCAAGGTGGGGCTTAAAGATATTCATACTTCCGGTGAAGTACCCGGCCCGGAAATTAATTTACATTACGCAACGGATTTTTATCAGCCGTTTTCGCGCAGTATCCGCTACGTACTGGAACGCAGCGCCGACCGCTTATACGGCCAGTTTGCGAATAATTTAGAAGGATTCTTTGACGTGTTGCGCTATGTGTATACCGGAAACGCGCAAACCTACGCCCTGTTTGTGATCATGTTTTTGGCTATGTTGCTTATGTTTACAAACTGGTTGATTTAACGGAAATGAATACGGTATTAAAAGCTAAATAATTAGGATTACCTATGGATACATCATTTAACCTGTGGATTTTACTCATGCCTTTTGTGGGCGCTTTGGTTGGATTAACCTATATGGGAATTGGCCGGAGAATTATTGCCCGTGTACAGCATCGCTACGGTCCGCCCATTTTTCAGAATATTGTGGATGTGCTAAAACTCTATTCCAAAAAGACGGCTATTACGCACGGCGTTATGTTCCATTTAGCGCCTACGCTGGCCATTACCGGTACGATTTCTACTTTGATGTTTTTACCTATTTTAACCGGTCCGCACGGTATTTATCTGTTCAGTTTTAAAGGCGACCTGATTTTACTGATGTACATCATGGTTTTTGGATGCCTGGCTATGGCTCTGGGCGCCGGGCAATCCGGCAACCCTAATTCAGCCATTGGCGTTAGTCGCGGTCTTAGCCAGATGGTCGGTTACGAAGCACCCTTTGTGATAGCCATGGTTACATTGATGGTTCAGTTTAATACAACTTCTGTACATGATATCATTAAAGCGCAGGACAGCTTTGTACATTGGAATATGTTCCAGTCGCCCTTTGCCTTTATTGCCGCCTTGTTTGCCTTTTTGGGGTTTATGGGCAACAAACCGTTTGATGTAGTCATTGCTCCGGCAGAAATCGCTTCCGGGCCTCCTTCGGAATTTGGCGGAAAATATCTGGCACTGATGCAGACCAACCGCGGCATGTTTGCTTTTGTTAAATTAGTACTCTATGTCGATCTGTTTATGGGCGGCGCGGCTAACTTTGTAAGCCTGCTGGCCAAAACCTTTTTCTTTTATCTGATTCCCTTGTTTGTGGGAATTGTAAATCCGCGTTTCCGTACCGAACAAGCCATAACCTTTTTCTGGAAATGGCCTACGGTCATCGGATTGCTGGGATTTTTAATGGTTATATTATAACGAGTATTCAGCTGCCTACTGGTAGCTTAAACAGAGTTTTTAAAGGAATATAGAATGAAAGAAGATTGGGGAAAAGAAGCGGGAAACATCATTGCCAGATGGGCGCGTAAACATTCGCTTTGGGTATTGGCCTATGGAACCGGCTGCGGAGCGATTGAAATTCCTCCGACTATGACCTCCCGTTACGATGCGGAACGCTTTGGTATTACCGGTATGGCCACACCTCGCCAGGCTGATGTGTTGCTGATAACCGGCTATCTCGCGGTCAAAACCTTAAAACGGGTTATCCGCACCTATGAGCAGATGCAATCACCCAAATATGTAATGGGTTTTGGCTCCTGCACCATTAACGGCGGAATGTACTGGGATTCTTATAATACCATCAAACGATTAGACGATTATTTACCGGTAGATATTTTTATCAACGGTTGTATGCCCCGGCCCGAAGGTGTGATTGACGGTTTTATTGAACTGCAAAAACTGATTGATTCCGGACAGGCCAATGGCTGGAAAAAATATCAGGATAATCTGGAATGGTACCGTACCAATCAGAAGAAAGTCATTAAAAACTGGAAAATGCCGGATTACAACTGGTAAAATATACAGATCAGACTTTATACTCTGAACTTTAGACTTTGAATTAAACATAGGTTTATTTTATGAGTGATACATTACAAAAAGAAGAACAGATTAAGGCCAGCATCAATGCTGCCTTTCGTTCTGCCAAAGTTTCTATCCAGCGCAAAGGACGCATTATTGTGGAATTCCGCGGAGGTATTCTGCCGGCGTTTGCCAGCTATCTGAAAGAATATCTGAACTTTAAGCATCTTTCCATGATTAGCGGTGTAGACTGGCCGGAAGATAATCAGTTCGAACTGGTTTACCATCTCTGGTCGTATGAACAAAGCATTCATGTTATGGTAAAAGTGCGCTTAGACAGGGAAGCCGCCAAAACAAAAACCCTTACACCTCTCTGGGAACACGCCGAAACCTACGAACGGGAAATTCATGAAATGCTGGGTGTGGAATTTGAAGGCCATCCCAATATGCGTGATTTTATTTTGGAAGACTGGGATGATTTACCGCCCATGCGTCGTGATTTTATGACGCGCGAATATGTAGATGAAGTATATGAATGGCGCAAAGGACGTGAAGACGCTCAGGATGTTCGTCAGACTATTGCCGAACAATACAATACCGAAGTTCCTAATTTTAATAACGAAGATAAATAGGTCTCTATTATGTCAGCAATCCTTCAGGAAAAAGAAACAACACTGTATCTCGGGCCACAGCATCCGGGTATTACAGGAAATATGATGATAGAACTCAAGGTTACCGGCGATACCATTCGCAAGGCAACCACTCATGTGGGCTATCTGCACCGCGGATTCGAAAAACTAATGGAAGAACGCCTCTGGATGCAGTGCTTTCCTATTGTGTGTCGTATCTGCGTACCGGAACCGGATCCCAACGAAGAAAATCTGGCCCGCGCCATCGAAGAACTGGAAGGCCGGGAAGTACCGGAACGCGCAAAGTACATCCGCGTAATGATGCTGGAACTTTCACGCATGGCAACCTATTTGTTGTGGATGGGCGGTCAGTCCGGTTCAGCCGGTTTGTACACCATGCCGCAATGGACAGTGGGTGATCGTGATTATATTATTGATTTGTTTGAAGAATTGACCGGCGGCCGCGTTTACCATATGTACATCTGGCCGGGCGGTGTGCGACGCGATTTACCCGAAGGCTTCGAAGGCCGGGTACGTAAAGTGCTGGATTACCTCGAACAACGCTTAACCGACTATGATCGTTTACTATTCGAAAATGCTATTTTCCTGCGTCGTGCCCAGGGAGTTGGAATTCTTGATAAAGACATGGCTATGGAATGGGGTGTGGTTGGCCCGCCCCTTCGTGGTTGCGGCATCGCTCATGATGTTCGTAAAGATGAACCGTACGAAGTGTATGATCAACTGGATTGGGAAGTGATTACCCATGAAGGAAGTGATGTCTATTCCCGCGCTATGGTACGCCGGAAAGAATTTGAACAGTCCATTTCCATTGTTCGGCAGGTATTGGATAAAATGCCTTCCGGCCCGGTGCATAATCCCGGACCTAATCCCTTAAAATGGCGTGTACCTGCCGGTGAAGCCTATGTAAAAACCGAATCGGCCCGCGGCGAGTTTGGCTACTATGTGGTAAGCGACGGTAGTTTAAAACCGCGTCGTGTGCACGTACGCGGCCCTGCATACGTGCATGGTGTAAGCCTGCTCGAACGCATGCTGGTAGGGGCGAATATTGCGGACACCAGTTTTATTATGAATAGTCTGGGTACCTGTCCGCCAGAAATTGAGCGATAAATGAGTCGGGCTTCTAATCTACCACTTTGTGGAACAGAGCAGAAGCCTGAACTTTTGTTTTAGTAAAGAACTAATTTGAAAACAGGAAGTACATTTGACCGAGGCTTTTCCTGCTTACAGGAAAAGTAAAGAGCAAGAGGCATGATATGAAAAATATAAAAGGTGCTCTGGTTCCTTTTTCTGCATTAAAATATCTTGGTAAAAAACCGCATACAGTGCGTTATCCGTTCGAGAAGAAAAAAACAGCGGAACGTTACCGTGGTTTTCACTTTAATGAAATTGAAGTGTGTATCGGCTGCGGTACCTGTAGCACTATTTGCCAAAACGAAGCCATCGATATGATCAAAATCGAAGGGGTGGAACCGGGACGTGGAGATTCCGGGCTGCGTCCGCGTATCGATAACGGCCGTTGCTGCTGGTGCGGATTATGCGTGGATATGTGCCCCACGGGATCCCTTTCCTTAACAGACCAGTATTTACACACCTCTCCGGATCCGGATTCTTATCTGTTAATACCGGGTGTGGATAATCCGGAGATGAAGGAAAATATCAGCTTTACAAAAAGCGATACGGAACCCTTGTTGCAGTTTGACCGGGTTCCGATGAGGGAATTGGATGGAGCCGAACGTGTAAAATCCTTTGCCGAGGTGGTACTTGGTTATATGCAGGAAGAAGCCCGCGCCGAAGCTACCCGCTGTGTTGATTGTGGCTTATGCGTTACGGCCTGCCCGGATCATATGCATATTCCGGAATACATTGGTGCCATTGCCGAAGCGGATGATGCGAAAGCGTTAAAATATATTTACGATAACAATCCTCTGCCCGAAATGTGCGGTAAAGTGTGTACGCGCCAGTGCGAAACAGTCTGCGCTATCGGGCATTTAGGCGAACCTATTGCCATTCGTTGGCTAAAACGCTATGCCACTGAACAATTCCCGGATCCGGCAGCAATTCTTAATCCCAAAATTGCCGAACCAAACGGTAAAAAAGTGGGAATTGTAGGTGGCGGCCCGGCCGGACTTTCCGCCGGTTATTATCTGGCCCTGCGCGGCTTTGATGTAAATATCTATGAAGCTTTACCTCGCATGGGCGGTATGACCTTTGCGGGAATTCCCAAGTACCGTTTCCCGTTGGATAGTCTGGACAAACAAATTGACTATATGAAAAAAGTCGGTGTAAAAATGCACAATAATGTGCGTGTGGGTAAAGACATTACCTTTGATAAAATTCGTAACGATAACGATGCGGTATTTATCGGAATTGGTTTTCATGTGCCTTACACCTTAGGCTTAACCGGTGAAGATTTGGAAAATTCCATACAGGCCATTGATTTTCTGCGCCGTGTAAATATTGGTGAGACCGTTGATGTGGGTAAAAAAGTGGTCGTTATCGGTGGTGGAAATGTGGCCATTGATGCGGCGCGCGTATCCCGCCGACTCGGTGCCGAAGTCACCATTCTCTACCGTCGCCGTGTGGAAGATATGCCGGCAGACTGGGAAGAAATTGAAGGCGCAGAGGATGAAGGCGTACATATTGTTCCGCAGGGTATTCCTCTGGAAATTATCGGTGAAAATGGTAAAGTAAAATCCATTAAATATGGTATGGCTGAAATGGTTCCGGATGATAAAGGCGGTCGTCCGCGTCCGAAACTGATTGAAGGCGATGAACATATTCTGGAAGTGGATACCGTGATTGGCGCCATTGGCCAGGAAGCGGATTATTCCTTCCTGCCTAAAGAAATAATGGATGAATTAAAAATTGAACGCGGTCGGGTTGTCGTGAATGAATTAAAGCAAACTTCCATTCCGGATATTTTTGCCGGCGGCGATAATGTGAACCGCACCATGGACGCTATCAGTGCTATAGCCGACGGTGTTCGCGCGGTAGAAGGTATATCACATTATTTACTGGATGAATAATTAGTAAGACAGAAAAGGGGAAGATGATGGCGAATCTTTCAACGAAATATCTTGGTTTGAATTTACGTAATCCGTTGATCGTGGGCAGTTGCGGACTGACTTCAACCGTAGCTGATATCGTGGCTCTCGAAAAAGCAGGCGCCGGTGCGGTTGTACTCAAATCTATTTTTGAAGAAGAAATCCTGATGGAAATGGAACACGAAGTTTCCGCTGCCGAAAACGATGGGTATGATGCCAAAGCCTTTGATTATTATGATTATAAAATCAAAGACAAAAATTTAAGCGCCTATGTTAAACTCATCGAAGAGACCAAGGCGGCTGTTTCCATACCGGTTATCGCCAGTATTAACTGTGTTTCCGCTCATGAGTGGCCCTATTTTGCCAAGAAGATTGAAGCTGCCGGCGCCGATGCTTTGGAACTCAATATTTTTGCTTTGCCAACCAATTTCAATAAAACCAGCGCGGATAATGAACAGTTGTATTTTGAAGTAGCCCAAAAAATCAAAGAACATGTTTCTATTCCCGTTTCGTTGAAAATTAGCCCCTATTCGGCTAACCTGGGCCCGTTTATCCAGAAACTTTCAGAAACAGGTATTGCCGGTTTGGTTTTATTCAACCGTTTCTGGAGCCCGGATTTTGATATTGATAATTTCACCTTAATTGCCAGCCATGTATTAAGCCGTGGCGATGAGTTAGCGCTTTCGCTGCGCTGGATTGCCATCATGTCCGAACGCGTAAGCTGTGATTTATCCGCTTCCACCGGCGTGCATGATGCTTCTTCAGCCATTAAACAGATTCTGGCCGGCGCCAATGCAGTGCAAATTGTCTCTGCACTCTATAAAAATGGCAAGGAACATTTACAGACCATATTAGACGAAATGAATGTGTGGATGGACAAACACGAATTTGAATCCATTGATGATTTTCGCGGTAAGATGAGTCAGGCTAAAAGCGAAGACCCGGCTATGTATGAGCGGGTTCAGTTTATGCGCTTTTTCCGCGGAACCGAACATTAATTTAAAATTTTTGATTTAGCACAATCACTTTAGCCCTGTCGGGATGTATCATCGGCAGGGCTTTTTTCTATTTCACCCTATTTGCGTGCTGTTGAATATTGAAAATTCAAACCCAAATACCCAATAACCCAATAACTTAATAACCTAAAAACTAAATAACCCACTAACCTAATCTCCCAAAATCCAATCTGGTATATTTAAACAAAAATGCCTATATTCCTTTAAGGTATGAGCGGGGAATTTATCTTCCCGTTTTTTCCGTTTAAACCATATTACGTTCTTAATTATTTAGCCGTTAAGGAAACCGGGCTATGCTCATCGCTCTTGGAATAGTGCTTTTAATTTTAGTTGTGCTGTATTTTCTGCGCGAACGGAAAAACAATGCACGCATGCAGCAGGTTTATCTTGAAGACGCGTTAAAATATATTTTTAACCGGGAAGAAGCCGGTCACCGGGCGACTATGGAAGGCATAAAAGGAACCCTGTCGATCAGCAACCGGCAAAATCAGGAAATTATTCAACAGCTTCAGCAAAATAAACTGATTACGCTCAGTGAAGAAGGCTTGCACCTGACAGCTGAAGGGCGTGAGTTATCCATGGAAATCGTTCGCGCGCACCGCATCTGGGAAACCTTTCTGGAACGGGAAACGGATTTACCTTTGCACCAAATTCACCAGTTTGCAGATCAACAGGAGCACACCACTCGCGGCGCTAAAGTGGAAGCGATGGCCGCGCATCTCGGCTTTCCCACGGTGGATCCCCATGGTGATCCTATTCCGGAAATGGGTAAAATGGCACCTGAACCGCATCGGCAAAATTTAAATGACTGGGAAGTGGGACGCGAAGGCCGTATTGCGCACATCGAAGATGAACCCATATCGGTTGCCAGAGAAATCTTTAAAAAAGGATTCCGGGTGGATGATGCCGTTCGTGTGCTGGAACGCTCGCAAGGGGAAGTCCGACTGGAACATCTTGGTAAAGAGCATCGTCTGAGTACTGTAAGCGCCCAAAATATCCATTTGACGGAAACCTCATTGGAATCCCAGGAAGCGCTCAAAACCCTTGATGATTTAAAGCAGGGTGAAGAGGCGCGTATTCGTGCGCTTTCCAAACGGATTCAGGGACTTTCACGCAGACGATTGTTAGATTTGGGATTTACACCGGGTGTACCTGTTCAAAAAGTTTTAATTAGCGCCTTTGGTGGAGACCCGACCGTGTATAGGGTACGCGGAGCCAAAATTGCTTTACGTAAACATCAGGCACAGCAAATATACATTCAATAAAAAGTAAAGAATACTATGAGCGTGAAAGAGACCATAAAAGAAGCTTCCGCCTCCCCCTGTGAAAGTTGCGGATTCAACCTGCAACGATTGGGGATTGAAGTAGATAAATGGGATTATGTGATTGCTTTGGCCGGCAATCCCAATACGGGGAAGAGTACGGTTTTTAACCATTTAACCGGTTTAAAACAGCATACAGGTAACTGGCCGGGGAAAACCGTTACCCGTGCCGAGGGTGGATTTACCTGGCAAAATAAAACCTTTAAAATGGTAGATTTACCTGGCACCTATTCACTGCTTTCTGCTTCGGTAGATGAAGAAGTAGCGCGCGATTTTTTGCTGTTCGGACAGCCTGACGCCACGATTGTGGTCATGGATGCCACAATTTTGGAACGGAATCTGAATCTTGTTCTGCAAATTCTGGAAATTACCGACCATGTGGTGATTGCCCTGAATTTAATGGACGAAGCCCGGCGCAAAGGAATGGATGTGGATCATCGCGCCCTGGCAAAACAGCTCGGTGTGCCGGTTGTACCCACGGTTGCCCGGCAGGGCACAGGACTGAATCTCTTGATCGAAAGCGTACACGGAGTCATAGAAGGTACCATTCCCACCAAACCGCACCGCATCCGGGTGAGTCCGGCTATACAGCAGGCTCTGGATCAGCTGGTGCCGGAAATAGAGCGCGTCTTTCCGGAACTTCCCAATGCGCGCTGGATTGCCATGCGTCTGTTGGATGGCGATATCAAGGTGCAAAAGGCGCTGGAAAAAGGGGAGTGGGATGTTTTTCTTGGCGAGTCGGTGTTTGATCAGGCCCATTCTGCGGAAACGGAGGCACTCTGATGGCAGTAGTTAACCGGGAAATAAGCAAAAAGGCTGCTGAAATACGCAAGGAACTGGGCCATAATTTCCGTGATGTCATGGTGGAAGATATTTACAAAGATGCAGAAGCCATTGCCCAAAAAGCAGTTACCATAAAATCGGCCCGTCAATATGATTTTGATCAAAAAGTAGATAAAATTTTAACCTCACCTATTTTTGGGATTCCGATTATGGGCGCTTTACTGGCGCTCGTATTCTGGCTGACTATTGTAGGCGCCAATGTCCCTTCAGCCTTGTTGGCCGACGGTTTATTCTGGCTGGAAGATCAGATGGCGCAGGGCATGCAGCTTTTGGGATCTCCCTGGTGGCTGACCGGTTTTTTAATTCACGGTGTGTACAAAGGCCTGGCCTGGGTCGTTTCGGTTATGCTGCCGCCCATGGCTATTTTCTTTCCTGTATTTACTATTCTGGAAGATTTCGGATATCTGCCGCGTGTAGCTTTTAATATGGACTGGCTCTTTCGCAAAGCCGGTGCCCACGGCAAACAATCGCTGACCATGGCCATGGGATTTGGCTGTAACGCTGCGGGTATTATCGCAACCCGTGTGATTGAATCGCCGCGCGAGCGCATTATTGCCATTTTAACAAATAATTTTGTACCCTGTAACGGCCGTTTTCCAACTTTGATAATGCTTTCCATTGTCTTTGTGGCCGCTGCTTTTCCTCCGGCCGTCGCCTCTTTGGTGGCTGCGGGAACCGTGGTAACCATTGTTCTGATCGGAGTGCTCACTACATTAATAGTTTCTTCTGTATTGTCCCGTACAGTGCTCAAGGGCGAAGCCAGCAGTTTTACGCTGGAATTGCCGCCTTACCGAAAACCGGCTATTGGGCGCATCTTGTACACATCATTAATTGACCGTACGCTCTTTGTGCTGTGGCGGGCTATCATCATGGCGGCTCCGGCCGGAGGGCTGATTTGGCTGTTGGCAAATATTTCTATTCAGGATCAGTCGCTGGCTATGTGGATTGCGGGTTGGCTGAATCCGGCCGGTCATTTGATGGGATTGGACGGCGCCATTTTGCTGGCCTATATTGTGGCGATTCCCGCTAATGAAATTGTGGTGCCAACCATTATCATGATCTATTCCCATGCGGGTACCATGCTCGATATAACTCAATTGGATCAATTACGCGCTTTGCTGGTGGATCAGGCCGGCTGGACCATGTTGACCGCTGTCAATTTAATGCTCTTTGCCCTGCTGCATAATCCCTGTTCTACGGCGATTCTTACCATCTGGAAAGAAACCAAAAGCGTACGCTGGACCGTAATCGGGGCGCTCATGCCTCTGGGGATTGGCATTGTGGTTACCTTTTTGGTTGCGCAAATCTGGCGTTTGTTTTAAGTTGAGGGGGTTGTCATTGCGCAGTATACAATTCAGTATAGAGGATATATCCCAACAGTTCTGAATCCTCATTCAAAACGTCTCATTACTCATAGGTTAACCCATCTATCCTTAGAAAGAATAAGCCCTATATGCACAAATCAACAAAATACAAAAATTTATAAAGGATGAAAAATGAAATACTGGCTCATCATAGCTCTGCTTGGAGGAATCCTGTTTATGTCTTGTAGTAAAAAAGAAGAAAATCCCTTTTTCTCTGATTTTAATACGCCGTTTGAAGTACCGGCATTCGATAAGATCAAAACCGGACATTATTTACCTGCCTTTAAAGCGGGGATCAAAGAAAATCAAAAAGAGATTGAAGCCATTGTCAAAAATCCCGAATTGGCTGATTTTGAAAATACGATTGTGGCTATGGAACGCAGCGGGAAACTGTTAGACAAAGTAAGTAATGTCTTTTTTGCCCTTAACGGTGCAGAAACGAATGAAACCCTGCA
>JANTHG010000056.1 GCA_024762535.1 Calditrichaceae bacterium
TTTAAAATAAAGAAAAAAGCGTTATATAGAGTTGGATCAAAATGGACCGGTAGTTCATCGGGATCATGATAACGAAACACAAAAATAGTATCTTGTTTAAGAATTTCTTCCGGTAGGTTGGTGTCGTATTTTTTAAAAAGAAGCGTTTTTTGCATTTGTTGTTCTTTCGATCTTTCTACCAACCACATTTTTATTTGAATTATTTTTATTGTTCGGACAAATTACGAATAAATTTAATTCCTTCAAAACCAGTTATACTTCTTTCCTTAATTTATGATTCTCATCATTCTATTTCGATTGACTTTACAAGAGTTAACCAATATATTAATTGTTCAGTCAACAATATATCGGTTTGGATCTTTCGGATGAAAATAATTATCAAAAAAGAGTTTGACGGCCGGTTTTACGTAGGCTCCTGTGACAATATTCCCGGGTGCTATGTTCAGTCGCAAACAGCTGAAGATATTCATCAGAAAATAAAACAGGCTATTGCTGTTATTAAACGTAACTGTGATGAACGCAGCCAGCAGTTCCCGATAGGCGCTGATCAGCCCCTATTCGATACACGCATTCGCTTTGACACTTTATCTACGAATCAATTAGTGAAATTCTTTGAGCATCAAAAATACCATTTGGAATATATTGATTCTCAATCTGTCTTGCTAATGAACTCCTCATTCCCTTTTAACCGAGTACATCTGCCGAGAGTTGAGCAGTTATCGCCATTGCTGGTTAAAAGAATATTTGGCGAGGAAAACACCATTTATGTGGGTAGAAAAGGTTTGCAATATAATGAGCAGGTTTCTTCCAGCGCCTAACGATTCAGTTTAAAATTTTCCCCAAAATAGAGTTTACGCGCTTCCTCATCTTCCGATAAAAATTCTGCATTTCCCTCTTTTAAAATTTTGCCTTCAAATAACAAATAGGCCCGGTCCGTAATGTGCAGCGTTTCATGTACATTGTGATCCGTTATCAGAACGCCAATACCGCGT
Source organism: Calditrichaceae bacterium (assembly GCA_024762535.1). Lineage (GTDB taxonomy): Bacteria > Calditrichota > Calditrichia > Calditrichales > Calditrichaceae > JANTHG01. Next base: position 993 of record JANTHG010000056.1, read on the forward strand.
TTTTTAAGTCCGTGTACGATATTCTGAATATCCTCTACTGCAATGGGATCTACCCCGGCAAAGGGTTCATCCAGGAGAATAAACTTAGGATTGGTAACCAGAGTACGGGCAATTTCCGTACGCCGTCGTTCACCGCCGGAAAGGTGGTAACCGCGGCTTTTGGCGATGTGGGTTATATTCAGTTCTTCCAAAAAGGCTTCGGTACGCGGTTTCCGTTCCGTTTTGGGTACACCTATCATTTCCATAATTGCCAGTAAATTTTCTTCCACCGTCAGTTTGCGGAAAATCGAGGCTTCCTGCGGGAGGTAGGCCACTCCTAAGCGGGCGCGCCGGTACATGGGTAAATTAGTCACATCATTATCATTCAATTCAATGCGCCCTTCATTGGGGCGAATCATACCGGTAATCATGTAAAAGGTCGTTGTTTTGCCGGCACCATTGGGACCAAGTAATCCTACAATCTCTCCCTGTTTCACCTCAACGGACACTTCATTCACCACGCGCCGTTTATTATATATTTTAACTAAATTACGGCTTTTTAATACGGCCGCCTGCGCCTGTTCCCTGGTTTTCAAAAGCTTTTTCCCCTTTGTAATTTTCCGGATAGTACACACCTTCCGAACCGCCCAATATCGAAATGCTGTCCGCCTTACCCGTTTTAAAATAAATTCGTATGGTATCGGAGGTGGCAAAGTTTACACCGTGTTTTTCTTGGTCGTCTTCCAAGTAATATACACTGGAAGCATTTCCGGCAGCCTGGAGTTGTTGCGGCTTTTTATCGAGCACGGTTAAATGGATTTCCTTTCCCTTAAGCACATTCCAGGAGTTATCCACAGAATCGGCCAGACTCACGGCTTTGGCTTTTTCGGATATATGAATCGTTTTAACTTCCATGGAATCCAACTGAATGCGGATGCGTCTGCCGGACATAGCATTGTCTTCATACCAGGCCTGAGGCTGTGCACTGAGTAAAACCTTCTCGTCATCCACAAAATAAATGGCGGTATCGCAGCGGGCTTTTAGTTTATCCTGCCGAATCCATACGCTGTCCGTAGCCATAGCCTGCGTAGGTTTTTGTTCCTGATATTCCAGCTTACCTGCTGTGATAAGCAGTGTATCGTTTTTTAAGGAATCAATACGCATTAGCTTTGTTTTATTTTCTACCCGGGCAAAGTGCGTATTCGCCAGGTAGAGCGATTTCTCACCCCAGATTTGTACCAAATGTTTACGGTCCTGAATGTAAACCTTTTTTTCCGCTTCTACCCGGGATGATTTAAAATTGTAGGCAAAATACCCGGCCGAAAGCGAATCCTGGCCGTTACGAATACGCACATCGCCCATGCAAACAGCGAGACGCGTATCCGGATAGTATTCAACCTTTTGAGCGTCTATTGTGCGCCGTCCATCCAACAAATGCACGGAACCGGTAAAATCGATACGATTTTGCTTGGTGTAATACACTGCCTTATCGCAAAACATATCCAGTGTATCCTGATGAAAGTGTACCGCGCCTTCAAAAAACCGGAGTTGTTCGCTTCCCTGCTTTTGGCCGATGGTTTTATCCGCATGTACCAACTGTAAACCGCTATCCGCCGCAAACAGAATTGAAATGGAAAATAATATCGCTGCAATCAAAAGCGGTACATAAAAGACGTTCACAGAACGACTATATTTTTTATCAATCATAATTTATTTTGAATCTTATGTCTTGAGTCTTGAGTCTTTTTATCTTGTGTCTTGTATCTTTTATCTTGTTTCACCTTCCATCTGCAAACGCTTCGAACTTTTACCCCGCGGATTGGTAATTTCGTAGTCAGTCATGGCCGGATTGGATTTAAAATAGTCGCCAAACAAGGTATCGCCTTCATCGGAGACAATCATCATGGCCCGGTCCGAAATAATTTTCTGTGCTTTGTTATCCCAACGCAGGGTGTCGGTGTAAAGGGTTAATCCGCTGTCGGAAACTACTTTTACTTTGCCATAGGCAATCATATCCTGACGCACATCAAACACTTTCCCGCCTTTGGCGTACAATACAGAAGTGTGGCCGCCATCGGGATTGAAAAAATCCACCGTTAAACTGTCATCGAGCAGGGTTAAACTTTTTTTACTGAATTTTCTGACATGACCGGCTTGTAGCTTGCCAACAGTATGGGCGTCTTTGGTAATGAGTACGGTTGCCTGCCAGCTTTCCTGGTCCGGATAATCCGTTTCGCTTTGCACGGTTTGTCTGCCTTCATCCGATGAACAGCTGCTGAGCAGGATTAGTAAGAAGCCAAGCAGGAAAAGCGAATGGAACGTGATTTTTCGTGTTTTAGTGTTCATTTTTCCCCGGAATGATACCGCCGATTTTAATCTGCACGCTGTCCGAACCCTTTGGCGATAAGGCATTGGCTGCAGCAGCCTGAACCTTGATATATGAGGCACCTACCATGCTGTTTGTAGCCGTACAACTGAAGGAATATAGCCCATTCGTTGTTTGGTCACTTTGCCCGATCAAACTATCATTTACAAAAGCGCGCACCCACGAAAGACCGTTATCGTGGCTGGCGCGTGATTCTATGGTAATTGTCTGCCCCACCACAAAATACTCCTCTGCAAGCGGTTTGCGGATTTCTACAAGCGGGTCGGAAGAAATTAACACATTCACTTCTTCCGGTGAACTGGTCACCGAACGTTTGCTGTTGCTAACGGTTACGCTAATCTGATACACACCACCCTGCACTGGCGCCACCCAAAAAGCAGTGTCTCCGTCAGCGGGTTGCAAAAAATAACCGCGATTAGGTTGAACCGACCAGTTGTATTCCAGGCTTCCGGCAATGGGATTGGTTGCTTCAATATTTGCCACAACTGTATCGAGCGGCATAACCTGTTTAGCGGAAAGTAGCAGGTCACCCAACTGCGGACGTTGGTCTGTTATCAAATCCTGGACGCCTTCACATCCACTCAGCTGCAACGCTAAAAGGATTCCCAGAATGATTCCGAAACGCTTCATTGCAGTTCCTTCTTGACAGATTGAAATACAATTAAATCGTCATCTGAAACAACAGATACGATGAGCTGCTTAGTTTGTTCCCTTAGAGTAAATGGGCCAAAATCCTGATGCACTACCCCTCCGGCGCTTAAATTGGGCAGCGGTTCATTTAAATCCACGTCTTCCGCCACTGCCGAATCGCGTAAAAAAATAATCCTTATTTTCTTTTGGGAAGACGAGCGGTTCCCTAGCATGGCAATGGTGCAATGCAACACAAACTGCGTATCGCCAACCCATTCCGGTTCAGCTTCTATTTTAAAATAATTTCTTTCCGAAACAAAGGAAGAAATGCCGGCACTTACCTGTTCGTTAACAGTAACCACATCCGATGCGCCGCTGATGCGCGTTCCGGCGCCGTTTACATAAATATCCGGCACGCCCATGGGCACCGTTGTATGGAAATCGGCATATTTTTGGTGTAACGACTTAAACCGATTGGAGGTCATGGCAGTGTTCAAAGAATCATCATAACCTTCCAAATCACGATGATACTCCACAAAAAGCGCTTCCTGCGGATAAGCAATCTGTGCGGCCGCTAATCCCTGCAGTGCCCAGTTATTATAAGGGACAGGGATATTGTCCGCAGTGTTCACAAAGGCTTCCACCAGCACTACGGACTCGGTGAAACCCGCACTGTTTTTCGGGTCTAAGGGATTATCCCGTGGAATATCGGTACAGGCCGTAAACAGAAGAAGCGCGAGAAGACTAAAAACGAATTTGTACGCCAAAACGGGCCTCCTTTCCGGGAATAAAACCGATGGTTGGATGCACGTCCGGATTTTGTTGTGGCGCTGCTTTAACTTCGCCGCCGGTCTTATTTTTAATCCAGCATACGACTGTTCCGGTTACAGCGGCAGCGCTCAGCCAGGCAAAGGCAATATACAATTTATGCGCATTATTGGCCTTGTCATAATACTCGTCAAAACGGTCCAAAGAAGTATTGGTACGGTATTTATCCTGATTGCTTTGATACTGTGCGTAACTGATGTAAGAGGCCAATGCCAGTCCGGCGCCTGCGGAAAGAAAATAGAGGGTGGGACAATCTGCAATTTCCTGTTCATAGCGGTATGTGCCGTTACCCGTAAGCCGGAAAAGGACATTATTAGCCAGTATATCCAGCATTGCGGATAAATGATGGGAATCAGGTGCTGTTACGGTTTCGGTGATGACCTGCGTGGTTTTCACCCGGGTGATATTGACATCGATGCGAAAAGTGCGTCCCAGTTTGTACAGTTTACCGGAGAGAATCACTTCCGCACCGAGGAGATGCCCGATTTGCTGAACGAGCGCCGAATCCTGTACAAACCCGGCCAGAGCCAGTTTTTGTTCCTCAAACACGGCGTCTAATTTCCGCCGCTCCAGAATATGAATTTCCGGGCTGCGGGATAGTTCCGCCTGAAGCAAATCCGGCACTGTGCGTTCCCAGGCGTCTAATTTCAGCACATCGCTCGTGTTGGTAAAATCCGCAACCACAACGCGGATTTGTGCCGGGGCAACCACCGTTAACAGCAGTATAGAAAATAATATGGTTTTAAATGATTTCATGCTACAATGTATGTTCCATTTTCCCTTTTGTTTCAACTAGTCTAAAATAACCTTTTTCGGCCAGTGAAACAACAAGGGAATTTAAACAGGAAGATACATTTGCTCGATTATATCGTTGTAGTTATCCATTAAAACTTTTCGCCGCAGTTTTAAGGTAGGTGTAATTTCCCCTTTTTCCTGTGAAAACGGATTGGTAAGAAGAGTAAACTTTTTTATCTGCTCATAACGGGCCAGCGACTGTGACAACTGCTGCAAACGCTGTTCGTAAAAATCTATGACAGGCTGCATAGTCAACAAATCACGAATAGAATGGTAGGTAAGACCCTTATCCTGCGCATATACTTTCAGCGCTTCAAACGAAGGTACTACCAAAGCTGTAATGTATTTACGCTTGTCTCCAATCACTGCAATCTGTTCCACAAAATAATCCTTCCCGATAAGGGATTCTATCGCCTGTGGTGCGATATTTTTACCCCCTGCCGTAATGATGATATCCTTTTTGCGATCTGTGATGTGTAAAAAGCCTTTTTCGTCAAGATGCCCGATGTCACCCGTTTTGAAAAAGCCGTCTTCTGTAAACACTTCGGCCGTATAGTCGGGTTTATTGAAATAGCCCTGCATCACGTTTTCACCTTTTATCAGGATTTCGCCGTCCTCTGCTATTTTTACTTCACAGATGTCCACCACTTTCCCTGGTGTGCCAAATTTGAATTGTCCCGGCCGGTTGCACGAAACTACCGGCGAGGTTTCCGTAAGGCCGTAGCCCTGGGCAATAAAAATACCGGCTGCAAAAAAGAATTCTTCTATTTCTTGCGCCAGAGGTGCACCACCTGCAGAAAAGAAATTAAGCCGTCCACCCATGATTTCCCTAATTTTGTTTAAGACAAGTTTTCGGGCCAGCTTGTGTTTAAAGGTCAACGCCGAAGAAAGCGGCTGATTTTTGGCTCTGGTAAACTGGAATTGTTTTCCGGTGGCAATAGCCCAATTAAATAATTTCTGTTTGAAGGAAGACGCCTTCTCTAAGCGCGCCAGCACCGTAGCGTACATTTTTTCGTAGAGACGCGGAACGCCTACCATGAAGGTGGGACGGACCTCTCTGAAGTAATCCATGATTTCCGCAGGATGCTCGCAGTAATAAACCGTAACCCCATGGGATTGTGTCCAGTGGGTCGAGCTTTTTTGGTACGCATGACTAAGCGGCAGAAAGCAGAGTTCGATATCCTGCTCACTAATGTCAAACAAAGGGTCCAGCGCCTTAAACTGACTCATTAAATTACGATGGCTCAGCATCACCCCTTTGGGTACACCGGAAGTGCCGGAGGTATAAATGATCGTAGCCACATCATCCGCCTGAGCTTCCTGCAGCCGTTTTTTAAGTTCGGCATCCAAAGCTTCGTCTGAAACCGACTGGATAAAATCCCTGAAATACAGAATATCGTCCGCTTCGTTCAGTATAACCGACTCATCAAATACGACCATGGTTTTCAGAAAGGCGTTAGACTGAAAAAATTCTATGGCCCGGTCATACTGTTCCTGACCACCCACAAACAAAATAGTAGCCTGGGCATCGTTCACAATGTATTCCGCTTCCGAAGCGGAATTGGTAGCGTAAATGGTAGTGGTGATGCCCCGCGCACCCATGATAGCATAATCGCTGATAGTCCATTCCGGACGGTTGGGCGCGTAAATCGCTACCCTATCCTGAACTTCTAATCCACGCAACAATAGCGCCTGGGCTAATGCTGTAATTTGCTGGCCCATTTCTTTCCAGGAAATGGCATTCCAAGAATCACGTTTTTTATAATAGAGCGCCGGTCGGTCGCCATACTGCTTGCAGCGCTTTAAAATCATTTGGGTCAGATGTGTTTCCGGCATTTTTATGCTCCTGCTATTTTTATCGGTAAAACTGACACCAGAGTTGACTCACATCCTGGTGTCTTTATTCATTGCTATCAACCCGTCAAACCCAGTTTGCAATGACGGTATATCCATATATATTACGCCGTAAGTTCGCAAGAATTAAAAAATGGATTTGTAAAAGATGTGTAAAACTTAATTGTACCGAATAAGCATTTAATAACAAAAAAGTATGCAGAACCGTTCAAGTTATTTTACCACGATCACCATAGCTGAAAAGCCTTTTAGCTTTTCGGATCGTACTTCTTTGGGTTTTGGTTTAAGAGTGGAAAGAAAATCAGCGGTCAGAGCCGAGTTTTTACGTTTTACAAGATGAGATATGATAATTCCGCCCGGCTTTAAAGCCCGGTAGGCCAGCTTAAATACAGTTTGTTTATCACCCAAAGAAGAAGGAAAATTTGCATAGGGATTACTGATAGTATTTTGTGCAATAGCCTTTAAATAGTCCGGATGTTTTAACAGTAATAGAGGATGATAACTGTTTGTTTCAAATACATAACGAGAATAAATTACATCATAGGATTTAGCTTTAACCGTTTTAAAAAAGGGCTGAAAATCGGAATCCGTTACCAGTGCGGCTGCTGCTGATTTTTTGATATAAATGGTTTTCCCTACCCCTTCCACCTTTGCCCCACTCTCTTGAGACAAAAAATGCAGTAATCCAAGACGATTTCCTGGGCCAAGTTCAAGGATGTGTTTTCCTTTAAGATGTTCAAATGTTTTACTCCAGTTGAGCAGTTCATTTAGGATGACTTCAAATTGTTTAAGACGATAGCGATTAAAATGTTGAAGCAATTCCACTGTAGTTGAAATCTGTTCTGACATAAACCTGATCCTTTGTTATCGTGCAAACGGAAAATTCCATTTATTTTGGTATAATTTCGAAATTATAAAGCCAAAAGTCCAGTACCGGCAGGCGAATCACAACCATTAAATCTTCGAAAAATTTTGACTTTGATTGTTATAATTATCGATCCATTTCCAAAGTTTCTGTTTGGATTCAACAGAGACCACTTTACGATCTCTGCTTTCTGTTAAATGCACACAAAATAAAAAATGTATTGAACCCGTAAAATATATTGTGTATATTTTCACAAAGTAAAGAGAGAAGCCATCATGCACGAGATGAGCATTGCATTAAACATTATTGATATTGTTCTGGAGGCCGCCAAACAGGAGCATGCTGAGCGCATTAACAGTATTGAGATGGAAATCGGCGCCCTGGCCGGCGTCATACCGGAAGCGCTCAGTTTTTGTTTTACCGAGGCGCAAAAGAATACACCGGCAGCCCAGGCACAAATCAATTTTAAATTTACGCCGGCCGAAGCCTTTTGCCCGGCTTGTGAGCATCGGTTTCCCGCCTACGAACGAGCGGTACTCTGTCCTAAATGCGGTGATATGGTGGTTCAGTTGAGTGGAGGCACCGCGTTAAAAGTAAAAAAAATCAACATCGATTAAGGAGTGGACTATGTGCGATACCTGCGGTTGCAATCAACCGGATACAGCAGTTACCTTTCACAAAGCGGGCTATTCAATGCCACCGGATTCCGGGAATTGGCGCGTTCAGACCTCCCTGCCCAAAATAGAACACAAGCATGACCACGGTCGGGAAATTGAGCTGGAACAGGACGTGCTTGGTAAAAATAATGCACTGGCCGAATCCAATCGACACTATTTCAAAACACATTCTATTTTAACTTTAAACCTCGTCAGTTCCCCCGGTTCAGGAAAAACCAGTTTGCTGGAACAGACTATCCGGGAACTGAAATTAGAAATACCTATGAGCATTATTGAAGGCGACCAGCAAACCATGCAGGATGCTGACCGTATTCTGGCTGCCGGCGCTCCGGCGTTGCAGGTAAACACAGGCAATGGATGTCATTTAGACGCTTCTATGATTGAACGCGCTGTGGAATCGTTAAAGCCAGCTGATTCGTCTCTGCTCTTTATCGAAAATGTGGGCAACCTGGTTTGTCCCGCTCTGTTTGACTTGGGCGAAGCGCATAAAATAGTGATCATCAGTGTAACCGAAGGCGATGATAAACCTTTAAAATACCCCACTATGTTCAGTGTTTCAGATATTTGCATCATCAACAAAATCGATTTACTGCCTTATGTCAATTTTGATGTGGAACGATGTAAGGCATTTGCTCGTCAGGTCAATCCCAATTTACGCTTTTTCGAAGTTTCAGCAACAAATGGAACCGGTATGAATGATTGGTATTCCTGGCTTAAAACGGAATTACACACGCTTTAACATCTGGACGGATATTGTATGGAAACAGTAACGACGCCTTTACAGACTAAAACCGAAATAGCGGGCAATCGCGTGCGCGTAAAACTGATTGTAAACGGCATCGTGCAGGGCGTGGGCTTCCGTCCCTTTATATTCAACCTTGCTAAAAGGCATCATCTGACCGGATTTGTAACCAACACGGGGCAGGGCGTGCTTATCGAAGTGCAGGGTTCTGCCTCTGCCATTCAGACCTTCATCAACGCTCTCCGCAGCGAAGCGCCTCCGCTTTCCCGTATTGACGAACTTGTTAAAAGTGAAATACCTGTCCGGAAGGACGCAGCCTTTACCATTCGTTCTTCGGAAAGCAATCATCTAAACCAAACCTTTATTGCACCGGATACAGCGGTGTGCCCCGATTGTTTACGTGAATTATTCGATCCGTCTGACCGGCGTTATTTGTATCCCTTTATCAATTGTACCAATTGCGGTCCGCGTTTTACCATTATTGAAAAAGTTCCCTACGACCGCCCCTTTACCACTATGGCCCCGTTCACTATGTGCGCGGAATGCGAAGCGGAATATCAGAATCCGGCCAATCGCCGCTTTCACGCACAACCAAACGCCTGTCCGGTTTGCGGTCCACAGGTCTGGCTCGAATCTGCCGGAGTGGATTCACCTCCCTTAGCGGAAAAAGATGCGGCGTTTGACGAAGCAGTAACTCTTTTACAGCAGGGAAAAATTCTGGCTATCAAAGGTCTGGGTGGATTCCATCTCGCGGTAGATGCTGCCAATACCCGGGCAGTAACCCGCCTTCGGATGCGCAAACTCCGCGAAGAAAAACCCTTTGCCCTGATGCTGGCCGATTTAAATCTTGTTAAAAAAATCTGTGACGTAACCCCAAAAGAAACAGCGCTGCTCACAAGTACTGAACGCCCTATTGTTCTGCTTAAAAAGAAAGAAACCAATCTTGTATCCGAGCAAATCGCGCCCGCTAACCACCGCCTTGGTGTTATGCTGCCCTACACACCTCTGCACTACATTTTACTACGGCGTTTGGCGGAACGAACTAAAACAGAATCCTTTTACGCGCTGGTAATGACCTCAGCCAACCGTTCGGATGAACCCATTGTGATTGATAATGCGGAAGCGCAAAAACGCTTAGACGGAATCGCTGATGCATATTTACTGCACAATCGGGATATTCTCATCCGCAGCGATGACTCGGTTCTATTTGTACAAAAAGAAACATCCCGACTTATCCGCCGCAGCCGCGGCTATGTGCCGAGGCCCATTTCCGTAGCACCAACACCGGAACCCATCCTGGCTGTGGGCGGCGAACTTAAAAATACCATTTGCCTGCTCAAAGATAAACATGCTTTTGTTAGTCAGCATATCGGGGATTTAGAGAATTTTCGCGCACACACTTTTTTTGAAGAAACCGTGCGCCACTTTCAATCTGTTTTTACCTGTATGCCCAACATTATTGCCCACGATATGCATCCGGGCTATTTTTCCACCCAATGGGCACAGCAGCAGTCCGGCCGTACCCATTTTGCCATTCAGCACCATCATGCGCACATGGCAGCCTGTATGGCGGAATACAATATCCAGGGACCTGTTTTGGGGCTTATTTTAGACGGAACCGGTTATGGAACCGACCACACGATTTGGGGCGGCGAACTTCTGCTTGGGAATTACACGACAGTCAAACGTTTAAACCGGCTGGAACCCATGCCCATTCCCGGCGGCGAAATTGCCATCCGGCAGCCCTGGCGTCTGGCTTTGGGCTATCTGTATACAAGTTTTAAGGGGCACATCCCCATTCTTCCCTCGTTAAAAGATAAACCCATTGAAGCGATTCGGGAAATTCTGGAAAAAGAGATTAATTGCCCGCTTACCAGTTCCTGCGGCCGCCTGTTCGATGCAGCCGCCGCCATCTGCGGAGTGCGAACGACTATTCATTATGAAGCTCAGGCCGCTATTGAATTTACACAATTGGCAGAAGACTTAAACGAACCGGCGTATTCACTTCCCGAATTTGAAAACACTCTACCTGTAAGCTCTATAATCAAAGCGGTAACGCACGACGTTCTATCCGGTGTTCCTGTAGGGCGCATTTCTGCACGTTTTCATCAAACTTTAATCCGGATGTTCACTAAAGCTGTAACACGGGTGGCTGATCGTCATCACGTGCGTACGGTAATTTTAAGCGGCGGAGTGTTCCAGAATGAAATTTTGCTGAACGGCTTACAGGATGCCCTGCAAAAGCTGTCTTTCGAAGTATTAATTCCAACACAGCTTCCGGTAAATGACGGCGGTATCTCTCTCGGGCAGGCAGCCATTGCCCGGGAGCTTATTAAAATCAAACAAAATCAGGTAATTTGGACATAATAAGGAGTTTTTATGTGCTTGGCCATCCCGGGTAAAATTGTAAAAATCTATACGGAAAACGGTTTACGCATGGGCCATGTGAATTATAGCGGAACGATTAGTGAAGCCTGCCTGGAATATGTTCCTGAAGCAGATATGGAATCCTATGTGATTGTACATGCCGGTTTTGCTATTTCCGTATTAGATGAAGAACAGGCGCGGCAGAGCTTAGAAACCTGGGACGAGGTGACGGATCATTTAAAAAAGCAGGGGTACACGGTAGAAAATGCCCCGTTGACCGACAAAACTAAGAAAGACTGATTGTAAGGTTGAATTGGGAATTTGGAATTGGGAACTGGGACAATTCTTCTAATTTGTATTTTTTCATTCGCAAACAGGAGACAAATTGAAATATATTGATGAATTTCGTAACCCACAAGCTGTAAAGGCTTTGGTGCATGAAATCAAATCCATATCAACGCAAAAATGGGTGATTATGGAAATATGCGGCGGGCAAACGCATTCTATCATGAAAAACGGCTTGCATCAATTGCTGGACGGTGTGGTGGAACTGGTTCATGGGCCCGGTTGTCCCGTGTGTGTTACGCCTTTGGAACTGATAGATCAGGCCGTGGAAATCGCTTCGTTGCCTAATGTTATTTTCACCTCTTTTGGCGACATGCTGCGGGTGCCCGGTTCCAGTAAAAACCTGTTAGAAGCACGTTCCGAAGGCGCGGATGTGCGTATGGTCTATTCCCCGCTCGAAGCGCTTAAACTGGCGCGTGAGCATCTGGATAAAGAGGTGGTCTTTTTTGCGGTTGGTTTTGAAACCACGGCGCCGGGAAATGCCATGGCCATTGCCCAGGCTAAAAAAGAGGGACTGACCAACTTCAGCGAACTCATCAGCCATGTGCTGGTTCCTCCGGCAATGACCGCGCTGCTCTCTTCCGAAACCAACCGGGTACAGGCCTACCTCGCCGCCGGTCACGTTTGCGCGGTTATGGGCTGGGAAGAATATGAACCCATTGCCGCACAATTTCGGGTTCCCATTGTAGTAACGGGATTTGAACCACTGGATTTACTTAAAGGGATTTTGATGACTGTGCAGCAACTGGAATCCGGTAAACACGTAGTGGAAAACGCTTATCCGAGAGCTGTCGCACGCAAAGGAAACCAGCAGGCTAAAGCATTACTGCAATCCGTATTTCAGACAATAGACCGAAAATGGCGCGGTATCGGTATTATTCCCCAAAGCGGTTGGGCGCTTACACCGGAATTTGCCGCCTTTGACGCTACTTTAAAATTTGAAACGGGTCATATCAAAACCCAGGAGCCTAAAGAATGCATCAGCGGTGAGATTTTGCAGGGCATCAAAAAACCGAATCAATGCCCCGCGTTTGGCACTTTGTGTACGCCGGAACATCCTCTCGGCGCGACCATGGTTTCCGGCGAGGGCGCTTGCAGCGCTTATTTTAGATACCATAAGGAAGTATAAATTTTAAATTTTAAATTTTAAATTTTAGATTTTAAATGTTAATGTTACAATTATTGATAGAGTGGAAATAAACGTATGGCAACGCTAGAATCCTTTTCCTGTCCCCTGCCCAAACTGTATTACGACACCGTTCAACTGGCACACGGTTCGGGCGGCAAATTATCGGCTGAACTCATCGAAGCAATCTTTTTGCCCTGTTTCGGTAATGACACCCTAAATCAGCTGGAAGATCAGGCGACCTTCGCTGTCCCCAAAGGACGGATGGCCTTTTCTACCGATACCTTTGTTGTGAATCCCATTTTTTTCTCCGGCGGCAATATTGGCGACCTGGCGGTAAACGGCACGGTGAATGATGTGGCCATGAGCGGCGCCACCCCTAAATTTTTAAGCATCGGGTTTGTGTTGGAAGAAGGGCTGCCCATAGAAGAACTACGGCAGATTGTAGAATCTATTCGTTATTCCGCGCAGCAGGCCGGTGTGAACATAGTAACCGGCGACACCAAAGTAGTGGAAAAAGGCAGCTGCGACAAAGTATTCATCAATACCAGCGGTATCGGCTTCATTCCGCCTGAAATCAACTTTGGGATTGCGCAAATTCGTCCCGGTGATAAGATCATTTTATCCGGCAGTATAGCGGATCACGGTATGGCCATTCTCACCAAACGCAAAGGCCTCTCATTTCAGTCCGGTATTAAAAGCGATACGGCCGCTTTAAACGGTTTAATTGCTACGATGATGGAATCCGAAGGCACTATCCATGCCTTGCGCGACCCCACCCGCGGCGGCGTGGCCACAACCTTGAATGAATTTGCCGGACAATCCGGGTTGGGAATCCGTTTGCAACAAGAAACCATCCCTGTTAATGATGCGGTTCGCGGTGCCTGTGAAATTTTGGGAATCGATCCGCTTTATGTGGCGAATGAAGGAAAATTAATTGCCGCTGTATCCGAAGAACATGCAGAGTTGGTTTTAGAAGCTATGCGCAAGCATCCTCTGGGAACACAGGCTGCCATTATTGGCGAAGTAACAAATGATCATCCTAAAAAAGTAGTGATGGAAAACGCATACGGCACGGAACGAATAATTGATATGCCCATCGGTGAACAATTACCGCGGATTTGTTAAAGAAACATTCAAAAGGTACCGCACATGGAAACGAATATTATTTTATTTAGCGCACTTAGTATCGGTTTTATTCACACTCTGGTCGGGCCGGATCATTACCTGCCTTTTGTGATGGTGTCCAAAGCCCGGAACTGGAATACAGCCAAGACGCAGACGATTACCTTTTTCTGCGGAGTGGGCCATGTACTCGGTTCCGTGCTGCTCGGCGCCGTTGGCGTAGCCCTGGGTGTGGCTCTGAAACATTTGGAATTGGTAGAATCCATTCGGGGAGAACTGGCCGGCTGGCTGTTGATTGCCTTCGGATTGATTTACGGTGCATGGGGTATTCGTCAGTCCCGGCGTTCTGCCACGCACTCTCACCCGCACCTGCACAATGGTGATAGCCAACCGCATGTCCATTCCCACAATCATTTTGGTTCCCATACCCATGTGCATGATGATAAAAAATCCATCACACCCTGGGCGTTGTTCGTGATTTTTGTGTTAGGTCCCTGTGAGCCACTTATTCCGCTGCTTATGTATCCTGCTGCTGCCGGTCACTGGAGCGACGTTTGGCTGGTAGCCGGCGCCTTCGGTTTGGTAACCATCGGCACAATGATGGGCATGGTGGCGCTGCTTTCCGGTGGTCTCAATCTCATCCGTCTGGATTTTATCGAGCGGTATATGCACGCCACAGCCGGGTTTATTATTGCCGCCTCGGGCATGGCGATTAATTTTTTAGGATTGTAATCGTAAACTAAAAAACTGTTTATGAAAATGAGGGTAAAGCTCAGGTATTTAAGACAAATATAAAAAATACTATGGATTATAACGACGCCATTAACAGGCGCACGTGGCTTTTAAGTCGGGGTCGGAGAATCCGCTCCTTTTTTTTCGGCGCTTCAGCGCCCTTAGGGAAGTTCAAAATGGTTCAGCAGCGCTTCTTTGGCCTTTTCCATTTCTTGTAAATGCACCACACAGGAAATAGTGGATATGCTGCTGGATATTCCCAATATGTTGATTCCCGCTTTTCCCAGAGCATCAAATACATTTACAGCGATGGACGGTTTCTCCCGGAAGTGTGGGCCATAAATACCAATCAATGCTACATATTCATGTTTATTGATATTTTCTCCGGCTACACCGGTATGATGCAATAACAGCTTATCCACTTTTTCCTTGTCATCACAATCCACGCAAAAGGCAAGTAAGGCATTACCCGTATTTACGGCGCCTTCTGTAATATAAGCTAAATTGATATGGTGTTCCGCGAAAACTTTTAGCACTTCGGCTACAGAGCCGGGCTGATCTTTAATGGAAGCGATTGTATATAAGGCCAGATTGGTTTGTTCTATGATTCCACCGATTTTCATTGCAATTCCTTTTTTTGGGGAAAACGCAGAATGAATGTGGCGCCTTTCCCCGGTTCCGACTGAACCGAAATGTTTCCGTTAAAATTTTCCGTTATCTGTTTTACGAGGCTGAGGCCAAGACCGGTTCCAAAATTTACTATTTTTTTAGCGTTTGGCGCCCTGTAAAATT
>JANTHG010000057.1 GCA_024762535.1 Calditrichaceae bacterium
CTGCGCGCCAGTTGGAAGAAGCCGCTGACCAACGGCGGACTCGACGGACGTCTGGTTAAATATGAATTATATTAAAGGGAAGCTACCTATGAAAAGGATTCTTTTACTTTTGCCGGTATTCGCTCTTTTTTTAAGTTGCGCAGCCACAAAACCCACATCGCCCCCGGAAAGCATTTACAGTCAGTCCGTTGCGCAGCGGGAATTTCGTGCCGTTTGGGTGGCCACGGTGGCTAACATCGATTGGCCCAGTGCGCCCGGACTGCCCACGGAAGTACAAAAGCAGGAAGCCATCGCTATTTTGGACACGGTTCAAAAATTACATATGAATGCGGTTATCTTTCAGGTGCGGCCGCAGTGCGATGCCCTTTACCAAAGCAAGCTGGAACCCTGGTCTTATTATTTAACCGGCATTCAGGGAAAAGCGCCTCAGCCTTTTTACGACCCTCTGCAATTCTGGATTGAAGAAGCGCATAAACGGGGGCTGGAACTGCACGCCTGGTTCAACCCCTACCGCGCCCACCACCCTAAAGGCGGGCCGGTTACGGATTCATCCATCGTGCGCCGTCGTCCCGATTTGGTAAAGAAACTCGAACACGGCTATTACTGGTTAGACCCGGCGAATCCGGGCACACAGGAACATTCACTCCGGGTTGTGATGGATGTGGTTAATCGTTACGATGTGGACGGCATCCATTTTGACGATTATTTTTATCCCTATCCTTCGTACAACGACAACAAAGATTTTCCCGATGACGATACCTGGCAGACCTACCGGCAATCCGGCGGTACTTTAAATCGCGGGAACTGGCGGCGGGAAGCGGTGAACACGTTTATTCGCCGTTTGTACAGCGCCATCAAAAAAGAAAAACCATTTGTGCAATTCGGGCTTAGCCCGTTTGGAATTTACCGGCCGCATCATCCGGCGGCCGTAAGCGGATTTGACCAGTACAGGGTTCTTTACGCCGATGCCCGCCTGTGGCTACGCAATGGTTGGGTGGATTATTTTACGCCCCAGCTCTACTGGCCGATTAACCGCTTAGGGCAGAGCTTCCCCGTACTGTTGGGCTGGTGGTCGCGCCAGAATCCCAAAGGCCGACATATCTGGCCGGGACTGTACACCAGAAAAGTCACCGATTCCACTGGAGTCGATGAAAATATCAATCAGATAATGATAGAACGCGGTATGCTTCCCAACGACCCGGGCGTCGTACATTTTAGCATGAAGGCCTTTATGGATTCCCTTCGCATTCTGCCACAGGCGCTTGTAAACGGGCCCTACGCACAAAAAGCTCTGGTACCCCCTTCGCCCTGGTTAGGGCACGAGCCCCCGGAAACGCCCCAAATACATGCTTCGGCAGAGCAGGACACGCTCATTATGCAGCGCACCGATACCCGTACGGATGTTTTTCACTGGGTGGTGTATTACCGGATTAAGGCCGACTGGCATTACGATATTTTAACTGGCATCCAAAGCTCGTACCGATTAGCGCTTTCCCGTAAAATGGAGGCGGATTCAAGCGAAGTAAAGGTTAATCGGGTATTGGTTACGTATGTGGACCGGTTGGGAAATGAAAGCCGCAAACAATTGATTTACAGCCAAGAAGAAAATCCTGACATTTAGAGTTTCATTCCAAAAGCAATGGATCGTTCGTATTCTTTTATAATGTGAAACCCTACACGCTGGTAAAATTGCACGGCATTTTCATTGGATTTCCCCACCTGCAAATGAAGCGCCTTTACCTGTTGCCTGCGCAGTTCTTCTACGAATGTTTCAATCAGGCGGCGGCCCATCCCTTTGCCCTGCCCCTGAGGCAAAATATCAATATGCAGATGCGCCGGGTAGTCTGATACATCCGGATTGGGTACATGCCCCTGATGAATCAGGCGGATAATATGCGCATCGGCGGAAGCATCATCTTCGGCAGGCATGGGATAGCGTTCTCTGAGCACCGGGAACCAGTCGCGTTCACAGCGCCGGTAAAATTCCTGTGAATCTTTGGTGCCGATAATGTAACCGCAGGGTTTGCCCGAACACGTCAGCACAAAACAGAGTTCCGGTTCCAGCACTGCATAAGGTGCAGCATAAAACTGCCCCAACAGATCAGGGTCCGAGTATTTGGCGCTGGCGTCTTTGCCGCTGTCGCCTGTTTGCAGACAGATGCGGTACAAGGCGCTCAGATCAGAGGGATGGTAAGGACGAATGGCTGTGGTCATGTTCATTCCAAATGTTTTTACGTAAATTTAAAGGCGCCAGGCATAGCAGTCAAACGGCACGTATGGAAAAATATTTATCTCTTCTGTCCTAAATATAGAACACTAACAACTTACTAATTCAATCATAGCGTGTCCCCCCTATCAAGGGGGGATTAAGGGGGGTGTTTTTTTAAATGGACAAATTATTGAATTATACAGATTTTATAACCCCCTAGCCCCCTTTTTTAAGGGGGATCAGGCTCAACCCCTTATCCCAAAAATTGTGTCTTGATTATTTAGGACAGTTGTACTATCATATTGAAATTTAAAACATATAATTCATCCCCACTTGCCAGCGCCAATATGTACTTTCCCGGAACACATATTCCAGCTGCAGATCTAAACAAGTATGTCCGCTTACCGGAACCAGGCTTCCCACACCCACAGGGATGCCTAAAAAGGACCTGTCTTCCGTAGTAATATGTTCATCCGAAGAGTTATAATAGTAGTCAACATATTTTGAATGTATTTTTTTATTCTCTTTTCCCCAAGATACACCCCATGTAAAATACGGAAGAACTTTTCCCCTTGACCATAAAAACGCTCTAAAACTTAAATTCACATAGGTAAGCGTACTCTTTTCCTTTTGATAAGAAGCGTATAAAGAATCGTGGAACTCATCTTTAATAACCCAATCCATCCATGGAATGTGCCCAATATTTACCCCGATCCAGGATCGCGGCTTCAAAGGTAAATAGGCAGAAGCCTGGTAGGCCATTTGCTTATTCCCTGTTTCGCTGAAAATATAATTCCCCGCTATACCGACGATGAGGGGATGCTGAGAACGATACGAACGATTCCAAACCCCTTGCATACGTTTATAGCGCTCGGTAGTGGAAAGCCCCCCAAGAGGCACATCCACGTTTATTTCTCTTAAAAGTTCAATTGTACCCCCAATCATAGCCGTTAGAATAGCCGCCATTCCACCCGCCATTTTGGCCTTCTTTTCTTTAGAAAAACTAAACCATCCCGGCGGATCATCTCCTTGCGCCTCGCCGATAAGATAGCCTAAGATACCTGCGCCCGCCACACTTATGGAGGCTGTTATTAAATGGCCATGGCGAATCAGACGCAATCCTTCCAAACTATCCACAGCTCCGGATTGTTTGCCCGTATCTTTTGAATCCATTGCCTGATAAAAAATATAACCATCCCGGATTCCTGTTAGACGGGCGGGGCGTATTGCCACGATTGATTTTTCCAAAGCAATTCCACTTCGAGTGGCTTGGAATTCGGGACAGTAACCATTTCTGTTTGTCCTGTAAAATTCAATGCTTTCGGATTTTCGATTGATGTACTATCCTGAGAATATGAAACAGCCCAAAAGAGTGGAAACATGGATATGGTCAAGATAAAATAACGCATAATCCCTCCCATTTTTCCCAAAAGATAAACAGACAAAGTGGCTGAGTAAAGTTTTTTTCTTTTCCAAATTTCAATTTTATGCCTGAAATGTGGTAATAAAACGTAATTAATTGGAGCTTAATAAAATCAAAAAATTAGGAGTAGTTAAAAAAATCAATGAATAGGAATTTGCCACCTAATGTATTCAAATCAACCCGAAAACAGCGTGCAAATCACGAAATCACCCGCAACAGCAGAGTGAACAGAAAATGGTTCACACGTTGCCTGCGCGGCATGCCATTCGTCTCCTGCCAGCTTTGCTGTACTAAAAATTTAAGGTCCGGAAACGTACCGATAATCCCCTGCACTTCCTGCGCATACACATGTTCTTTGCGCTTGATGAAGGTATTCAGCGCTTTCATAGTCAACGGTGCGGCGATTTTAAACCAGATAAACATGATGAGAATGGAACGAAATAGCATCATTATAGCCGCCATTCCCTGACTCTTTTCGAACACCGGAAACAGATAGGATAGTGCTACAATCAGCAACATAAACCCGAAAACCAACATACCTGAGAAGCGCTTAAAAAAACCACGGTGTTTTTTGGGTGGCAGCGTGATTTCCACCTGCCTGGTTTGTACAACAGAAGGCTCTGTTTTATCACGTTCTCGCATCAATCGCCTGAATAGCTGCGGCCCCTTGATTCCCATATAAACACCGGCCAGTAGATGAATACCCATATAAAAAATAATCAGCAGCAAACTTAATGGAATCTGATCTGCGTCTGAGGATGTAAAAGGTAGTTGCCGTATAATAAACCGACCGAACAAATCGACGGAATGCCAGATATTCATCCCGAACACAAGCGTGATAACCAAAAATTTTTGCATAGCCGAAAAGAAAAGGGCCAGTGTGGCCAAAAGGAAAGCAGCCAGCCGATAATTCAGAAAACGAAATAGCAGCTCGCCCAGTATGCCCTGCAGAAATACAGCAAAATAGGCATTAATCGGCGTATGCGGGCTAACCAGGCCTTTTACAATGATAACCAGCATCATGGAACGAAAAATAACGCCGGAACGCCGGGCAAATCCCGCAATCAGGATAATCAGTAAAACCGAGCTACTGCCAATAACCAAACCCGTAAAGGGGATTTTAAAGAGATAGAGTACGCCACCCAGCGCCGCCTCGTTTAAAGCCCAGAGCGCTGTGAGTTTTTGTACCGGCTGTAAAAATTCCTGTTTATTATTTGCATTTGTCTGCCATTCGGTCATTATGAAAGATAGGATTTCCTTAAAATCGGGGCAAGTAAAAACTTTGGAAATGGCGCAAGGCTACCACTATTAACGCATCCCAACGAGGACGATAGGGATCGTGGAAGGTTCTAAACTAAAAACGCCGGCGTTAAAGCCGGCGTTTATCGGCCAATCTTTATTTTGTCAGTTCTTTAACTTTATCTGTTCGTTCCCAGGTAAATTCCGGCAATTCGCGTCCAAAATGGCCGTATGCGGCTGTTTTACGATACACCGGACGTCTCAGGTCCAGCGTTTCGATGATACCAGCCGGCGTAAAATCGAACACGCTATCTACCAACTTAGTTAATTCTTCATCCGATATTTTGCCGGTACCAAAGGTGTCTACCAACAGAGAAACAGGTTTGGCCACACCAATGGCATAGGCCACCTGCACACCGCAACGATCTGCAAGACCGGCAGCAACCACATTCTTAGCCACATAGCGCGCAAAATAGGAAGCAGAGCGATCTACTTTGGTAGGATCTTTTCCACTGAAGGCGCCGCCGCCGTGGCTGTACATGCCGCCGTAGGTATCCACAATAATTTTGCGTCCGGTGAGTCCGGCATCTCCCTGCGGCCCGCCAATCACAAAACGTCCGGTAGGATTGATAAAATATTCGATATCCGCTATCAGCGCTTTTGGCAATACCGGCTTAATCACTTCTTCAATCACCGCTTCACGCAAGCGGTTGTTTTCCACTTCCGGACTGTGCTGAGTAGAAACCACTATTTTTTCGATGGCTACCGGTTTATTATCTTCATACCGAATGGATACCTGCGATTTACCATCGGGACGCAGGAAATCCAGCTTTCCCGCTTTGCGTACAGCTGCCAAATTTTCCGTAATTTTATGGGCCAGATGAATGGGCAGCGGCATCAGTTCATCGGTTTCGGTACAGGCATAACCGAACATCATGCCCTGGTCGCCGGCGCCGGCTTTATCCACACCCATCGCGATATCCGGTGACTGTTGGTCAATCGAAGTCATTACAGCACAGGTTTGGTAGTCAAAGCCATAAGTGGCATTGGTATAACCGATGTCTTTAATCACTTCGCGTGCGATATTGGGTATATCTACATAACAATCGGTGGTAATTTCACCGCCAATTAAGGTTAAACCGGTGGTTACAAACGTTTCGCAGGCCACACGGCCAAACACATCTTCTTTAAGAACCGCATCCAGAATAGCATCCGAAATCTGGTCCGCCATTTTATCCGGATGGCCTTCGGTGACCGATTCGGATGTAAATAAATATTTCGCCATTTGTCTTCCCTTTATTTATATTTCAGTTCTAATCTAATTTTGCCATTTCTTCTTTTAAAAAATCAATATTTTTAATATCCGCCGGGTCTTTTTTATACGCCAGCGCCAAATAGTAACTCACCCAATCTCCCATCAATAACAAAGAAAACACCTTTTCCAAAACCGTAGAACCTTTAGAATAGATGTCCACCACCTGCACACCACGGTTTTTAATAATTTTTTTGGATAACGCTATACGCTGACGGATACGCGGGTGCGGGTCTTCATTTTCCAAAAAGATGACTATCAGATTTTTCAACTGTTCCGCATCCATTTCCCAGCCAACAATTTCATTATGATTCATTTCCGGCAGCACATTACGAAAAGCCAGGGATTTACCGTTTTCATGCATCTGATTTTGCCAGCGGGTCGATATGGTTTTAAGATAAGGCGCCGTTGAATAGATAACCGGTATTTTATTCTGAATGGTGCGCGCCAGATCCATGGAAAACACATGTCCGGTTTTACTGGGATAGTCATTTTGTTTTGCCAGGTTTTTAATAAATTTGATAAATGAATTTAAATCCGCTTCATAATTTTTAGACAGACCGCTTTCGCCCAGTAAACGATACAGGGGAAAAAACATCACACCAAGAGCCTGGCGGGGCATAAATCCGGTGGGCAATTCAATCAGGCCCCAATTGTTTGCTTTAGCCAGTTCGGCCAGTTTACCGCCTGAGGTAAGCGCTACAATTTGCGCGCCGCTTTCTTTAACCCCTTCCAATGCACTTAAGGTTTCTTCCGTATTGCCGGAATAACTGGAAACAATAACCAGGGTTTCTTTTGAACAAAAAGCGGGAGCCAAATAGCTGCGCACCACCTGAAACGGGACAGTTAATTCATCAAATAACACATCATGTATCAAATCACCTACAATACCGGAACCACCCATTCCAAAATAGAGAATGTTTTTTATACGGGCAGAATCTAAGGAAATATTACTTTTAGATAACAGTGCGCTACTTTGTTCTACTTGTTCATGGAAATGAAGTAACACTTTTTTGTAACCGGTTTTGTCGACTGAATACATAGAGATCTCCTAACTTAAGAATTCTAAATTCTGTACATTGGCTTTTATCAGGGCGCGGCATTTTTCTTCGATGGCATCGGCCGTATGCAGGGTTTGGATATCTGCATACAATTGTTTGCACGCTTGTAAATCCACAGACCTTACTATTTTTTTTGTTTCTGCAATGTAATGCGGATTCATGCTAAAGTTACGTAATTCCATACCCAACAGCAAAGGAATTGCCAGTGGATTGGCTGCAAACTCACCGCAAAGGGTTACCGGCTTTTTATGTTCTGTGCCGGCTTTTATAGTGTGGGCAATAAATTTAAGCACAGCCGGGTTAAACGTAGTGTACGCCGCCGAAACTTTATCGTTCGTGCGGTCAATGGCCAGTACATACTGGGTTAAATCATTGGTTCCAATACTGAAAAAATCCACGTAAGTTGCCAGCTCTTCGGCCATGATCGCGGCCGCCGGAGTTTCAATCATAATACCCAGCGGAAGATCGGCTTTAAATTCTACTCCTTTGCGCAGCAGTTCATCCCCGGCTTCCGCAATCAGCTCTTTGGTTCGAATAATTTCATTTACCGAAGAAACCATCGGAATTAAGATATGAATATTGCCATACAGCGCAGCCCGTAAAATTGCACGAAGCTGGGTTTTAAAAATTTCCGGCTCATCGAGACAAAAACGGATTGCGCGCCAGCCCAGAAAAGGATTGAGTTCGTCATCCTGACTGTAATTTTCCAGAAATTTATCGCCGCCAAGGTCTATGGTACGAATAGTCGCCGGAGACGGCGCCAGTTGTTCAGCTATTTGACGATACACTGTAAACTGTTCTTCTTCGGAGGGCAAGGACCGTTTTTCGATGAACATGCTTTCCGTACGAAACAGGCCAACTCCTTCGGCATGGTTCTGCTTTACATCATTTATTTCGTGGGCAAATTCGATATTGGCCAGCAGATGTACGGGCGTGCCGTCTTTAGTTTGGGATGGTAATTCCAATTCCTTTAGCAGCTGATGTTCAAAACGCTGATGTTCTTTCTGGATTTCTTCATAATGCGCAATGGTTTTGGGTGTGGGATTGATAATAATCCCCCCATTAAAGCCATCCAGAATAAGCTGACTGCCGGGCATAATCAACCGCGAAAGCGAATGGCCGTACACCACAGCCGGAATACGAAGCCCCCGGGCCAGAATAGCAGCATGGGAGTTTTCTCCGCCCTTATCCGTAAGAAAACCCAGAATAAAATTACGGTTAAACTGAACCGTATCACTGGGAGACAACATTTCCGCTACTACAATGGAAGGTTTATCCAAACGGTAATCCGTATCAATACCAAGCAGGGCATGAATAAGTTGCTGCTTGAGGTCCAGAATATCATAGGCCCGGTCCCGGAAATAAGCGCTTTCCAGATTAATGAAATAATCACCTTTATCCGCCAGAATTTTGGATACTACAAAGGCTGCGCCATAACCGGAATTTCTAATTTCTTCCTCAATTTCTTTGATGAGCACCGGATCTTTTAGGAAGGCTTTCTGACTCTCAAAAATTTCAGAGAACTGGTTACCGTACTGTTGCTCACTTGCCTTTTGCGAACTTTCGAGTTGCTGGGCTACTTTTAAAATAGCATTGGCAAAAAAATCCAGTTCTTCAGCAATATTTGAACTTTTAACCTTAAGTTCATTCAGGTTTATTTTTGGCGCATGAAACTGAAAAGCGCTGCCAATGGCCACGCCAGGCGATGTGGGCCGGCCATGCAGGACAATTTCTTTTAAAGGTGTTTTCAGGTCAGTCTTCATAAAACTTTTTTTCCACTAATTCAACCAGGGCATCCATAGCTTCCTGCTCGTCTGTGCCGTCTACTACAAATTCCAACTCACTTCCCTGCTCCGCGGCCAGCATCATCACACCCATTATGCTTTTGCCGTTTACTTCCAAACCGTCTTTTAATATTTTTATATCCGAATCAAATTTCCCGGCAATTTTTACCAGATGGGCTGCTGGACGCGCATGCAACCCGCTAGTATTTTCAATTGTTACACGTTTCTGAATCATATAAGTCCTATTATTAAAGCCAATACAACCGATGAAATGACCGTTAAATAATTTCCCTTTTTTCGTTTATAAAAAACCGCAGCCATCAAAATCCCCAAAACAAAAACAATACTCTGGATATAGTCAACCTGCAGAGTGGTAACCAATAAAAAGGAGATAATCATACCCATAAAGAACGCACCGGCCAGTTGATATATAAAACGAATACGGGCAAATTTTTCACTTTTTAAGGATTTATATATCTCATATCCTCTTTGGTAGCCTTTCCACAAACCCTTGGCACGGATGCGTAAATGCGGGACATTGAAAACAATCAGCATTGCCAATATGGATAGCAACTTACCTAAAAGGGCATCAAAATAAAGCGCACCGGTGAGCCCAAGCAAAATGGAGGCCGGCTTGATAGTTCCCCAAAAATACAAATCGCCAACTGCACCCAGCGGCCCGATTAAGGCATTTTTAAAGGCGTCTATTTTTTCAGTTCCTTCAATTTGCCCGTTTATGCGCTCTTCTTCCAAACGAGCAATGGCGCCCAACGCAAAGGATGCAAAATAGGGCTGGGAATTAAAAAAATATAAATGACGGCGCAGCATCTTTGCCTGTTCCTGTTTATCTTTACACAGATGTTTTGCAACCGGCACCAGCGCAAAACTAACTCCCACCGAGAGCAAACTTTTAAAATTCCACACAGCCTGCAATATCAGTGTTCGAAAGAAAACACGTACAAAAACCCATACCGATAATTTTTTTTTATCGCTCATAACAGAACCAAAATCACCATTCCTACAATCATTCCCAGTAAAATGGGCAGCCCGATACGCTTTTCCTTAAAGAAATTGAGTGTTAGCCCCACACCACTTCCCATGATGGCAAATTCCACATAGCGGGCAACGTATTCCCAATGCACAGGCAGCTTAGGCAAAAGGAAGCGAAAGAGTTCCCAACCAATCCAAACACTGATAAAAACAGCCGCAACAAGGAACAAAAAGTGAAAAAGCAGCGCCAAAAAAGTCATCCGGCCTAAAATAGCCACATCACCCGCTTCCAAACCTTTCACCGCCCTGTCCAGGAAAAAAATATTCTGATTGCGTATGGTCGTTACCAGCTTTACGCCCAGTGCGCTCACTATCATTGCATACAAAACAACACTTACTATGAGAATATTCGGGTAAATAGGGATCCAGTCCTTTACCATGAATACAAGGATAACGGCTACGACAGCCCCGAGGTTCCCTTCCGGCACCTTCGCTGCGCCAACCGGCAGTTGATTGAGCCAGAGTAGCTGTAGCAAAATGCCCAGGCGTAAACCCAGGGATACATCGCCCAGCAACCAGCCTAACAGAGCTCCTGAAACCAGTGGCTGCGAAATCAAAACTTGTAATACGGCGGTTGTGTCCAGAACCAGTAAACCGCCAATCAGGCTGATTAAAAATAGCTCCATTATAATCCGTTAATGTAAGCCCGTAAACAGTTGTAAAGGGATGATGGTACGATTGACATAACTCCCTCTGCTATCCAACCATATCTCACCGAACAGCGTGTAATCATCCGGCGCAACAGGTAATTGGCCGCTTATAACAAAATTCACTGTTTTTTCTACATGCGGATAAAAAGAAAGGTGGTCTTTTTGAACCGGAAAATTCTTAAAATAGTATTGCTTTTCCGTAATGGTTACACCCCAATCCTGCGCTTCGTGCCGGGCAAATCCGGGAATAAATTCCAAAATATAGTCTCCGGCCCTTTCCGGTGTGAAATTGATGGTTAATGTACGATAACTGAAGCCGCTGGCATACTGCACTTTTCCGCTGTAATTTTTAATATTGACCGCAAAATCGGTAAACAGATTAAATACATCGGGTGTCAATTCCAGTTCAAAGCTTACTCGTTCGCAGGCTTTGCTGACCGAAAAATCATATTCATAATGGTCACTGTCATCTTCGATATGGTCCTTACGCTGAATGCCCATCACCGAACCAGAAAGGCTACATTCAACAAGTTCATCGAAATTATTTATTACATTAAATTGGCCGGAAGCATCCGAACCGTTCCGGTAGTGAATATCACTAACTACATCCGGATGCACGGTCAAGCCGGAGAAAGCAAGTACTGCTTTACACTTAGACGGTTGTTCATTGCGGAAATCGGCATACAAATCCAATTCCCATGTTCCGGGTTCCAGTTCGTCTGTTTTTATCTGAATCAATCCTTTTTCATAACGTTCCGAACGAATGGCGGAGGCATGTTTTTCACGGCCGGCCGGGTCGTATAAATAGGCGCGTACATTGGCAAAAGCACCTGATGGAATCGTTAAAGTAATGCTGCCGGAGGACGCTTTGGCTGGTACATCAAAGAAAACCCGTTTTACATCGCCTCGTTTGATGGTAAGAACGCCCGAATCCCAGCGAAAGCCGTTTTGTTCATTTAACGGAACAGGTTTTACATAGGTGCACATGAGTTCGAATTCTTTATTCTCTGCCGAGTTGCCCGAAAACCACCCGCCATTCCGATAGGCAAGCACTTTGGCGTTGTACAAACCGGGACGTTTCATCTTCTGTTTGTCGAAATACACATCCACATAGGCCGGCCCTTCTCCTTTAATATAAATGGAATGGGAATTGAGCTTGAGCCAGTTTGCTGTTGACTTTAAGGTAAATGCCCGGTAAAAATTATTTTTAGCATCGGCATCGGTTTTCTTGCTAAACAACGGATTTATGTAAAAACGCTGTTTATGATTTTTATCCGGTGCGTAATTTCCAAAACGCCAGTAAGCAGCGGGTCCGTCTTCTGTGGGATAAATTGGACTCTCCGTGGTTATATCATAATCGGCTACCATTTCTTTCTTTTCCGCAGTCATCCATTTTTTATATAATTGAAAGGCCTTGGGAATGTTGATAACGCCGCTGCCCTGCTCTAAGGGCAGGTAACCGGGGAGATTCTCAGCCGTATTTTTAATGGCTTTCTTAATAAGCGCGCCATTAATGGCTAAAGGTGGGTTTTGCTGATACGCCGCAGACATTATCAGAGCCACTGCGCCGGTTGCCTGAGGACTGGCCATACTGGTTCCCCATTTTACATCTCTGGTACTAAAAGGAGGAACCGTAGAAGACGCACCACCCGGTGTTACGATATCCGGTTTGTTCAACTCTCCGCCGCGCGAACTAAATACAAAGAGTTTATCCAGCGACAGGTGAGCGCCGTATAAATTATTGGCCGTAAATTTTGTATTTAAAGCACCCACCGTAAGCACTCTGCTGGCCGCTGCAGGCAGACCAACCGTAGAAATACCAGGACCTTCATTACCGGCGCTTACACAAAACAGTAACCGTTCATTTTCTCTTAAAAAATCATTCAGGGTCAAATCCATTACAGAGCGACCCTCGATTTCCGAGCCTATTCCAAAGCTCATGTTAAAAACAACCGGTCCGTCATAAGATTTAGCAAATTTTATCCCATATTCATAAGCTTTTATCATGCTGCCCGTTACGGTAGCTCCACCAGCCAACTGGCCATTGCCTATTTTAAGGCTGATGATTTTAGCTCCGGGTGCAATACCGTTTAAACCTTCCTGGCCGTTTATACGGTAACCGGCTGTTATGCCGGCTACATGGGTTCCATGACTGGAACCGTCAAAATGGAAGCTGACTTTCTTTTCATCCGGCAAAATATTTAAGCCAAACGTTGCCAGGTTTCGTTCTGTTTTGGTATCGCGGCCACGGAATTGGAAACTCTGAAGTTTTTCTTTGTAATCGTAAAGAGGCTGCTCGTCATCGATATTGCCATCACCGTCCAGATCCACATAGGCCAGCCAGCCCGAATTGGTGTGCATAACCAGAACACCAAAATGTTCATCCATACGCCCGTTATTGTTAATATCCGGAATAACGGAATTTTTAAAGCGCTCTTCGTCCAGCACACCCAAATAAAAAATACTGTCCTGAGGCTGAGAGGCTAAGGCCTTATAACCGAATAATTTGACAGCGCTGGTTTTAATGACCGCTTCCCCGTTTTCCGAATCTTCTTCGGCTTTGGTAAAGGGCACATCGCCTTCACCGGAAAAATCCTGCACATCAATTACTTTAACCGAACCGTCGGGCAGCGTTGTTAAACCGGGAACACCCATATCCACTCCGGTATCCAAAATAAACACGACCACTTCTTTACCATTATAATTGGGATGATGCTTTATGAAGTTGGCCGCACCCATACGTTCCGTATCCAAAAAAGGCCAGTTTGTAGCAAATACAAACTGAACAGTTAGCAGTATAAATACGGTTCGTCTCAATAATTTAATAAACATTATATTTCCTTTGTGTCATTTAATCAATAAAAGAAGATACAGTTCAACTTGTGTAATTTACAGTACGGATAATTTGTATGCAAACAAAGCGGGTTAGATATTAGATAAATGAAAGGCCGCTCACCTCCTGTGGGAAGAGGATGAACGGCCTAGAGAACTCATAAAGCAATACCCTAACACATTATTATTTATATACGAAGGTAAACTATAGAGGCCTAATTATATGTTCGTCCGGAATGGACCACTTCAACCATTCCAAACCCGTAATTATTGAGCTGCCCCAAACCGGCATCATAAATCAATTGGAGAATATCGGGGTCTGCTTTCACAGACAGCGGCGCTAAAACGCCCCGTACCTGTTCCGAAAGCGCTCGTCCGTTTTCCAGGGTAATCACCTTGGTAATCCGATTGTTCTTTTTTTCAATATAGCGCTGATCATACTTTAAATCCAAGTCGAGGTGACTCAGCACATTTTGTTTCTGAATGGTATTGTACTTCCATATCAGATCTTTTTTCAAACTTGTCAGATATTCTCTTTCATCCGGTAACAAATACCCACTCTTAAGGTACATCGAAGATTTCTTATGTATAGATGCATGTTGCCTGAAAACAGCGACAGGGGAAAGGCAGGTAAATTGTGCTTTTGAATCTTTGAAATTCGGAGAGGTAATAAAATTAACTCCATTAACACCAAAACGATGACCGGCAATTTTTACACTGTTAGATGTCCGCAATTCTTTAGCCAATAAACCCAAAAACTGATAATACGGAGAAGCCACATACCAGTGAAATTCGGAGGAAATAATCCCTATTTTATCTCCATTGATTTTTCTGTATGGAATAATCAACTGAGAAAATGTATACATGTTAAATTTTTGGTTGCGACTATGATTAGGCAATAATGCCTTCAGGTATCGTTGATATTCATAAGTCAAATGCTCAATTAACTGAACCAGATAAAAATTAGTATTAATCGGAAGAAAAGTATTTTTCCTAGGATTGGTAAACGTAATTTTTATACGCATCTGTTCGTCCCTGACTTTTTAAAATGGATTAAATATGGTTGATGATATTACAATTTGTATGCCAAGAAAAAACGGGGGACAAACTAACTGGTCAATTAATTATTTATAAAGGGGTTAGAGGTGAAAATATCTTTATAAGCAAAAAGGCTAAAAAGGGAATATTTCCCTTTATAGCCGTAAATTAGATAGGATTATTTCCTACTATTTTTGCAACTTCTCTTTAATATTTGCTGCAATATCCATAAAGGCTTTGGATTGAGCGCCATCCGGATTGGCTTGGACCACAGGTACGCCATTATCACCGCCTATGCGAATATCTGCATCAATGGGAATTTCACCCAGAAGATCCGTATCTAAATTCTTACATTCACGTTTAACACCGCCGTTGGAGAAAATTTCGGTACGCTCTCCGCAATGGGGACATAAAAAATAACTCATATTTTCCACAATACCCATAATCGGAACATTCACCTTACGGAACATTCTTACACCTTTTACAGCATCCAGCAAAGCGACATCCTGAGGTGTGGAAACGATAACCGCGCCATCCAAAGAAACGGACTGCGAAAGGGTTAACTGGGCATCCCCAGTTCCCGGAGGCATATCAAACAGCATCACATCCAGTTCCGGCCAAGCCACATCATTCATCAACTGCTGAATAGCACGGTGTACAAGCGCTCCACGCCAGATTACAGCTTCGCTGTTATCTACCAAAAAACCCAAAGACATGAGCTGAACGCCATATTTTTCAATGGGATAAATTTTAGAACCATCATAATACGGCTTCTCTGTTACACCAAGCATTAACGGAATACTCGGCCCGTAAATATCAGCATCCAAAAGCCCCACTTTTAAACCATGTTTGGCCAGCGCAACAGCCAGGTTAACAGCTACAGTGGATTTGCCCACACCACCCTTACCGCTTGCTACCGCTACTTTATATTTTACGGTAGGCAAATAGGTCGGTTTTTGTTCCTGCGGCTGAGCACTGAATTGTGGGGCCTGCTGATGTTCCACACCGACGACAACAGACATATCGGAGAACTTTTCTTGCAAATGTTTTTTGGTTGATTGTTCCAGTTCTGCATCTATGGAAGTATCATCACTCTTTAGCACTAATTTAATGTTAATTGCAGATTCAGAAACATCTACTCCCTGAACTATTCCGAACGACACTATATCCCTGCTGAATCCGGGATAACTAACTTCTTTTAAGGCTTCTACTACGGCCTCTTTCGTTACCATCTATAGCTCCTTCCTATATAATTATTGTTTTTATTTTTTAAAAATGTTTTAGATGCATAATTTACTAAAAAGATAGGATAAAAGGAATTAAAATAAAAAAACCGGACAATTTGCCCGGTTTTGATTACTATTTTTAAAAATAATTCTTTTAAAGCATTACTTCGAGGTCCAGAACTTTATCGGTTTCCATATTCAGGGTTACGGTTTTGGGCTGGTCCAG
>JANTHG010000058.1 GCA_024762535.1 Calditrichaceae bacterium
ATCAGGCGCATGTTGTCCCGCTGGTGCAGGCCAATACTGGGTTCGTCCAGAATATAGAGCACGCCTACCAATTGAGAACCGATTTGCGTGGCGAGACGGATGCGCTGGGCTTCCCCGCCGGAAAGGGTGCCGGCCGCACGGCTCAGCGAAAGATAATCCAGTCCCACATTGTTTAAAAAACTAAGCCGCTGTCGTACTTCTTTTAGAATCTGATGAGCAATGGCCTCTTGCTGTTCGGTCAATTCCAGGGTTTCAAAAAACTGAACCGCTTCTTTGATGGAAAGGTCGCTCAGTTGGGCAATACTTTTGCCGCGGATGGTAACCGCCAGACTTTCCGGTTTTAAACGGGCACCATGACATTGGGCGCATTCCACGGTATTCATAAATCCTTCAATCCAGCGGCGCACATGGTTCGAATTCGTTTGTTTATAGCGGCGCTGTAAATTGTTGATAATGCCCTCGTATTTGCTTTCCCATTCCAAATAGGTATTATTGCGACGGTAGCGGAAATTGAATTTTTTATCACCCAGGCCGTACAAAATAAGGTGGCGGATATCTTTGGGTAATTGCCTCCAGGGCAGGTTCATATCAAAATTAAACTGTATGGCCAGGCTGGCCACCATATCGTACAGCCAGCCTTCGCGGCGGTGATTGAGCACAACGATAGCGCCATCGTTAATGGATAAAGATTCATCAGGTACAATCAGCTTAGGGTCAATCTCGGTCAGCACACCCAGGCCGTCACAGGCCGGACAGGCGCCAAAGGGGCTGTTAAACGAAAAACTGCGCGGCGCCGGTTCTTCGAAGGAAAGATTGCAATGGGCGCAGGCAAATTGTTCGCTGAACAACACATCTTCTTTTGTATCCATACGATGCACGTACAAAATGCCGGAAGCCTGTTTTAAGGCCAGTTCCACAGAATCGGTTAAGCGTTTCTGCATACCCGCTTCCACAACCAGCCGGTCAACTACGAGCTCGATGGAGTGTTTTTTATTCTTGTCTAAAGGGATGTCCTCTTCCAACAGGCAGGTTACGCCGTCCACACGGACACGTACAAAACCTTCTTTACGGTACTGTGAAAACAGCTCCTTGTATTCGCCTTTTCTGCCACGTACCACCGGTGCCAGGATTAAAATTTTGGTTCCTTCCGGCCAGTCGGCTACCATATCCACAATTTGCTGAACGGTTTGGCGTTCGACCTTGCGTCCGCAAGAAGGGCAGTGCGGCGTGCCGATGCGCGCAAAGAGCAGCCGGAAATAGTCGTATATTTCGGTTACGGTGCCCACGGTAGAGCGGGGATTGCGGCTGGTGGATTTTTGTTCTATGGAAATGGCCGGTGACAGGCCGTCGATATAATCCACATCCGGCTTTTCCATCAATCCCAAAAACTGGCGGGCATAGGCGTTTAAAGATTCCACATAGCGTCGCTGTCCTTCGGCATAAATCGTATCGAAAGCGAGGCTGGATTTACCGGAACCGGACAGACCGGTTATAACCACAAAGCGATCGCGGGGAATTTCTACATCCACGTTTTTTAAATTATGCTCGCGCGCGCCTTTTACATAAATGGTATTTTTTTTGGTCATAGCTTAAATCAATTGTTTCTGTTTGAGAGTTAAAATTTGTGTGTTCACCGAGCGGATAATCCTTTCCGTGGTACTTCCGAGCAGAAAACGGTCCAGACCCACCAGCCCCTGGGTAGCCATAATAACCAGTTCGGTTTGGTGACTGTTTACATATTCTGCAATCTTTTTATGCGGAGCGCCATCCGTAATAATTTTATGAATCTGCCGATTGCCCACCTGTAATGTACTTAATACAGCATCCATTTTTTCCCGGGCTTTAATTTGAACCTGAGGGCGTAAATCTATGGAAGATGCCAAATTCCAGGAATACATTTCGGGGTGTGTGTCCTTTTCAAATACATATAATAAATGAATTTCTGCGTCGTCCGGAGAAACCCGTAGGGCTGTACGCAAGGCACGCAGCGCGTGTTCACTAAAATCAAAAGGTACAATAATGTTTTTATACGATTCGATAATCGATGATTCCCGGTTAACGGTGAGTACCGGGCTGGGGGCGTAACGAACAACCTTTTCGGCTACACTACCCAGCAGCAGCTGTTCGATGCCACTGCGACCGTGGGTGCCAATCACAATCAAATCAAAGTCATTTTGATTTACATAGCCCAAAATGGCGGATGGAGCAGAATAGCCACGAATAATTTCGTGACGGATAGGTATGGCCGGATTTGCGTTGGTAACGCTTTCCTGCATTCTATGGAGGATTTGCGCTTCTTCCTTCTTTAAGCGTTCGATAGCCTCGGGTAATTGGGATGAATCGTCATCGTATATCAGCCGGGCGTGCAGTACAATTAGTTCGGCCTGGTAAATTTGGGCTAAAACCACAGCCTGACGAACCGCCAGGTTGGCCGTATCCGAAAAATCTGTTGGTACTAAAATACGATTGAGTTTCATTGACATAAGTCCTTATTATATTGTAAACAATCAAAAATGAAATGGCTAAAACCCAAACATAAGCGTTTAATAATAACGTATCAAAAATAAACGTATTTAAAAAGGGTAGAATGATGTTTGGGATTAGTCCTTTTGTTTTATTGCAAATTAGTTGAACTTTGGATTTTGGGGTATTATTCCTTTAGTTCGAAAAGATATCCCTTACTACGAACGCTTTTAATAAATTGCGGATTGGACGGGTCATCTTCAAAATATTTTCGTAAACGGACGATAAAATTATCCACGGTCCGTGTTTCCACATCGGAATGAATATTCCATACGTTTTCCAATAATTCCTCTCTGCTCACTACCTTATTTTTATGATCTATTAAATAGCGCAGCAACATAGCTTCTTGGGCGGTTAGCTGGAATGCCCCTTTTGCTGAGCGGCATTGGAGATTGTCAAAGTTTACTTCATTTCTTCCAAAACGGACCTGACTTTCATCTTCGGTAGAAGTTTCGTACCAGCTTTTACGTTTAAGCATTCCCTGAACCCGCAGCAGTAACTCCTGCAAATGGAATGGTTTGGTCAGATAATCGTCGGCGCCGGCTTGTAAACCGCTGATTTTATCGGCTGCCTGGGTGCGGGCCGTAAGCATTAATATAGGCTGGCGCGCATCTTGGGTCCGGACGCGGCGCGCTACTTCGAAGCCGTCCACATAGGGCAGCATAAGGTCCAAAACGATTAAGTCGTATTTACCGGGAACGTAAAGTTCTAACGCCTGTCTGCCGTCTGCGGCGAGATCCACTTCAAACCCTTCGGCCTGTAAATTAAATTCCAGACCAATGGCCAGCGTTTCTTCATCTTCTACGAGTAGGATATGTGGTTTAGCTTTATTTTTTTTCATGTCGTTTTAACCTTCCCGAACTGTTACGCAGTAAGTTTCGGATATACCGCTTTTTTGTTGCCTTGTAAACAGGCAGCTCAATATGAAAAGTCGTGCCCAACCCTTTGCCCTTACTACGGGCGCTGATTTTCCCACCATGATACTTTATGATTTCCCTGACCCAGTAAAGTCCGAGGCCGGTTCCCTTTACACTGGGTATGTCCGGGGAAGACAGACGCTGGAACTTCTGAAAAATACGTTTTAATTCTTTTGGCTCAATGCCGATGCCGTTATCCGTTATATCAATAAAAATATTCTTAGCGCTACAGCTGAAATGAATATTCAATTGGAGCGGTTGGGTTGAATACTTGCGGGCATTATCGAATAAATTGTCAAACACGATACGGAACCAGTTGCGGTCAATAACGCAGCGGCAGGGGGCATGACCGCTTATGTGCAAATGGCCTTCCGGCAATTTGAGTTGCCGGCCTGATTCGGTTATCAGTTCACGCAGGGTGGTATCCGCCTGATAAATATGATAATCATGCGGATACTTGCGGGTTGTACGCTTCTGTTCCAAACCGGACATGTACAATACGGAAGAGATCAGATGGTTTAACCGGTCAATGTCACGGCGCATCAGGTTCATAAATTCATCTTGTTTCTCTTTAGGCAAATCACGGCTCTGCATGGTTTCGAGATAAAGCTGGATAGAAGACAAAGGCGATTTGAGTTCGTGCGTGATATTCGCGATAAAATCATCATACATGCGAGTTAAACTGACCTGTCGTGTCAGATAAATAAACATCAGTGACATGCCTACAGAAACAACTATGAGCAGTACCAGGCCGCTGACCAGTGTAAAAACATTATGCGCCCCGGAAAGGGCTTCCGGTGTTATGGCGTTTTGTTCAAAAATGATGTAGTTGCTCACGTACCAGTATATCCAGAGTCCCAGCAGGGAAAACCAGGCTAATTGCGCCAAAACAAAAATCAGCACGTGGTAGAGAAGCGAATGTGTTTTTTTCATAAAACGGGCCATCTTACATAAAGCGGTATGTATTCTCTTTGGCGCAAGTTATTACTTTTACATAAATATTACAATTATTCCGGTAAAACAGTTGTACTATTCACTAAGCAATATAAGAATTCAAAAAAACAATATTCTCTACCTGAAAAATAGGGCTGTCCGGAAAATAAAAACTTTGACGGATGAATCTACAAAAAACAAAGGAGCGCATCATGCAGGCAGAAAAATTACCCGGATTGAAAATAGGAAAATTAAATTTACCAACTCCTATTGTACAAGGTGGCATGGGTGTGGGGATTTCTCTTTCCGGTCTTGCTTCGGCTGTAGCCAACCAGGGTGGAATCGGCGTCATTTCGTCAGTGGCGCTTGGTCTGTTAACGGATGAAAAAGGAAAAAAATACCGCGACGCCAATCTGGAACGGCTGCGCTACGAGATTCGCACGGCCCGAAAAAAATCCAACGGCGTGATTGGTTTAAATATTATGGTCGCCATGACCGATTTTGAAGATTTGCTGCGCACGGCCATTGAAGAAGAGGTGGATATTGTGTTCATGGGCGCGGGGCTGCCCCTGCGCTTTCCCGAAGGCTACACCCCGGAAATGATCCAGGCCTATAAAACCCATTTTGCTCCGATTGTATCATCCGGTCGCGCTGCGGAACTGATTATTAAACAGTGGGCAAAGAAATTCGGACGTATCCCGGATGCGATAGTGGTGGAAGGTCCCAAAGCGGGCGGCCATTTGGGCTTTAAAAAAGAACAAATATTCGACCCTGCTTTTCAGTTGGAAAATCTGATTCCGGAAGTGGTGGCAGCCGTGGCTCCATTTGAAGAACGCTATGCCCAAAAAATTCCTGTGATTGCAGCGGGCGGCATTTACACGGGCGCGGATATGCGCAAGTTTTTAGAGTTGGGCGCCAGCGGCATTCAGATGGGAACGCGATTTGTGGCAACTCACGAATGTGACGCTTCCGAAAAATTTAAACAGGCATATGTGAATTGCAAGGAAGAGGACATTGCCATTATTCAGAGTCCGGTGGGTCTGCCGGGACGGGCGATTCGCAACTCGTTTGTTAAAGAAGTGGAGGCCGGAGAGCAGAAACCCTTTACCTGTTCCTGGAAATGTCTGAAAACCTGTGATTACCGCACCACACCCTATTGCATTGCCGACGCGCTGAATAATGCACAAAAAGGGCAGCTACTCAAAGGATTTACCTTTGCCGGTTCCAATGCCTATCGCGTAGATAAAATTATTTCGGTTCAGGAATTGTTCGAAAGCCTGGCAGAAGAATATGCCGCTTCCGTACCGGCAAACTCGGCTGTGGCGTAACATTTTTGTTATTGACTCTGTTTAATTTTAAATGGGCGGGTGAGTTGTTTGGATTTTTTGTAATTGCCCGCCCTGAGTTCTCAGGATTGGGTAGCTGCTAAAAATTCCATATCCCAATAATCAAATCAATTCATATTTACCGTTAATGGCTCTTGTTTCATCCCCATCCAAAATTCAACATTCAAAATCCAAAATCCAAAATTTCCCATCTTACTTTCCTCCCCCTGTAAAAAAAAACTTTTTTCGCGCTTTCCCGTCTATTACCTTTAATTTCTTTACATAGGCGGGGCTTTGGATTTGTCAAAACTTTTCAAAATATGTATATTCACTCTCTTTATAGTTACGCTGTTCGGTTCTTTGAAATCCGCTGTAGCGGGCCGTGTCCGTTTTGAACTTCGCAATTATAATTTTATTTGTGAAGAGCAGGATACGCTTCTGCTAAAACAACTGATAAAGGATGTACAGCCGCGTTTGCAAAAGCTGGAAAG
Organism: Calditrichaceae bacterium; assembly: GCA_024762535.1. Taxonomy (GTDB): domain Bacteria; phylum Calditrichota; class Calditrichia; order Calditrichales; family Calditrichaceae; genus JANTHG01. Next base: position 6,190 of record JANTHG010000058.1, read on the forward strand.
GTTTTACCACTACATTCCAACGGAAGTTGTAACCATTCAGCTCACAGCTTCCGAATCCGCTTACCAGCGTATTGCCAGTCAGGGCATACCGGAATGGAGCCAGGCTGTTGCTTTCCCTGCGCAGTCGCTGATTGTGATGCGCGTGGTCAGCGCCGAAGAAGTGCAGCAGGCAGCGCAAACACTCACGCACGAATTATCCCATCTGTTTTGCGCCGGTATTATCCCGCCTGCCCGTTTACCAATTTGGCTGAATGAGGGGCTGGCTCAGTATTTAAGCGGCAAGCGGCTTGGTTTAAACGATAAAGTTCTGCTGGCCAACGCGTTTGCGTTAAAGCGCGTGCCCCAGTTTAAAACGCTCGAGACCCTGCACTCCTTTAGTCCGCCCAAAGCGCGTCTGGCCTATATTCAGGCGCTCTCCGCTGTGGAATATTTTGTGCACAAACACGGTGAAGCGCGCTTAAGTAAGCTGGTTCAAAATCTGGGCGCTTATCGTTCCGTAAAACGCGCCTGGCTGCAAACCGTGGGCTACGATTTCATTGATTTTGAACTAAACTGGTATCAGGATACTTACGGTGCATACCGCTGGCTGGTGTGGCTGAATTTGGATAATTTTATCTGGCTTGCGATGGGGCTGTTGGCTGTGGCAGCCATTGTGCTGGCCCGGCGGCGCAGCCGAAAAAAACTGGAACGCTGGGAAGAAGAAGAGTGGTATCCGGAATATGACCCGGAAGATGAGCGTGATGAAACTCAGACCTTGGATAAGGATTAGACTATGTATGTGCCTAAAAAAATATTTTTAACCAAAGGTGTAGGCTGCCATAAAGAAAAATTAACCAGTTTCGAAATGGCTTTACGCAATGCTGGTATCGGACCTTTTAACCTGGTAGCGGTATCCAGTATCTATCCGGCGGGTTGTGAACTGGTTAGCCGCGAAGAAGGGCTAAGCGAATTGACTCCCGGACAGATTGTGCACGCCGTGTACAGCCGCAATCAGACGAACGAACCCGGACGTCTCGTATCCGCTTCCGTGGGGCTGGCTATTCCCAAAGACAATCGCGCCTACGGGTATTTAAGCGAGCATCACAGCTTCGGCGAAACGGAACAGCAGGCCGGCGACTATGCCGAAGACCTGGCTGCGGAGATGCTGGCAACCATTTTGGGAGTCGAATTTGACGCGGACGCCAGCTGGGATGAAAAACGGAATCTCTGGAAAATTTCCAATAAAATCGTTCATACGCAAAATGTTACTCAGGCGGCTGTGGGGCACGAAAAAGGGTTGTGGACAACCGTGGTAACAGCCGCGATTTTACTTCCCTAAGAGCTAAGGCAAAACATGAATTTTCTTGGAATTGAAGCGAAGTATTCCGGTTACAAATCCGCCTCAACGGTTATTCTGCCCATTCCGTACGAAGCGACCACCAGCTATATGAGCGGAACGCAGAATGGGCCTTCCGCTATTATTGAAGCTTCGGCCTATGTGGAATTGTATGATGAAGAATTGGACGCCGAAGCCTATCGCTCCGGTGTATTTACGGCGGCCGAAATGGAATTTAGCGGAAACGTGGAAGAGGATTTTAATAAAATCAGTAAGACCGCGGCAGGGTTTTTAAACGATAAAAAATTTTTGCTGAGTATCGGCGGGGAACATTCCATCAGCTTTCCCCTGTACCGCGTTTTTCACGAGCGCTATGAAAACCTTTCGGTGCTGCAATTGGATGCGCACTCGGATTTACGCTATGAATACGAAGATTCCATTTATTCCCACGCCTCGGTGATGCGCCGTATATATGAATTGAACCGAAATATCGTGCAGGTAGGCATTCGTTCACAATGTGTGGAAGAAGCGCAATTCATCAAACAGGAAAACATCACAACCTTTTACGCGCACCATTTGCGGGAAAGTGGTTTTGGGGACGAAATACTTGATGCGCTTTCGCCCAATGTGTATGTAACCATAGATGTGGACTTTCTGGACCCGTCCATTATGCCATCGACCGGAACGCCGGAACCGGGCGGATTTTTTTGGTACGAAACCCTGCTTTTGCTGCGCCGCGTATTTGCAGAGCGCAACGTGGTAGGCCTCGATGTGGTTGAGTTGAGTCCCTTGCCGGGGCTGGCACATCCGGATTTTTTAGCGGCAAAACTGATTTACAAATTAATAGGGATGAAACAGGCGGCCGGCAAGCTGGGGTAGTGTTTAAAACGTTTTGAATAACCCCGTGAATACAATGGCGGGAAAAGCCGATGAATGTAGATAATATAAACCTGAATGGAGCGATTTCCTCGTCATTGCGAATCGCGGCAGCGATGGGACGAACCTCTGGGGATTACTTCGTTCCTACGTCGCTCGCAATGACGGCAAGGGGCTGGGGTTGCTGCCATAACATCCCCCCTATCAAGGGGGGATTAAGGGGGGTGTTTTTTGTGGACAATTATTGCATTGTACAGATTTTACAACCCCTGCTTGCATCCCGATTTATCGGGGCTAACCCCCTTTGTTAATCACGCCGTGAGGCGGATTCGCCTGCCGGCGAAGGGGGAATTGAGTGATAGCAACGTGGTGATCCCCTGAAGGATTGCTTCGCTCCTGCGTCGCACGCAATGACGGCGCTTTCTGAGGGGTTTGCTTCATAGCTGCGCTCCTCGCAATGACGTTATATCAACAATCGCTCAATTCAGGATAAAATAATTAACGCTGACTTGATGTAGTTGTAAAAAGGATGAAGGAATGAAGAAAATAAAATTTATATTTGGTATTCATAACCACCAACCGGTGGGTAATTTTGATTTTGTGTTTGAAGATGCTTTTCAGCAATCGTATTTACCTTTTTTACAAGTACTGGAACGTCATCCTAAAGTGCGCATTGCCATCCATTTTACCGGCATCTTACTGGACTGGCTAGAAATCCATCATCCGGAATTACTGGAGCTGGTACGTAAACTGACCCAAAGAGGGCAACTGGAGGTAATGAGCGGCGCCTATTACGAGCCGATTATCTCAGTTATCCCCAAAGCAGACCGCATCGGACAGATTGAAAAATTAAACCGGCGCGTGCACTCCCTTTTTGGTTACCAGCCCAAAGGCATGTGGCTGGCGGAACGCATCTGGGAACCGACCCTGCCTTCCACTCTGCAGGAAGCCGGCATGCAGTACACGGTTATTGACGACACGCATTTTAAGTACGCCGGTCTGAACGATTCCGATTTAGACGGCTATTTTGTAAGCGAAGACCTCGGTAAAAAAGTATTTCTTTTTCCCATAAACAAGGAACTACGTTACACCATTCCCTTTCAGGATGTGCAGGCTACCTTAGATGTGTTAAAAGCATTCGCTTCTGAAGACGGTGAAAAAATTGTTGTGTTCGCCGATGACGGCGAGAAATTCGGCGTCTGGCCCGGCACCCATCACCATGTGTATGACGAAGGCTGGCTCGAAAGCTTTTTTAGCGTTTTGGAAGACAATCTGGACTGGATTGAAATGATTCATTTTTCCGAAGCGCTGGAACAGGTTAAACCCAAAGATATGGTGTACCTGCCCACCGCTTCCTACGCCGAAATGATGGAATGGTCGCTGTTCACACCGGCTTACAAAGCCTTCGAACAGTTTGAACATCTGATGCAGGATAAAAAACTGGATGAAGAATACGGCCGCTTTGTGCGCGGGGGCTTCTGGCGCAATTTTATGGTAAAATATCCGGAAATTAATGTGATGCACAAAAAGATGCTGCGCATCAGCAACCGCCTGTGGAAATTGCCTAAAAGCAAACAAGCCGGTATGCAGCAAACCTTTGACCATGTGTGGGCCGCTCAGTGCAACTGTCCCTATTGGCACGGGGTGTTTGGTGGACTCTATCTCAGCCATTTACGTCACGCAATTTTTAATAATTTACTGGATGCGGAAAAACAATTGGATGCGCTTCAGCCGGCCCGCTTCCCGGTGTTGGAAGTGAGCGACTTTGATGTGGACGGTTTTGACGAGGTGCTGGTGGAAACGCCGGTGCACGATGCCTATTTTAAACCGCGAACGGGTGCCGCTTTGTTTGAATACGATTTCAAGCCGGTTTCCAAGAATCTTTCGGACACCATGTCCCGCCGCGAAGAAGGGTACCACAGTAAGTTGAAAGATGCCACCACACCGGGGCAGGAATCATCCGCTGCGGAAGAGGGTACCGCGAGCATTCACGATTTGGTTCTGGCCAAAGAAGAGGGATTGATGGAGTATCTCAACTACGATTGGTACGAACGAAAATCCTTTATCGACCATTTTTTTGGCACGGACGTCACATTGGAATCCTTTGAAAAAGCCGCTTATAAAGAAGAAGGCGATTTTGTTAATCAGCCGTATGAACTTGTTAAGAAAACCCGCGGTAAAGAGGCGGTAACTCTGGTATTTGAACGGCAGGGTCATGTGTGGCACGAAGGCGTTTTTGAAGCGCTAACGCTTCGTAAAACATTCCGTATCGCCACTGATTCGGCCGATATTCAGGCGGACTATGAGTTGATAAACACCAGCGGCAAACCGTTGAACTTGCAGTTTGCCATCGAATTCAATTATGGCCTGCAGGCCGGACACGCCGACGACCGCTACTATTATCTTCCCGAAGGCAAACCCGAAGACCCGTACCTCGATTCCAGAGACATTCTTCCTCAGGCGTTGGAAATCGGCCTGAAAGACGAATATATGAAAATCGATATTAATCTGAGCGCCGGGCAGCCTGCCGAAATCTGGCGCGTACCGGTGGAAACCATTTCTCTTTCCGAAGCGGGTTTTGAACGGGTGTATCAGAGTTCTTCGGTGCTGTTAAAATGGAACGTACAAATTGACAAAACATGGTCGGTACAGCTCCGGCAAACCGTATCTACTTTTTAAGAAAGATTGCTCATGGAACGTAAACGAATAGCCCTTTGGAAAATAGCTGTTTTTGCCGCTGTGGCAGCTGTATTTATTGCCCGTTTTGATTTTAGTGTGCTGGATTTCAGCGATGATACACGCGCCCAACGGGAGAGCATTTCCAAGCTGAATGATGTGTTAAAGCTGGTCAATAATTACTATGTGGACAGCTTAAACTGGAACGACGTATCTACCGGCGCCATTGAAGGATTGCTGCAAAAACTCGACCCGCATTCCGTGTACATCGACCCGGAAACCGTGAAGCACAACGATGAAAATTTTAGCGGACATTATTACGGCATCGGGATTCAATTCGATATTTTAGAAGGCTATATTAATGTAATAGCCGTGATTCCCGGTTCACCTTCAGAAAAGGCCGGTTTGCTGGCGGGCGATAAAATCATCAAAATTGATGGCTCGTCTGCCCATAATATTTCTATGAGCGAAGTGCCCAAAAAACTAAAAGGTCCCAAAGATACACCTGTTACGGTAACCGTTAAACGCGGAGAAGCGCAACCCTTTGATGTGGAAATTATCCGCGGAGAAATTCCCATAGTTACCATTAACACCTATTTTAAAGCCAATGCTCAAACTGGCTATGTGTGGCTGAACCGTTTTGCCAGTACAACCGCGGAAGAGCTGGAAAAGGCGCTGGACGACCTGGAAGGCCAAGGAATGCGGCAATTGATTTTAGACCTGCGGGGCAATGGGGGCGGATTTTTGAGCCAGGCGGTACAGGTTGTGGCCAGGTTTGTAAAAGGGCACCGTAAAGTGGTGTTTACCAAAGGAAAGCTGTCCCGTTTTGACGAAACCTATTATACGGATGATTTTGGAATGACCCGCGCCCGTATCTATCCGCTTATTGTGCTGATTGACCACAGTTCGGCCAGCGCTTCCGAAATTGTAGCCGGCGCCCTGCAGGATTACGACCGGGCCTTGATTGTAGGCGAAACCAGTTTTGGCAAGGGGCTGGTTCAGAATGAATTTGAACTGGATGACGGTTCCCGTTTACGGTTAACCGTTTCCAAATATTACACGCCCAGCGGGCGATTGATTCAGAGACCCTACAAGGGGAAAAATATTGAAGATTATTATATGGAATCATATGCGGATTCCAGTGAAAGCAGCAAAGACACTGTGCGGACAAGGCCGCAATTTAAAACCAGGAACGGACGCATTGTTTACGGTGGTGGCGGTATTACTCCGGATGTGAAGATTCCATATCAAAGTCCCGCTAAAAATACCCGGCTGGCGACCCAATTCCTGCAAAAGCGTATTTTTTATGAAACCGCTGCCTCGTTTGTGATTGCTCATCCCGGTTGGGGAAAATCCTTCGAATATTTTCATAAGCATTTTAGGGTAGATTATAAATTATTGAAGCGCTTAAAAAAACAGGCCGAAGAGGCAGGCATAAACGTGAATGATAAGGACTTCAAAGCGGATGAGATCTATCTTAAAAATCGTTTAAAAGCAGAAATTGCCCGCAATATATGGGGAAACTTTTATTACTATCGTATAGGAATGGATGTGGATAATCAGTATTTAAAAGCGCTTACATTATTTCCCAAATGGCAGGAATGGCTGGGTGATGTAAATCAAAAATAAATTGACTTTATTCGCTAAAAACAGTAAACTTCGCACTGATAAATGTAGTTTTATTACTTTAAAGACAATTAGGAAATTAGTAACAATTCACAAGTAAAGGAGTTCAAAATATGGTAGAACTTTTCCTAGCCGGCGGCGAATTTATGTGGCCAATTTTAATCCTTTTTATTATTGGATTAGGCTTTGTACTGGAGAGATTCTGGACATTAACCCGCGCATCTGTTAACACACGCAAATTTTTAGCCAAATTGCATAACGAATTGCAAGAAGGCGGTATCGAAGCGGCAGCTGCTGTTTGTGAAAATACGCAGGGTCCTGTAGCTTCTATTCTGCATGCCGGTTTATCCCGTGCCAATAAAGGCTTAGATCATGTGGAAAAAGCGATTACAAACGCAGGCTCCATTGAAATGGCCTTCTTGGAAAGAGGTATGCTGGTGCTTTCCACTGTTATCGTATTGGCTCCTATGCTCGGTTTTACCGGTACGGTTTCCGGTATGGTAAATGCGTTTGACGCTATTAAAAAAGCCAACGATATTTCTCCGGCAGTTGTGGCTGGTGGTATTTCGCAGGCATTGTTAACCACTTTGTTCGGTTTGATTGTGGCTATGACTATCCAGGTGTTTTTCAACTACTTTACTTCTCGTATTGACAAATTAATCATCGATATGGAAGAAAGCTCTGTTGAATTAATGGATGCTCTGGTAGAAATGCAGGAAAAATAACCGGCACAAGAAAGAGGTTTAATTTATGTTGCTTGGCAAAAAGAAAAATAGAGATGTTGAGATTCCCTCTGCTTCTTTGTCGGACATTGTGTTCCTGCTGTTGATTTTCTTTTTGGTAACCACCTCGATCGATACCGAAAAAGGTTTGGACCTTGTGTTACCGCCTCCGGGTGAAACACAAATAAAAATACCAAAAAAGAATATCACCAACCTGCTTATCAATGCATCCGGGCAGGCGCTGTTAGACGGTGAAGTTGTAGAAATCAAAGAAATCTCTAAAATTATAAGAGATAAAATCCTCGAAAACGAATTGCTAATCGTTTCCGTGAAAACAGATAAAGAGACGAAGTACGATACGTATGTTAAGGTGCTGGATCAGCTGAAAAAGGCCGAAGCCAAACGTATTTCACTCGCTGAACCGGACGAGGAATAAATCGGAGGCCGCTGAATGGAATTCAAGAAAAAAAGTGAAGTAAATGTGGCTATCCCGACTGCTTCCATGCCAGATATTATCTTTATGCTGCTCATCTTCTTTATGGTGGCAACGGTGATTCGGCAATATTCCGGTTTAAAAGTGAAATTACCGGAAGCTGAAAAAATCCAAAAGATTGAAGGTTCGAAACGGCATGTGGTTACCATCTGGGTTAGCAAAGACGATCAGGTGGTATGTGACGATATTCGTGTAAAAAAGATTACGGATTTACGAAATATCGTATATCAAAAGCTGGTGTTGGATCCACAAATACAAATTGCACTCAAGATTGACAAAGTTGACAATATGGGCTTCGTGAATAAGGTTCATCAGGAATTAAGAAAAGCCAATGCGTTAAAGGTACATTATTTTGCTGTACCGGGAGGTGATTTCTAATGAAAGCGATGAAGAAAAATCCCGAAGTCGATTTAAGATTAAAATATAAAACTGCGCTCGAAGCCGGGATGTCTCTGGCTCTTTTGATCACGATTGTACTGTTTTTTTCGTTCAAAACATTTGATACGACTTTAACACTGCCGGAATCCCCGGATATCACAATCGAGACTATTGAAATCCCACAGACCCAGCAGTTACAAAAACCACCACCCCCGTCTCGTCCTTCCATTCCGGTGGAAAGTGAAGATGATGATCTTTTGGATGATGTAACCATCGAAGAGACAGAGGTGAAGTTTGAACCTATGAATGAATTACCGCCGCCGCCGCCACCCGAAGAAGATGAAGTGTTTGAATTCTTTGCTGTGTCGGAAAAGCCGTCTATCATTCATAAAGAAAAACCGGTATACCCGGATCTGGCTCGTAAGGCAGGTATTGAGGGAACCGTAGTGGTTACTGTAACCATTGGTAAAACCGGTAAAGTTGAAAATGCAAAAATCTTTAAATCGTTACCCATGCTGGACGAAGCTGCCCTTGTGGCCGCCCGTAAATGTACTTTTAAACCGGCAAAACAACGTGATAAATTTGTGAAGGTGAAAATGAATATTCCCTTCCGGTTTAAACTTAAGTAAAGTTAAAAAGTCCGCCAACCGGCGGACTTTTTTTTTCTGCTCTATGAAAACACCATCCTTTTCTTTTATTGTAAATCCTATTTCAGGAACACACCGGCATCGCGAGCGTATGGTAGCGGCCATAAAGCAACTGTTTCGTGATCACACCTATCAGCTTGTTTACACCGAATATCCCGGGCACGCCACCCTTCTTGCAGCAGAGGCCGCCCAGTCCGGTGTAGATGTTGTGGTGGCTGTTGGCGGTGACGGAACTATGAATGAAACGGCCAGCGGTTTAGTGGGCACGCAAACCGCATTGGGTTTGCTTCCCAGAGGATCGGGAAACGGATTTGCCCGTTCCATGGGTGTTCCATTACAAAAACAGCAAGCTTTACAAACTATATTAAAATGTCGCACCACTTCCGTGGATGTTGGAATTATTAACGATGGTTATTTTTTTGGTGTAGCCGGAGTGGGATTGGACGCAGAAATCGCTCATGCCTTTCAGAACTTTGGCAAACGAGGTCCTTTACCCTATTATTATGTGGGATTGCGTGCGTTTAAACAGTACGGTTTTGATAGCATTAAAATTGTAACGGACGATCATACGGAGATACTTAATCCATTGCTCATTACAGTAGCGAATACGCAACAATACGGTAACGGCGCCATCATTGCCCCGCAGGCGGATTTTACCGACGGGTTACTGGATGTATGCATAGTGGAACGATTTTCTCTTTCAACGGTCGTTCCCAACTTACGACAGCTTTTTACCGGAAAAATAACAAAAAGCCCCTATTACCGTTCCTTTAAAACGAAAGCGATTACCATTCTTCAGGAAGACGGGAAAGAACGTTTTCATGTAGATGGTGAACCGCGAACAGGAGGGCAGAAGTTGCAAATTTCCGTCCGACCCAAAGCGTTACGTGTATGTTTGGGAAAGATAAAATCAGAGCTGTACTAACTAATCAAAGTTTTAATTTATCAGACCTGTTGCAGTAGAACGAGTCTCGATTCCCCCTTAAAAAAGGGGGAGGTAGGGGGTTGTAAATCTG
>JANTHG010000059.1 GCA_024762535.1 Calditrichaceae bacterium
AAAATAGACAATTACCCAAGATCGTGTCAAGCATTTATTTTTCTTTATCTAAATAATCATCTTTTGTTCTTCTGTGCAAATGATTTTACCGGATTCATGTATATAACTCACTGATTCCCTATAAAATTAAACACTGTAAATATTATCATGGATTTACTTATATTTTTAATATTATAGCTATTATACTTATATATTGCATTTTATTAGCAAACACCTTATATTAACAAAAAAAGAGGGAATATGAAATATTTAGCAGTAATCGGAGATATCATAAACTCCCGTAAATTGGCTAATCGGGCAAAGATGCAGAAAGAATTTGAATCTGCCGTGGACATGGTAAGAGAGGAATATCGCAATTCATGTGTTTCACCAGCCACAGTTACCATTGGAGATGAATTCCAGGCCCTATTAAAAAACAGCTCTGAACTTTTCGACTTGTTATATCAAATGGACCATTCATTGCAAAGGGTCCCTTTGCGGTATGGCTTAGGCATTGGCACCATTGATACAGAGATTAATTATATGGCTGCCATTGGAATGGATGGCCCGGCTTTTCATAATGCCCGAGCAGCCGTGGAATTCGCACGGAAAACAAAGATGCGCTATGCCATCCGTTGTTCTGACTCTTTGGCTGAAGCGCGTTTAAATATTATGTTTAACTGGTTAGACGTCACAATGAAAAAGTGGACTGTTGATAAACACGTTATTTTATTTTACTTTAAAAAAGGCTTCAAACAAACAGAAATTGCCGAAATGGTTCGGATGAGCCAGCCTGCTATTTCGCAACATATTAACACACCATCATTTAAATTAGTTATACAGACGCAAAAACAAATTCAGAGAGAAGTCAATGCTCTTTTAGGAAATGAGGATGTTTATGGAACCTGAATATATTCTGTTACTTCTTTATTTTTCAGGAAGACTGTTTTTCTACAATATCAACTGCCTTTTTAAAGAAGAAAGAAACACGTTTGGTTTTTGTAAACGGCTTCTCTGGGGATTAATAGTATTTTTGTTTAGTCCGGAATTGCCTGAGGCATTGCTTCTTTTTGCCATTTACACTGCCATGTTAACTGCAGAATATTTCTTACAACCAAAAGGGATAAACAAAGCAGGGAGTTATTATTCCGTTCACATGTTACTTGCCTTCGTGTTTTGGCTGTTGGTTATTAAACTTTTTTTACCGATACTGCCCGAAATTTTAAATCCGCTAAATTATTTACGAATTAACCTGGAATCACTCTTTTTTCCAGAAGCGCTTTTTAAACCGGAAGCATTTATCGAAATTTTGCTTGGTTATATTTTGGTGCTCAAAGAAGGAACCATCGTTATTCGTTTAGTTTTGAGCAAAATCAAGGCCGAGCCAGCATCCGAACCGGTTCCAAAAGAACCGGATACAGATGAATATGAACGAGGACGAATCATTGGGATTTTGGAACGTTCGTTTTATTATTTTTTAATCCTGAGTAATAACTTAGGAGGCGTTGCCGTTATTATTGCTTTAAAGTCACTGGCTCGATTTAAAAAATTAGACCAAAAGGAATTTGCCGAATATTTTTTAATAGGCTCTTTACTTTCGTTAGCGGCTGCTGCCATACCAGCTGTAATTATTCAGTTGCTTTTATAAGCCGGATTCTTTTCGAACAACTTGTTCATCTGCATGGTACGAGCTGCGAACCAAAGGGCCCGATTCCACATGGTCAAAACCCATTTGCAAAGCAATTTCTTTAAACTCCGCAAACTCTTCCGGAGTGTAAAATCGGTCTAGAGGATAATGAGTTTTGGTTGGCGGCAGGTATTGACCGATAGTCAAAATCCGGCAGTCAATGGCTCGTAAGTCCGTCAAGGTCCTAATTATCTCATCCCGGGTTTCTCCCACACCAACCATAATGCCCGATTTGGTTACAAAACCTCGTTTTCTGGCATGCTTTAATACTGAAAGAGAGCGGTCATAAGTTGCCTGCACCCGCAAAGGTTGTTGTAGCCGTTCTACGGTTTCCAGATTATGATTTAAAATATCCGGTTTGGCATTAAGCACTGTATCCAAATCCGTTAAATCTCCTTTAAAATCCGGAATCAGCACTTCTACGCTGCACCCCGGTTGCAAATCGTGGATAAGCCGGATGGTTTCTGCATAAATAAAGGCGCCGCCATCGCTTAAATCATCCCGGGTAACGGAGGTTAATACCGCATGACGCAGATTGAGCTCTTGCACCGCTTCTGCTACACGGCGAGGTTCTTCCACATCATATTCAGAAGGTTTGCCCACTTCGATATTACAGAAACGACAACTTCGTGTACACACATTGCCCAAAAGCATGAAGGTCGCAGTACGTCGGCTCCAGCATTCACCGATATTCGGACAACGGGCGCTTTCGCACACTGTATGTAGTTTTTGCCTCTGAATTAAATGGCGTACATCGGTGTAATCATTATTGGTACGCAGGTCCACTTTCAGCCAATCCGGCCGGCGCAGACGTGTATTCTGCTTTATATTTTTTTTATCTTGTTTTACGGCCATCTTACCACCTAACTAAACTGGCGCCCCAGGTAAATCCGCTTCCGAAAGCGGCAAAACACACAAGCGAACCATCTTTAACCAAACCTTGTTCCACTGCTTCGCTTAATGCAATCGGAATTGACGCTGCCGTTGTGTTTCCATATTTATGAATATTTCTAAACACTTTTTCTCTTGGTAATTCCAGACGCATCTGCACAGCTTCGGTGATACGTTCATTGGCCTGGTGCGGAATAACCAAATCAACCTCATTCAAAGAATGCCCGGCCGCAGCAAGGGTTTCCAGAATAACTTCCGGAAAACGTGTAACTGCATGTTTAAATACATAGCGTCCGTTCATCTTGGGATAAATAGAACGATTATCAATCATCTCTTTATTAACAAACGGTCTCGTACCACTACCCGGATTTTCAACGGCAAGGCTATCCATAAAATTCCCGTCTGCATGTAAACGACTGGCTATTACGCCTTTATCCTTTTCTTCCGTTGCCGTTAATACGACAGCGCCCGCACCATCCCCAAACAGAACAGCTACATCCCGGCCAGCTGTACTTAAATCGATGCCTGTACTTTGTACTTCGGCCCCAACAACCAAAATATTTTTGTACATACCTGTCTTAATAAACTGATCAGCCGTAGATAAGGCATAAATAAAACCAGTACATTGGTTACGGATATCCAGCGCGCCAATCCCCGGAATCCCTAAATGCACCTGAATGGCGCATCCGGAGCCAGGGAAAAAATATTCAGGACTCAAAGTGGCGAACACAATAAAATCGATATCGCCAGCCTGCATCCCGGCCATTTTTAGCGCTTGCTTAGCTGCTTCTGCGCCCATAAAGGAAGTCGTTTCACCATTTTCCACATCCGCAAAATGCCGTTCTACAATACCGGTCCGTTCACGAATCCAGGTATCGGAAGTATCCATCATTTTTTCTAAATCAAAATTAGTGACAACCCGTTTTGGAACATATCTACCTACACCAACAATTTTCGAATTATACATTATTTACCTTCCTGACTTTCCTTACGAATTTATATGATTCGCTTTAATTGTTTCTAAAAATTTATTTACTTCCATAGCCAACTCGGCCTCATCCAGCAAATCGGAATGGCCAAAACCACGCATAACCACTTCCTTAACTTTTGCAGGCGCTGATTTGGCAATCCTGTTCATATCTGTAAAAGGGACTACCTCGTCTTTCGTTCCATGTACTAAAAGCACAGGGCCGTTTGCCTGCTTAACGGTTTCCGATGGTGAAATTTTCTTTAATCGTTCCCCGATTCTAAATTCAATGTAAGTAAGCAAGCTGGAGACAATACCCGCAGGGAGCTTGTTTTTAATAAATCCTTCCCGCATCATGGTTTCCAAATCAGCAAATGTAGAAATGGAAATCGCTGCTCTAACCCGTTTATCCCTTGCCGCCAGCAGCAAGCTTACGGCGCCACCAAGCGAATGCCCCAGTATAATAAAGGGCTTTTCGAGCTTAACTTCCTGTGCCAGAACATTCATTACAGCGTTTACATCTTCGGCATACTTAATAAGCGTCATGTATTTTTCACTGTCACTCTCACCATGATTACGTACGTTCACCAGTACAACCCGACGCTGATGGCTTACAGAACGGGCAATGGCTAATAAACTTTCACTGGTGTTGGCCCAGCCATGCACACCAATTAAAACCGGTCCTTCTGCCTTGGGATTAATATCCCATATCTGAACTTTTTTATGATGCTTCGTGAGCACAAACCGTTCTTTCCAATCCAGCCCAAAATTATCCGGTGTTTTATTTGCTGCAACCGGCGGCAAATAAAATATTTTACTTAAAATAATATTTAATACTATAAAAAAGGCAGTAATGCCGATTAAACTTAAAAATAAAATCGAAATTACAATTTTCCACATGGCATCCTCCTTTTATAAATTTAGAAGATTCCCATATATATTGCAACAGCAGCAAGTTTGATTTTTAAACGGCCTTTTTTTTCATTATATTTCTCCACTTTAAAAAAGGAATGGAATTACAAATGGATTTTAGAAATATTTTATCTATCACTTTAACTGTTTTTGTACTTTCCGGGTGTATTACCCGGATAACAGACCCGCCGAATAGTGGTAATAACGGGAATGGATCCGGTAACGAATCCACTTTGGTAAAAACGGTTGGAACAGAAAGCAGCTTTGAACTGGCCACCTGGAATATTGAATGGTTTCCTAAAGACGGTCCGGCTACGGTAAATTACGTCAAAACTCTGATTCGGAATCTGGATATCGATTTAATTGGCGTGGCCGAAATTGCCAATGTACAATCGATTAACACCCTTCTCGACAGCTTAGATGGATGGAGCGGCACCCTTTCCAACGATACTTACAGCGACGGTTCGTATCAAAAAACCGGCATTCTTTACAAGTCTTCTTTTATCAGCGTAAGCAATCCCCATAATATATTAACAGATGATTGGTACGCCTTCCCCAGACCCCCGCTGACTGCATATGTACAAGTACATGACCGAAACGGAAAAATTGTGTTCGATTTTAACATGATTACCGTACATTTAAAAGCCATGGGTGGTTCGGATAATGAAGCGCGACGCCGGGCCGCGGTGGAATCTTTAAAAGTGTATATTGATGAACAAATTTCAGCAGGCGCTGATGCGGATTTTATTGTTACCGGAGACTGGAACGACCGTTTGATTGATGATGCAAATGTGAATGTATTTACTTCCATCCTCAACGATACGGCCGATTACACGTTTTTAACCGATGGATTGAATAGCCAATATTCTTACATTTCCACCAGTTATAAAAGCTTGATAGATCATATTTTAATTACCAGCGATGCCCGGACTGAATATGGAAATGGAACCACTAAAGTACTCTATCTGGATCAGGAATTTTCAAAATATCAAACCGAAGTATCCGACCACCGACCGGTAGTTTCTATTTTTAAAGGAATTACTTTGTAGCTTCTGTTTCGCGGTGATGCCAGCGCCAGTACAGGTAAGAAAACAATAAAATCCCCAATGAATCAGCGACCCAGTCCAGCACTTCCGGGGTGCGTCCGGGTACCATGGATTGGTGCCATTCATCTGTAAGCGCAAATATCATTCCGGTTATCACCGCTATCCAAATCGATTTATTTCTTAAAATCGTAGATTTAGTATTTAGCATTCCCCGGGTCATTAACAAACCGAGTAAACCAAAAACGGAAAAATGGAGAATCTTATCCGAAAAGCTTAATCCGAATGTAGGAATCGGTAATCCGGCAAAAGAAGATTGTACGGTTATGGCTATCATCAAACCGATCCATGGCAGTTGCATATAAATAAAATTAAACATCCTGTTCCTTATTAAAAATGATTTGGCAATTTATTTCAGCTTCTGATTTAAAGCAAGCCGACTTACTCAAAAGGTTTGTTTGACATACCCCACGCTAATTTCTAAATTTCACCATAGAACGGAGATGCGATGGCTTTACTTACAAATGGCAAATATACTGTCTCCTACCCGAGCAGTACGGACTATTTACATCAAGTGGAAACCGTTACTGCCGATATTGCCAAATCCCTGAGGTTTGACGAATCGGCCATTGATGATTTATCCATTTCGATTACCGAATTATTTAATAACGCCATCCACCATGGAAATAAAAATGATATTTCTAAAGATGTTGTCATAACATACATTCAGGATCCATCCTTCCTGGTGATTTCCATCAAAGATCAGGGACCTGGCTTTCAACCCGAAGAATTACGCGATCCCTTAGCGCCGGAAAACTTACTGGCCGAAAACGGACGCGGAATATATTTAGTTAAGAACCTGGTAGATGATGTAAAGTTCCGTATTTCCGAAGATGGAACGGAAGTTTTAATCTATAAACGACTTCCTTCACTTTAATTGCAGGAAATTACATGTCTCAACATAAAACGGTTGTGGTTGCCATGAGCGGAGGTGTGGATAGCTCTGTTGCCGCCCTGCTGCTTAAACAACAAGGTTACAACTGCATCGGTATCACCATGAAATTGTGGGATTATGAAGAGGTTGGCGGCAATATCAACCACGAAAGCGGCTGTTGTTCACTGGATTCCATAAACGACGCCCGCATGGTCTGCGCTAAACTGGATATGCCGCACTATGTGGTGAATTTCAGCAAACAATTCCATACCGAAGTAGTGGACAATTTTGTAGAAGAATATCTGGCCGGACGCACGCCTAATCCCTGCGTTTTGTGCAACACCAAAATTAAATGGGAAGCGCTGATTAAACGAGCATTGGAGCTGGGAGCGGATTATATTGCCACAGGTCATTACGCCAAAGTGAAACAAGATCCCGAAACCAGTCGGTATGCTTTATGCAAAGGCTCTTACCGGAACAAAGACCAGTCCTATGCCCTGTGGGGAATTACGCAGGATAGTCTGGCGCGTACTCTTTTTCCTCTCGGTGATTTGACCAAGCCTGAAGTACGTAAGCTGGCAGAAGAACACGATTTGCGCACAGCGAAAAAAAGTGAAAGCATGGAAATCTGTTTTGTGGCAGATAATAATTATAAACGCTTTTTAACTTCTATGGTAGATGGCCTGGAAGCTGAACTGGCCCATGGAAAATTAACAACAACTAATGGTAAGGTGTTAGGCGACCAGCCCGGCTATCCTTTTTTTACCATTGGACAACGGCGCGGTATTGGCAAGGGGTTCAACAAGCGCATGTATGTAGTGGATGTTGACCCGAAAGAAAATAAAGTAATAATCGGTGAGGAGTGGGAGCTCTATTCCGAATCACTCATTGCTAAAAATGTCAATTTAATCTGCCTGCCCGATTTGGGAAACGGTGTACACGGCACCGTCAAAATACGCTATAAAGACAGCGGCACGCCTGCGACCATCTATGCGCTTGAGGATAACAAGGTGCGCATTGTATTTGACGAACCCCAAAAAGCGGTAACGCCGGGACAGTCGGCTGTTTTTTATAAAGATGACTGCGTACTGGGCGGTGGTATCATCGAATCGTTTAAACGGATTCAGGTTCCGCAAACAACAGAGGTTTAACATGTCTCTCGAAAAAAAAATCAAACGAGTTACAGTTCCTTCTATTATTAAAATGAAAGAACGGCACGAGCCTATTGCCATGCTCACGGCTTACGACGCTCTAATGGCAGACCTGGTTGACCGCAGCGGAATTGATATTATTCTCGTTGGAGACTCTGCCGGAATGGTGATGGGCGGTTTCGAAAACACCCTTTCCGTATCTATGGAGGATATGCTTTTCTACACCAAATCCGTCCGCCGTGGTGTGAACCGGGCGCTGCTGGTAGCAGATATGCCTTTTATGTCCTACCAAACCGGATTAGAAGATGCGGTACGAAATGCCGGTCGATTTTTACAGGAAGCCGGCGCCGAAGCCGTTAAATTAGAAGGCGGCAAACCGGTTTCAGACATCATCTACCGCTTAACGGATATTGGCATTCCGGTTATGGGCCATCTGGGATTAACACCACAATCCATTCATCAGCTGGGCGGTTACGGTGTACAGGGCAAAGAAGACGCTTTGGCTACCCGCTTAAAAGAAGATGCCCTGCTTTTACAGGACGCCGGTGTTTTTTCTTTGGTATTAGAAAAGATTCCGGCTACCCTGGCTGCAGATATCACCCAAAGTTTGCACATCCCCACTATTGGAATAGGCGCAGGCAATAGCTGTGACGGGCAGGTGCTGGTTACACACGATATGCTTGGACTCTATGATAAATTTAAACCTAAATTTGTCCGCCGATATGCCGAACTGGGTAAAAACCTGTTGGATGCCGTAGCCCATTATATCGAAGACGTTAAAAATAAAGATTTTCCCAATGAGCATGAAAGTTATTAAAACCATTCCTCAGATGCGGGACTGGTCGCGTCAGCAAAACAGCAACGGTTTTTCCATTGGCTTTGTACCTACCATGGGCTATTTACATGAAGGTCATTTAAGCCTGATTCGGGAAGCCAAAAAGCATGCCCAAAAAATTGTGGTTAGCATCTATGTAAACCCCACGCAGTTTGCACCCGGAGAAGATTTAGACGCCTATCCGCGGGATTTTAAACGGGATGAACAACTTTGCGCTGCCGAAGGTGTGGATGCGGTTTTTTATCCATCCAATGAAGAAATGTATCTGCCGCAGCACAAAACCTTTGTAATTACCGAAGAGCTGGCAACCAAACTGTGCGGGCAAAGCCGCCCCACGCATTTCCGCGGCGTTACAACCATTGTAGCTAAACTGTTTAACATTGTTCAGCCACAGGTAGCCGTGTTCGGCCAAAAAGATGCGCAACAGGCTATTATCATCCGCCGGATGGTGGAAGATTTAAATTTTCCGGTGCAAATTATAACGGCACCCATCGTGCGCGAGGCAGACGGTTTGGCCATGAGCTCACGTAATAAATATCTTTCGATCCGAGAACGACAGGAAGCGGTCTTCATCAACCGAAGTTTGGAATTAGCACGAAAAAGCTTTAGTAGTGGCATCCGCGACCTCGAAGCCATCCGTGCACAAATGGAAGCATTGCTTCAGAAAAACACATCGGCACGTATCGATTACATTGAATTTACCGATGCGGAAACACTCGGGAGGCCCATGCCTCAGGAGGCACCTGTGTTACTGGCTGTAGCTGCTTATTTCGGAAAAACCCGGCTTATTGACAATACTATTCTAGAATAGGAAGGAAACGACATGCACTCTCTATCCACTGTTATCATGGCTGCCGGTAAAGGTACGCGCATGAAATCGGACTTACCCAAAGTTCTTCATAAAATAAACAGCCGCCCGCTGGTACATTATGTGATTGATTTGGCTCAGGCATTAAATTCGGAAAAAATTATTTTAATTGTAGGCCATAAACGCGAACTGGTACAACAGGCCTGTGCCGACTTGCCTGTTGATTTTGCCGTTCAGGAACCGCAACTCGGCACCGGCCATGCGGTTCAGATGACCGAACCGTTTTTTAAAGAGTACAGCGGCGACATTTTGGTACTTTCCGGTGATGTACCTCTGCTGACCGAAACTACTTTACAAGAATTGGTTCAGGCACATCAGCAAAACGACGCTTTTGCTACTCTGCTTACTTCCGAGTTGAAAGACCCAACCGGGTACGGCCGCGTATTACGCGATGCAAATGATTTGGTATATAAAATTGTGGAACATAAAGACGCCATCGAATCCGAACGTGCTATTAACGAAATAAATGTTGGTATTTATATATTTAAAGCCACTGACCTGTTTGCCGCACTTAAAAATGTGACCAATGATAACGCTCAGGGAGAATATTATCTGCCCGATGTGATTTCTATTTTCATTAATGAAGGCAAAAAAGTTTTGGCCGTAAAAACTAAAAATTTTGACGAAACCCGCGGCATTAACACGATTGATCAGCTTAAGGAAGCGGAAACTATTTTGAACCAGCGGCGTTAACTGGTAAAAGATTTGATTTGCCGGCAATGGTTTAATAATTTAGCCCGTTAACGAGAGAGGTTCTGTCATGAAAAAAATGGTTTCTTTACACCTGATTTTGGCATTCCTGTTTATAGTGCCCGCTTTAAGCCATGCACAATTTAAACGGGATATGGGACAGCCTAATATTTCCGGGATTTTAAGCAACAACCAAAGCGATCTCTTGTTTGGTTTGCTGGATCCTTCACGTATGCAGATGCACCATTCTTTTTCCATGTCGTATGGGGGATTTGGCGGTAACAGTATGATGCTAAGCGCTTATACGAATTATATGGACTATCAAATTTCGGACAACCTGTTTCTGCAAACCAACTTAGGAATTATGACGTCACCTTATAATACGTTCAGTAAAGATTTTTATCTGAATAAGCCCAAAATTTTTGGCGGCGCCAAACTGGAGTACAAACTTAGCGACCATTCCAGTGTTATGCTGCAGTTTCAGTCCAATCCGTATATGTATTACAGACCATCTTTGGGAGCATACAGTAACCCTTTTGTTTACTAAGAATTCATAAATAATAGAATGTATTTTGCCGAACACCGCCCAAAGGGGTTGGAGTTCGGCTTTTTTATGTACCACTTGTGAAACGGAAAGTCAGTAGATTTTGAGACATAGAAGAAGAATTAATACTCAAACCATACGTAAACGGCAATCCCGGCCTACTCAAACCATCCGGCGTCCGGCCAAACGAAACAACTACGGAACAAAAGTATTTAAATTTCTGTTTTATCTGATCTTTTTAGTTGCTCTGGGTTATGCCGGATATATGTACGTTTGGCCTATGTTTCTACAAACCACCCAACCACCCGTATCTGTAGAGAAAGCAAGCGAACCTAAACCGGCACTTCCGGCGGAACAAACCAACCCGGAATCACCTATGAAGTTGACACCGATTCAGAAAAAAATACAGGTCGAAGTATTAAACGGCTGCGGTGAACAGGGTATAGCCAAAATACTCGCTGAGCGGCTGATAAAGAACAATTACGATGTGGTAAACAGCGGAAACTATCTTGACAAACGCGGGAAAACGAATTTTAACGTTACAGAAACAAAAATTATTGACCAGTTAAAAACAGCCGAAAATCTGACCCGGGCTAAAGACCTGGCTGATTTAATCGGCATTTCACACCATTTGGTAGAGTCATACGAAAACCCCGCTCCCATTGCAGATATATCGATTGTAATCGGAAAAGATTTTAAAACCCTGCCCATTTTTAAAAAAGATTAACCGGAGGTATGTTTGACGGCAAAGGAAACAGCGAAACGCATATCCGAGCTGGCGCTCGAAAAAAAAGGTAAACAAATTGTCATTATGGATATTACCGGATTATCCTCGTTTGCCGATTATTTTGTAATTATTACCGGAACATCCAACGTACAGATTAAGGCCATTACCGACCATATCGACAATGAACTGCGTTTAGAAAATATTTATCCGCACAGTAAAGAAGGATACCAAAATTTGCGCTGGGTACTGATGGATTACAGTGATGTGATTGTTCACATATTAGACCATGAATCACGGGAGTTTTACGGTATCGAAAATTTATGGGCCGATGCCAAAATGGAATTTATTTCGGATGAGGAAGCATGACCAGTAAAGAATATATCATTGAACAACTTAGTTCGTTTTTAGAGCATCATAAAATCGAAGGCGTTTCTGTAATTCTGCAAAAAACCAAAGACGAAAAATTCGGCGATTACGCCACCAATCTGGCCATGCAACTGGCACGGCATCTTAAAAAAAAGCCGGTGGATATTGCTCAGGATATTAAAGAAGCGTTTGTGCTGAATCCTTCCTATGTTTCTAAACTCGAAATTGCCGGACCCGGATTTCTGAATTTTTTTGCATCTACCGACAATTTATTTTCACAACTATCCGACTTATTAACCCAGGAAAAAGAATTCGGCAGGAGCGTTTCTCAAAAAGGTAAACGCGCTCAAATTGAATTCGTAAGCGCCAATCCCACCGGCCCGCTCACTATTGGTCACGGACGTGGCGCAGTGTTAGGTGATACTGTAGCGCGGCTTTTGGAAGCCATTGGCTACGAAGTAACCCGAGAATATTATTTCAACAACGCCGGACGGCAAATGCGCGTACTGGGAGAATCCGTACGATTACGCTATTTACAGGAACTGGGCGAAGACATTTCGTTTCCCGACGACCATTATCAGGGTGAATATATTCGTGACATCGCTCGCGACCTGATTAAAGAATTTGGCGATAGTTTAAAAGATCAGCCCGAAAGCACCATTTTTAAGGATCGTGCCGAAGCCAGTATTTTTGCAGAAATCAAGCAAACCATCAAACGACTGGGATTTTCTTTTGACGTGTTTTACAATGAACGCTCGTTATATGACCAGGGTAAAATAGACGAAGTCGTTCGCGAACTAAATAAAAAAGGCTTTATCGCCTGCCGTGACCATGCCACCTGGTTTTTAACCAGCAAGCTTGGATTTGATCAAGACCGGGTTTTTGTTAAAAGCACAGGCGAACCTACCTACCGCTTGCCGGATACCGCCTACCATGTAGAAAAAGTTAAGCGCGGATTCGATTTGATTATAGATGTATTTGGCGCAGACCATATCGCCACCTATCCGGATGTTTTGGCTGCCGTAAAAGCGCTGGGGTACAAAACCGAACATATCAAAGTATTAATTCACCAGTTTGTAACCCTCACGGAAAATGGTGAAAAAGTAAAAATGTCTACCCGAAAAGCCAATTTTATCACCCTGGATGAGCTGATGGACGACGTGGGTGTGGACGTAACCCGTTACTTCTTTTTAATGCGTCACATGAATGCGCATCTGAATTTTGACCTGGCTCTGGCCCGAACGCAATCGGATGAAAATCCGGTTTTTTATATTCAATATGCCCATGCGCGTATTTGCAGCATTCTGGAATTGGCAACGGAGCGCGGGTATACTATTGAACAGGTTGCCAGGCTGGAGCGCCTGACAGCACCGGAAGAGCAGCAATTGATTAAGCATTTGATATCCTTCCCGCAAACCGTGGAAGCAAGTGCCTTAAATTATGAACCGCACCGGGTGGTGACCTATCTGTTTGAACTGGCCTCTTTATTTCACAAATTTTATACAGTTTGTCGGGTTTTATCCGAAGACAAAGAACTAAGCGTGGCACGGTTGCATTTGATAAAAGCCGTAAAAATTGTTATTGCCAACGGGCTGGATTTGCTGGGCATTTCCGCTCCTGAACACATGTAAGCACGGAGAGAATAAAATGAGTGTATTGGTTGTAGGTTCCATTGCATTGGATACAGTTGAAACGCCTTATGGAAATGCGGAAGATTCTCTTGGAGGTTCCGCTTTATATTTTAGTTCCGCTGCCAGTCTCTTCTGCCCGGTGAATGTAGTAGGGGTGGTTGGTTCGGACTTTGACGCATCCAAAATTTCATTCCTGAAAAAACGCGGCGTTAATTTTGACGGCCTCTATGTGGAAAGCGGCGATACCTTCCGCTGGGGCGGCCGGTACCATAAAAATTTAAATCAGCGTGATACGCTGTTTACCTACCTTAATGTATTCGAAAGCTTTCAGCCCAAAATACCCGCACAGTATCGTAATGCCGAATATGTTTTTTTGGCCAACATAGACCCCACCCTTCAGCTTCAGGTATTGGACCAAATTAAAAAGCCTAAATTGGTGGTTCTGGATACAATGAATTTCTGGATTAGCGGCAAACGTGCTATGCTGGACGAAGTGGTTAAACGATGTGATATTTTAATTTTAAATGATGAAGAAGCGCGGGAACTGAGCGACGAACCCAATTTAATTACTGCGATTCATAAAATCAGCAGCCAGGGAAAGCCCAAAACCTTAATCGTAAAAAAAGGCGAACACGGAGCCGTACTGTTCCATAAAAATTCTTTCTTCTTTGCTCCGGCATATCCTTTGGAAAAAGTTATCGACCCCACCGGCGCCGGTGACAGTTTTGCCGGTGGCTTTTTGGGATACATAGCCAAAAGCGGGAATTTACGCCTGAGCACTCTTAAAAAAGCACTCATTTACGGCAGCGCTGTAGCTTCGTTTAATGTGGAAGATTTTAGTTTTAACCGCTTAAAAAAACTCACTATGGAAGAGTTAGAAAATCGCTATCAGGAATTTAAAGCTTTAACCCGTTTCTAAAAGGAAGGGCGAATTTCATTCGCCCTTTTTTTAGATCCAGCCTAAAACAACACCGAAAACCAGAAGCGCTAAAATATCCACACTAAAAATAATGCTTACGGTGAGCACTTTGTGCTTTATCTCCTTCATATCGTGCACCCAGTAGGATATGAGAAAAAAATGAAGATAACCGAAAATGATAATCAACCAGGGCGCACCGGCATTCCACCAGCTATATTCCCAGGTTAGCACACCGGCTGCATTGAGCAGTATTTCCACAAACACACAGAAAATGGAGTTAACAACCGCAAAAAAAAGGCGGTTCGGTATTTTTAATATTTTTAAATGTTTATCCGTAGGCAACATTTTCCCAAAGGCAATGCCAGCTATAGCAAACATAAAAGAAATTTCGATATTAAGACCGATAAGAATTAAAAAAGCCGTAGCACCCGGCGCGCCCCAAACCGGCGCGAAACCGGTAAAATGGAAGACCAGAGAATTCCAGATTTCATTGAACCAGTCCATACCCCAAAAGGCCAGACCGGCAAAAATGAGATTCCAGTTTTTCCGTTCCACTTCTACAGCGTACACATAAACTACAAAGGCAAACAGTGGGATAACATACCAGTTAAACAAAGCGCCATCTCTGAGATGAGACAGGGCTTCCTGTGCGGATTGGGCAGGCATAATAAAAACTCCGGCTATATATTTCTGAAGTTAAAAGTTATGGATAATCTTTAATAAACACAAATAGTTATACGAAGGTAAGAGATCAATTCTTTGGTGATAGAAACCGAGGTAACATTATTGTAAATGTACTACCTTTTCCGGGTGTACTTTCTACAGCAATTTCCCCGCCGTTTGATTCCACAACCTCTTTTACAAGAGATAAGCCCACACCAATGCCGCCACCCATAAATCCTGTTTTGGATGTAGAATGATGTAAAACATCCTGCACTTCATAAAAAGGTTCAAAAATCAGTTGCTGCTTTTCGGGTGGAACACCTATTCCATTATCTTCAACAGATATATAAACCTGATTGGGTGTTGGAACATATTGGGTACGTACAATAACCCGCCCATTTTCTTCAGTATATTTTAAAGCATTCTGAATTAGTTCCCGAACCGCTTTATAAAACATTTTAGTGTCAATCTTAACCATCAGATCGGCTTCATTGGTCTCAACCACAAACTGAATGTTTCTTTGTTCAAACAGGACACGCGTTTCTTTTGCTACTTCCTGAACCAATATGTTGATATTAGCCGGACGTTTATCATGTTCTGTTACATAATTTTTAAAAGACGACAAATCATGCATATTTTCAATCATATCCATCATTTCTGTAATGGTATGATCTATTATGCCCAAATATTCTTTAACCTCGAGATTCTCAAGAGGCTCTACTTCCATTTCCAACAAATCAAAATAGCCGCGTAGTACAGCAAGTGGTGTACGCAATTCATGATTTGTAATTGTGATAAATTTATCTTTAAGTTCATTTAATTCACGCAATTGAGTATTAGAAGTACGTAATGCGGCATTTTCCTTACGAGCTGTAATCTTCTGGATACATTTGTTCATTACAATTTTGACATGTTCCAGAGATACAGGTTTGGTGATATAATCAAACGCACCCTGCTTCATGGCACCAATAGCGTTTTCAATCGTTGCAAACCCGGTAATGACTATCACTTCAATTTCATCATTTTGTTTTTTGATACGACGAAGCGTTTCCAAACCATCCATTACAGGCATATTCAGATCGGTAACAACTATAT
>JANTHG010000060.1 GCA_024762535.1 Calditrichaceae bacterium
CGTTTCAACGAAACAATACCGTATTTTTGAAGTAGTTTGTCAATTTTTACGTTGCCTGTTTTGAGCTGTTTACCTTCGTAGCGCATCTGGAGTGGTTTGGCGTCCCGATTTAAACAGAATAAAAACTGATCCTGGCGGTAAGTTTGTTCTGCGAACGCAAGAGAAAGCAAAAGTATTAATGTCACAATTATTTTTTTCACAAAAGACCTCATCATAAACGAAAAAATCTCAGGGATAATGAAATCCCTGAGATTATGAATTACAAATTATCCGCTACATAATTATTTAAGCAGTAACATTCTATTGGTTAACGTCACATTTTTACCGCTTAACTGATAAATATAAATGCCCGAGCTTACTGCTGTACCCTTGGCATTTAAGCCGTTCCAGCTTACCTGATGGAAGCCGGTAGTGGCTTTTCCGTCAAAGAGCGTAACTACTTTTTGTCCAAGAATATTAAAGACATTCAGCGTTACTCGCTGTCCGGCCTGCGCTGCAGGAACCACGAACGGAATGGTCGTTACCGGGTTAAAAGGATTGGGATAGTTGGAACCCAGTACATAATGATCGGCTACCATATTCTTTAAGTCTTTAATACCTTGCGGCGGAACGGTACGGGCAGTATCAAAGAACACATGTACCATAGCATCCCGATCCAACACCTGGATAAGACCGCTGTCCGTATCGAGGTATGTACGTCCGGCAATTTCACCGGTGGTATCCGCACCGATCATACGTCCTGTTCCATACCGTTTGTAGCTAATCCAGAAGCTGCCGGAATCAATGGCTGTACTGTCATCAAAAATAATTTTATACCAGCCTTCAGGCATACCGCTTTTGTTGAAAGGATTACGCAGTTTAGAACCGGGCATTCCGTTTTCACCGTCATCATCCCAAATGGTAAACTGACCGGCCGTTGTAGTACCATCTTTAACAAGAAAGAGGTTAAGCCCTTTAATATCCACCGGATAGTACGGAGGCGTGAATTTTACATAAACCAGTTTATTACGGTCGGCAACTACAAAGGTATCCGGTTCGGAATCGTCATAGGCAAATTCTTTAATAGTTGTAGGAATGATTTGTGTTCCAAGCATTGGATCAACATAATCAGAAGTACCTTCATATTTAACACTAGCTTTTAAACTGTAATAGTATTCCTGGAAAAAATCAACATCCGTATCCACATAAACACTATCGGCCACTTCACCAATTAAATGGATGTATTGATCCCCGGGCGTAGTACGCCAGATTTGATAGGTTTGTCCATCCACATAATCCCAACTCAGTTGAATGGTCGTATCTTTAGGCATGCCTACAACATTTAGACCGGTCGGAACCGCAGGAGGATTAATCGGGCTGTACAGGACCACATCATCAATTAGTAAGCCGGAGCCAATCGGCTCATCATAATCCGACCAAAAACGGAATCTAAGATATACATCCTGCCCGGCATAACGTGATAAATCCATAGGAGACATATTCGTAGGATAGCCGTACAAAGCGGCAAACCCAATCCACTGATCAAATCCATCGGAAAAGACCCATTGTTCGCCATTATCACCAAGCCAAACCGCTTCCCAGTTGGTACTGTCAACCGCACGAACTTCAGCACGCCAGTATTCTACATTAGGGAATTCATCTTCGTCAGCAAAGAAGGGTATGTGGTTAAAATCGAGGTAAATGGGAGCTGTATCCGGTAAAGCAATCGGGCCGGTTTCATACACGTCATCCATCCATGTATTATATGTGGCTGCCGGATCGAAGGTCTCACCACTATTTTGTAATGCTGCCGCATACGTTCCGGATGGAGTGAATTCCGGTGCATAAACATCCAGGGGTTCTGTAAAGTTCACTACATGCCATAAGTCTCCACCAACCGGAGGAATAAAGAGATTGTCTTTTCCTGTCAAATCCCCATTATCTTTCCCGTCATTAAAGAAGTAAACACTATCAGCTGTAGCAACCGTAATGCTGTCCACTTCCCAGCCAAAGAAAGACGGAGCGCCGTCGTTTGTGGAATAGGCCATGTCGGAGGCAAAGGCAAAGCGTAGCATAATCGCACGGGTGGAATCCACATAATCAATCAGAGAAATACTTTCTTTACGCCAGTCAGCAACCGTACCACCCCAACCGGCAATTCCCGGGCCTTCATTCATTCCCTGATCCGGATGCCCGAATGCCCAAATGCTCGTAACATTATAGCTGTCCATCGGTAATACCTGCCAAGTCGCTCCACTGTCTACCGAAATACGTACATTAATACCGTCCCAGCCGTCATAGGGTGGATCCGCACCGGGATCTTCCAGACTAAAACGATGATAAAAACTAAATACCGCATTGGTATCCGCCACATTAATCAAACGGGTATCCAATACCTGATACCAATGGTTGTCATAGCCGCCGTTATCTCCAAAAGACGTATCGGCCATCCGCCAGCTGGAATCACCCAATGCTTCCCAGGTATCCAGCATCCAATGGGTATCGCCACGTTGCGGACGCGGATCGGTTAAATCAGTACTGGTCCATCGGTGCCAGTCGCCACCCGGTTCAAAATCTTCCTGAAAGAAAACGCCACCGGGGAATTCATAACCGGAAACTTTATTGAGTTTATTAATTTTGAGGGTTTCTTTTTTTACCATAATCTGTGTTTTTTGTCCGGATGGATACACCTGGGGCTGAAAGTCAGCAGCCGATAATAACGTAAACAATCCAAACATAAACAGCACCACTAACTGTACACTTTTCTTCATATCATATCTCCCATTTGGTTAAACTGTTGTTTACAATTCTGTTATTTTTAAAACATAAATTCCAAGGAATAGTTATGTACATACCCTAACAAACCATAATCGTTAAACGCGTAGTCGATGCGGCCGTTGATACCGAATTTACTAAAATCCATACCAAAACCGGCTGTCCATTTGGCTTCGTCATAATTATCTTTGTATCCAACGCGCAGAGCAAATACTCTATTCCATTCGTATTCCATCCCCATATTGTAGCGCAACAAGTTATCAACGGGGTCGTTTCCTTCCAGGATGAGAGTTAAACGATTGTTTTCGTCTTTCATCACTTCAGATTCCGGACCTAATAAATCGGCCGAAACACCGAGGCGAAAGACCAGTGGAATGGGCCATTCTTCCGTTTTTAAACGCGAACCGGCCGAATATTCGGTGCCGGTTTCTTCATTATTATAATTCCGATCTAAATCGGGGCCGTCCAATTTCATTTTGCCGCCGAAATTAGTCAAAGACATACCCAGTTTCATCCCATATATTCCGGTATCAAACTGTGAGCCAATATCAAAGGCGAGGGTGGTGGCTTCTTCACGGAACAGACGCTCCGTTATATACTTTACGGTCAAACCGAGGTCAAAACGATCGGTTAAACTACGGGCTACTGAAAAACCCAAAGCGGAACTTGCGGCGTCAAATGTTTGCCCGGTTCCTTCGGGTTCTTCTATGGTGGTTAAATCCATTTCACCCGAGTTTAAATATAAAACAGATACACCAATCGTTGTTGAAGGGTCAACAGGCACAGAGGCGCCGAGATAATCCACTGTTATACCCGCATAGAGCTGTGTTCGGGAAACGCCTATGGATGTCCGGCCGATTTTCTGCAACCCGGCAGGGTTCCAGTACATGGCAGATACGTCCTTCACAACAGGCGTATAGGCGTCACCCAGGGCCGTACCCCGGGCTCCTGCACCGATTTTCAGGAATTGTCCCATGGATGTTGCCACTTTAGACAGTTCGGTTTGAGCCAACAGCGGCAAACTGCCAATCAGGATAAAAAATATAATATTCTTAAATTTCATTTAAATAACTCCCAAACTAAATATTGGCTATTTAATCACAACAAATTTACCGGTGTATTTTTCACCGTTTTTCGCTTCAACCACATACACATATAAACCGGGCGCTGCTTCTTGTCTGTTCATAGTTAACAAATCCCAGTTTTCACTGCCGTCGAATGAATTATTATGATGCAGAGTAATTACCTTTTCACCGGAAACAGTGAATACGGTTATTTTACAATCCGTAGGTAAATTTGTGAATTGGATTTTCCGAACAAAATAATCATCTTCCCATCCCGCGTGTACAATGTAGGGATTAGGAACGACTTTGACGTTTTTGATATTGGATTTATCCACATCGCTTATCCGGTACACCTGATCGGTTTTCACGATAAACCCATCACCTCTTTCAAAGGGAATGCGCACCGGTAAAAACAATGTATCCCCTGGTGCCCAATCTTTATCCGCTGGAATCAGTTTACCATCCGCATCATAGGTATTAGGCAAAACCCAATCCAATGTAAAAGAAAAGGTGTTTTTATAGGTATCCACATCCGGTGTTTCCAGTAGATTCTTTTCGTACACAAAATATTTTACGCCCGGTTCAAAAGCCGGTTTAAAAGCCACCAGACGCGCTTTTTTGCCTGTTAATGTATTCCATAGCTGAAAGGGGACCATAAAACGCACTCCGCTAAATGCGGGAGAAGTAAAAACAGTATCCGCTTCATCTTGTGTAAAATAGAATTCATAATTTCCGCGGGTTGCACGCGCCGAAACCGTTGCCTGGCTGACTTTATACGTACACTGCGCAGTTACACCCCACTTAGCATCCAATTCCGGACGCATGGTAATGGCGGTACTCATTTGTACGCCCCAGCGCAAACCGTCATAAATGGGAGGCGCTTCAGGTTCTGCCAGGTCGGCAGCCCATTCCTTGCTGTTTTTTACTAAGGTATCATTTTTGCTTGTATTAATAATAGTAAAACGCTGGCTGCCATTTTCGATTATGGTGTTATCGGGTGGATCCAGATAATTGCAATCAAACTGAATTTCATAGTCGTCGCCTGTTACAGACTTTGGATCAATAACCTCCACATTGAATACACCGTTTCCTACGGTTCCCTCTTTACGAATTACTTCTAAATCCGCTACCTCTGCATTGCTCGGCGGACGATGAGGAATGGCTTTTACGATATGGCTGAGGTTCGTACTGTTGGATAAATAATTTTCCAGAGAAGGCACCTCAAAATTGAGCGCTTTATGAGCGCCCACACTATCCGGGTCTAATACGGGATCATTTGGAATAAAACCAAAGTCATACGCACAAACTGCATATAAATATTCACGCCCGTTTTCCACATCCGTGTCTTCAAAGCTATATTGAACACCGGTATCATCCCCCATATAGCGATGCGGTTTTAAGGGTTCGTATCCTTCAATTCCATCCTTTAAATCAAATTGAGCAAGGGGTTCCCAATAGGTTGTAGCGGTTTCTTCGTCAAACATTTTGGTACCCCAGGTAAGCCCATTATCTTCACTACGATAAATACGGAATCCTTCAAAATCATTAATTCCGGTAATAATATCCTTGTCATAGCGGGATGCATTATCCCAATACAAGGTTACTTTTTGATCCTCTTCTTTAGCCAAAACGGTTGGCGCTTTGGGCGGTCGTGCACCCTGATAATTATTATCATACATTAACTGCGCTATTTTAGCATTCGATACCAAATCCGCTTCATCTTCCCCCATAATCACACAAAATGAAAAAGGAACGGAGTCACCCGGCGCCATGGTGAAGGGCCCGGATCCCATAATAAACACACAATCCAACCCTTTTTCATGCTCATACAACAATCCTTCAACGGAATCAAAACGGGGATTGAGTTCGCCATACCCTACATTATTTCGTAACGGATGAAAATAATAGGTAGAGTCGTACGTACTTAAATTTGTCGTGTCTCCGGCAAGAATTTTATACTGAATTTCTTCTTTGTTGGGGGCCACCGGTGTCTGTCCGTCACCGGACCAGGGGCCGCCATTGGGGCTTTCATCGCGCGCACCGGGACGGAAGTACCAGTCAAACCAATGCCAGCTGGTCAGACCGAGTTTATCTCCGGGATACACATCGGGTGTACCGTCCGCATCCAAATCAATGGGTTCGGTAGCAACCGGCGTATCGAGTAGTTTAACGGCAGAGTAAGCCAGATGCTTGTCACCGACATAAGGATTGCTGTGGTCACCATCCAAATCATAAATATAACCAAAATCCCAATCGGTGTTATAACTCATCATATCATCATCATTGGTACGGCCTGCATAACTGCCGTTGGCTAAACGGTTATACGAATCCACATCAAAATAGAATCCGGCATACATTCCGTGATAGGTATAAGAAGATTCATTATGCAGAATCATTTTAAAGAAGATAATATCTTCTGAGATGCTGGCACCATAGGAATATCCGGACACTTTAGCTTTTATACCGATAGGATAGCCCTGATTGATGTCCACATCCCGTGTAGCCAAGCGGTCATCAAATTCAAAATAAATATCCTGATCCGAAACAAACACACCTTCCATTTGTTTTGTACCGGAAGTATCTGCCGGATCAATAGCCCATGGCCCCGGCCAGAAACGTTCACCCTCGATACCGGGCCAGGTTTCCGGAATATCGCTGGTGGCAATAAGCGGGTACTGATCTTCCACATTGGTATACATCCCAAGAGAGCCGTAATAATCTCCGGCCGTAGCGAGGGGATTGTGAAGCTTTGTACGTGAATAATCTACCGCTTCCCAATCGGTTCGGTTTAGGTTGGGTGTGCGGTCGAACCAGGATTCGGAAACAGTAGCACCCCAATACGTTGTGTCAGTACCTACAGGATCGAGACTCTGCTCTTTAATATTATAAACCTGTTTGGGGCCAACAGCCCATTCATAGGGATTCCCATTAGCATCCTTTCCCGGAACTCCAACCATTAAAGAGAGGTTGGATATATACTGGAAATCGCCCCACTGTCCCTGGGGAGAAGCTGTACCGGAAAAAATCCCGTAATTTTCTACGGCTATTTTTAGTTTCCCTTTGTCCAGATAAGCGCGGGCTCTGTTAAGGAGCGGGTCATCTATTGCGCCCTGGTTCTTGGAAAGGCTGGCAGAGTTTCGTATCGGTTCCATAGCAAAAACCGATACGATTCCCGCCAAACTTAACAAAAATATTATTTTATTGAATCGAATCACTGTATCTCCTTTAGCAAACTAAAAATCAAATTCCAAAGAAAAATCAATCTGACGTCCCCTGCTGTAACGATAAGGCTGATCAAAAAGGGTCTTTGAATAATAGCCCATTTCGATCAACTGATTAATACGCGCACCGGGGTCATTGGCTTTACCGGTTGTAGAATAGATATCAATCGGATTACTCCAGTCAAATAGATTTTGAACCATAATACCAAAAATCACTTTGGTTCCGAATAAATCGAAATATTTTCTAAAATTCATATTGGCCGTTAGATTCCACGGGCCGCGTTCGGAATTGGTTTCACCGGCCACATTACCCACAACAGGCGTATATGGGAACCCGCTGCGTGCCAGGAACATGATATTGGTAGTTGTGCTGGAAAGCGGATGCATGCCCATGACGGACAAACCTTCGTCTTTTTTAAGACGGTACATGTACGATACACTGATATCATGGGTACGGTCGTAAGACATTAAAATTTCACGCTTGGGCATGGTTCGCGGCGTATCCGTTTCGCGATAACCTTCCCAGGGATCTTTACGGTTTGCCGTTGCACGGGAATAGGTGTACTGTAAAACAAAAAATGAGTTTTGAGTATTGTGCCGTACCACCAAATCCACTCCACGCGCAGTTGCATAATCCGTATTCAGAGCGATTGTATACGAATACGGAAATTGAGGAACCCGTTCCGTAGAAGTTAAATCCGAATATTCTTTGGACCAGCCCAGCAACTGTACAATTGTGTTATCACTAACACCCACATTAATACCAAATTCATATTCGGTCATATGTTCCATGATCAGACCGGCATTACCCACAAGAGGAGAATAGGTTTTAATATCCTTCGTAGGATTCAAATATTTATTTCGGTACGTTGGTGTTTGTGTAAACTGACCGTAGCCAAAGGTAAAAGTAGCGTTATCTGTTATCACATGCGAAAAACCCAGACGCGGACTCCAGTTATACTGCCATTTGCTTTTAACGAGCTCTTTGTCTTCCGGCTTGGCCCAGGGGTCTTTCCAGTAGGCATCGTGCGCATTCAGCATATCCAAACGCAAGCCCAGACGAATGGTCATATATTCATATTCAATCTGATCCTGCAGGTAGATGCTCGCTTCTTCGGGGTGGCGTTTGTATTTTTCCACATAAGGTGTATTCAGCCAGGGCAGCTGTATTTCATCGATCATGATGGTATGCTGGCGATAAGAGGATCCAAATTTAATTTGATGGTGTTTGGTCACCTGACTCAAAACATCAAAAAAACCTTCGTATGTTTCCGCATAATTGGTATGATAGTAGCGATCATGGCCACTAATATAATATTCATACCAATAGGGATTGTTTTCATA
The DNA here is from genome assembly GCA_024762535.1 of Calditrichaceae bacterium. Lineage (GTDB taxonomy): Bacteria > Calditrichota > Calditrichia > Calditrichales > Calditrichaceae > JANTHG01. The sequence continues at coordinate 8,384 of JANTHG010000060.1, forward strand.
ATCGTCATCCACCGATGGGCGTTCATACTCATCGGGACTCAGATAGCGCCCATTCACGGTACCGTCATCGGTTACACCGATAAACATTTTTTGGTAAAAGCGTGAAAACCGCAGATCGTAGTATGTTTTTTGAGAAAGCTGATGATTAAACATCAATGTTTGGCGGTCCGAACTCTGAGTTACAATATTACGCCCTTTTTCATAATACTGATAGGCATAATTGGAAAGATTGGCCGACCTGAAAGTGTTCTCAATATTCCAAAAAGACATGGAAAGATTCATTGCATTGTTCATATTCCAGGTCAGTTTGTTGTAAATATCCCAGCCATGCCGGAAACCCATCTGATGCCAACCGGCAATGGTATCTAACTTATTCAGATGCAAATTGTTTTCAGAATCGACCGGTTCATCCGAATGATACACATCATTATCAAATTTATAAACATGATACGCGCTGCTTTGTTTATGTCCGGTGGTAATAAAACGAAGCTTTCCGTTGGTAAACGGTACGGGGCCGCCAACACCTGCTGTAATTTTACGATAATCTCTCAAGCGATCTTGTTCCTGAGGCGCTAAGTTAACTTCAGAATTGGGATCAATGTTACGGTTAGTCAGATTTGGTAAATTTCCAAAGTTTGAGGTAAGGACACGTATCTGTCCGCTGATATGATCCCCACCATCTTTCGTAATGATATTAATCATACTGGACATTGCGCCGCCATATTCGGCATCGAACACGCCGGTTTTGATATCCATTTGTTCCACGGCAAAATCATTTAATTCGGTTCCTGAATATTTGGAACCGTAAAAAGGATTGAGGATGTACATACCGTCAATGGTATAACCAATTTCACCGGAACGTCCCCCACGAACATGAATTTCTTCAATACCACGGTCTTCAAATCCGGCAATGCCCTGAATACTGCTTTCAATGGGAATCACTCCGGCCTGTGCTGTGATCAATTCAGAAAAATCTTTTACAGGCATGGCCTGAATGTCTTCTGACTGAATCGTAATTTTCTTAGACGTTTCGTCTTTTTGAACTTTAAACGATTCAGCAACCACTTCTATGGTTTCACCCTCGGCAATGGCCTCTCCGAGACGAAAATCAACTTTGGTGGTTTGATCCATAATAATTTTTACACCGGGGTGTTTAATCGTTTCATAACCGATATAGCTAACCGTTAGCGAATACGTACCCACAGGGATATTAATAATATAATAATCTCCATCGGCATCGGTTGATGCACCAAGCTGCAATCCATCAATAGTGATATTTGCACCAACCAAAGGTTCATTTGTCCTTGAGTCCACTACATGACCGGCTATCTTTCCCGTCGTACCGGCAAAGAGTTCCGTAAGCAGTAGAAATAACCCCAAAATTCCTAAGACAGTTCTTTTCATAAAAATAGTTGTCCTGTTTTTCCAGCTATCATTGTTTTAAAGTTAATTAAAAACAAATGGCAGGAAATATCCCGCCATTTGTATTTAAAAGGAATTCCTAATAAAAACACTCCTTACTTGAGCAATGCCATTTTCCGAACCTGAACAAAATTACCAGTTACTATTTTATAATAGTAAATACCGCTGGCCAAATGGGCCGCGTTAAAAGTGACGGAATGTTCGCCTGCTGTTTGAACAGCATTTACTAATTGGCTTACTTTCTGTCCAAGAGCATTATAAACCGTAAGAGTAACCTGGCCGCGCATAGGCATACTATATTTAATCGTTGTTACCGGATTAAAGGGATTCGGATAATTTTGCTGTAAGCTGTAGTTCGTCGCTACGCTTGGATTATCGTCCCCAATAGCCGCCGGCGGATTGAAACCCTGACCTTCACCAACCCATACTTCATTAGTCATTTCGATCATGGCATCCGTAGCCGGATCGTGGCCGACCGTATCTGCCATGACATAAGCAAACCAAATACGACCATAATCGCCTTCTGTTGCTGCGTTCTGATTACGGGATTTTAAAGCTAAGTTCAATTCATATTCATCGGAAGAGGGCGTGTCTGTTAAATTAATCTGTTCCGACCAGTCCTGCCCGCCATTAACGGAATGCGATGCATATACATCTGTTTTATAGTCATTATAAACGGTCCCGTTGTTATCATCCGGATCCGAATATTTAGCAAATCGGCTGATTTGGGTACCGGTACGGCGACGGTCGAGCCATGCACAGTAAATATTTCCTGATTCATCCATACTTAATTGTGACTCATTATCGAGGAAATAAGGTGACTGGCCAAGATCATCATCGCCAACCCAGATTCCGTTATTGTACATAATACGAGCAGCTCCCCAATCGCTACCCTGCACTTTTTTAGCCAGCAGAACGCCTGTATACTTATAATTGGGATACCAGCCGCTTTCACCCGGGGCGCCCCATAAATTGGTAAACGAAACATATATACTGTTGTTATCATCCACCATAACACTCATATCCGTATTATTACCCATAAAGGCCGGGCCCTGATATAGTATTGAACCGGTACCGGTGGGAGATGGAACATAAATAGAATCCGTTAAATGCACCATAGGATCAATGCCTAAACCTACCAGGCTGACCGTATCCCAAGCAGACCAAGTCAGCCCAAAATCTGTTGTCGTTGCATAAGTAATCCGAATATCTTCGTATGTATTGATTGCATTGGTTCCACCCAGAGCGCCCGGACCGGCAATCACACCAAACCCGCTGGAATTTAAATCAACGCCCCAGCGAGCTAACTGGACAGCTGAGGTATCAATCCATACCGGATCATTGCCCTCATCCTGGCCCAAAACCCAACCATCGGCCATATCGCCATCAATAGAATGGGCATTCATAATATATTTCTCATTCTTAGTATGATAGAGTTGGTTCTCCAAATCGGTGTACCATGTATCGTAAACGCCTACCCAGTGATATACACCGTCGTTACCCAGCACTACAGATATAGGGCCATTCCATAAACGATTTTCTTTGGGGGTTGTGCTAAGTGTGTTTAATGTGGGATTTAACCAACCCACATCCATTTGGAAATCAGGAGTTGACCAGCCACCCGCACTCGGCCCATAGGTAGAATAATCCATTACCATGTACGGATGAGAAAAAGCAGGATCAGCAGGACTGTTAACATCACCTACATATTGATTAAAACCAATTATCGGATGATCCAGCGCAACCACACACGGATAACGCGCACCGCTTCCCCATGGATCTATACTATTATTCACAGCGTCGGCGCCTTCCCAAACGGTAAGCGTTCCATTGGACAGCCCGGCATCCACATTTACTTCGCCAACAGCCATATCCGCGTTACCATCGCCATGGCCGCGAAAACCAACCAATAAATAGTCAAGATTCTCACTAGTGTAAATATCCGTCCCCACATAATGGCCCAGAGAGCGCTGCATAGTCATCAACCAACCATAACCGTTTCCGGAAGTACCTACATGCATCATATCAGCAGCGGCCGTACTGCGAACACCGTTTGTTTTAGCCACTTGCTGAACCGATGAATTTGTATTTGTTATTTTTTCTACCGGAAGCCGCTTCACTTTTGCCGATAGTTTATACGGCTGTGTCACTTTCTTTGCAGGTATTTTATCCGCTGCCGTTGCCAACATGGCAAACGCGAATAAAAAACTAAAAAACACTGTAACTTTACCCCTCATAACGCCTCCTTATTTGGATTAATTGATTAGCAAATAAATACCCGGCCCACCAGGCGGGCCGGACAAGACTTCTACTTCATTAAAATCATTTTTCTTATTTGAGTTTTGCCATTAGCATATAAACGATAAAAATAGATACCGCTGGCCAAATCCGTGCCGTCAAATTGAACTTTGTAAGCGCCTGCATTTTGCTTTTCATTAACCAGCGTCCGGATTTTTTGCCCCAACATATTATATACGGTTAACTGAACACGCGCTGCTGCCGCTAAATGGTACCGGATAGATGTAGCGGGATTAAACGGATTGGGATAATTTTGATCAAGAGTAAAATCTCTGCTTACCACAGGTTGTCCATCGTCTATACTGACAAGATCGGAATCGGGATAATTAAAGCCTTCACCGACCCAAATTCGATTCGTGCGATACGTGTATGAATCTGCCAACCCCTGTTCAACCGATGTGTTGGGATCGATTGTACAATAGGCAAAATAAATTTTACCATTCCCGGAGCGATCGGCCAGACGCGCTGCTTTTAATTCATATTCATCCACACTCTTGGTGTTGGTGACATTCATTTTCCAGCTCCAGTTTTCCCCGCCATCTAAACTACGAGCTGTATAGACATCCGTTTTTAAAAGAATTTCCTGATTCGGGCGGTCATAACGCAGATGCTCAGCCACTTCGATATCGGTATTAGGACGATCCAGCCAGGTGGCATAAATATTCCCGGCTTCATCCAGAGACAAATCCACTTCCGAATCGAAAACAAAGTTATCCCCTGCATCGGCGCTGGAAGAATCACCTACAAAAAAACCGTTATTGATGGCAATATGACTATCATGGAAATTTTCTCCGCCATCGTTGCTGATAGCTGCATGTACACCACACCAGGCAGCATTACGATAGTAAGAGGATTCACCGGCCTGCGGCCCCCATGTCAGATCAAAACCCACATAAATATCATCATCTTCCGACACAACCACATCCAGGGCATGATTGTTTGGAATAGCGAGATAGGCAGGTCCACTGTAAACAACATAGGTCGTATCATTGGGATCATCCGGATTGGCCGGAACTAAAATAGAATCTGCTTCTTCAATATTTTCAGGAATCCCCAATTCCGCCCAGCTTACTTCACGCGTGGCTGTCCAGGTTTTCCCATAGTCCTGTGTTGCTTTAACCATTATCCGGAGCTCGCTCATATAAAATGTATCACCGGCATGCGGTCCCTGATGCCCTATACCCACGCAAGCGCCAAAGCCATTTTTATTCATAGAAAGCACGGGATACAACATAAAATCCATTGTATCAACCAGAGCAGGTGTCGTATCAATGGTCCAGCCGCTGGTAGGATCGGCTGATTCCGCATTTAAAATTACATATTCATGCGGTTGACTCTCACCGGAAATGGTCCAGTTACGATACACACCGGCATAATGGTAAGTTTCATCCGAGGATTTAACAATGGAAACGGATCCATTCCAGAGACGATTCTGATCAAACCCGTCATGCTGATACCCCTCGTCCATTTTCATAGAAGAAGTCCAAAGCCCTCCATTATCACCATAAGACAAAAAGTCTGTAATCAGATAAGGGCTGGAAATGGCAGGTGAAGTGTCTGCATTGCCACTGATATACTGATTAAAAGCGATAAAAGGACGATCCAAGGCAACAACACCGGGATAACGTCCGCCAACTGTTCCGGCCGCTATATCCTGATTCAGCTCCACATGACGATAGTACGTACCTGCCTGGAGCCCATCTGCAACGTTTATAGTAGTAGCACCTATTATCCCTGTAGCCGGATTACTAACAATAAATTGCCTGTAACCCAAAGCCAAAAAATCCACATCCACGAAGGAAGCATCGGTGCCTTTATAGCGATCGAGTGAGCGAATACCTGCATTTAACCAGCCAAAGCCATTGCGGGATGAATCGATTTTTGCTGTGTAAAAATGTTCGCCATTGCGGGATTCTATTTGTGTTTGTGTATTTTTAAAGAGTTTCTGATCTTCGTTATTTAGTTGATGATCAACCGGTTCATGCAAATATTTAGCTATGGAATACCCTTTAATTTCTTTTTTTGAAAGGCTAACCTTATTAACTTTTAAGGTTTTCTTGTTGCCTGCAAAGGCATTAAAAGCAAATACAAGTAAAAGCAAAACGGTAAAAAGACGCACTATACACCCTCCTTTTACAGATTATAATAGATATGTGGTTGGATTAATTGATGAACACTATTTTATTAGCTTCTTCCTGCTCCTGCATTGGCAAATATCACAAAACATGAAAAAAGCTTATTTTTTAGTGCTTAAATTGGTATCGAATATACTATATGGTAAGAAATATTCCAAACGTTATTTCAATATTTCGGCATGTTGAACGATCGGGTTAATGAAAAATGTGAAATTCTTATTATTATCGTTTAATCATCTATTTAACGATATTTTAAATTCTATTGAAGTACAGAAGGATAAACCATGGCAATAGCATTTAAATCCTCTTCTGTTAAATAGTCAAATTGTACACCAATTTGAAAAATACCGGGTGTTAATTCTGCTACATTCATAATTGTTCCGGTGGTCTTAACAACCTCAGCACCCATGCCAATACTAAGCTCAATGCGGTATCCTTTTTCAAAAGGTACGTTATATTCCAGAGCAATTCCCGATCGACTAATATTTAATGTTTTAGCCATTCCCTGATATATGGGTTGCCCCTCATTAGCAATAACAGTAAAAGCCAAAAGGTTATCGGTTTGAACACGTTCAGCCCCTCTACCTTTAAATTCCATAATACGCCTCCTCTATCATAAAATTTCTTTAATTATTATTATTATGAAGCAACTCGGGAAAAGCCGCTGCGATCTCTTCGGATAAGAGATCCCTGGGAATATCAATTTGTTTTAGCTCATTCACAATATTTTGTATTTTGGCATCAATATCTGCTTTACGATTGACATAATACAAGCTGTCTTCCCTATACTTTACTAATCCCCCTTTAAAATTGCCGCGATCGTATTTTACTGTAACTGAAAGCTCATCCAATAAAGTGAGCAAATCGGCAAATATTTTTTCTTTATCCATATACCGGCCTACAAATATTCAATTAATTTTTTCCGGCGCAAAGCATCCACTACATTTTTAACTTTTTGGGACTGATCTTTTTTACAAATCAAAAGGGCATCCTCTGTTTCGACTACAACCAAATTATCCACATCTACAGCAGCAACCAATTTTTTGGTAGAATAAATAAAATTATTATGCGCGTCAATACCCTGGAATGCTTTAGCCTGCACGGCGTTCCCGTCTTTATCCTTTTCCGAAATATTATACGCTGCTTCCCAGGAACCCAAATCATTCCATTCGAACGAGGCTTCCAAAATGCAAACCCGATCAGCTTTTTCCATTATGGCATAATCGATGGAAACGGATTTAATTTTAGCATACACATCCGAAAGAGTATTTTCAAATACAGG